>DAORNH010000026.1:7175-7540 GCA_035440865.1 Hyphomicrobiaceae bacterium | reverse complement strand
AGGAGCACATCCCAGAGGTTCCAGATGGTGTAGCCGCCCGCGCCGAGCAGGCCCGAGATCGCGACCAGGATAATGGTCGCCGGGATGATGAGGGACAGGAAGGCGAGCGACTCGCCGAAGGCCAGCGCGAACACGATCGGCGCCGCGAGATTGCGGTGCTCCTTCACGAACGCAACGACAATTTTTGCCACGTCGTCGAGAGACATCCGGTCCATCCCCTTGAGCCCGTCCGCGCTGACCAAGCCTTGCCAACGCTGGATTGTCAACGCGACGATTGCCTTGTGAGCCGGGGATCGAGGCCACCGGGTCTGCAGGCCCAAGCATAAAGGCCGCCTCGATCAAACGAGACGGCCCAATTGTTTCCG
>DAORNH010000026.1:2929-7148 GCA_035440865.1 Hyphomicrobiaceae bacterium | reverse complement strand
AACCCGCCAGAGCCGCCGCCGCCGAAGCCGCCCGAGCCACCGAATCCGCCCGAGCCGCCAGGTCCACCCGAGCGCGGACCACCGCGACCTGGACCCTTAGCGCCGGGCTTCACCACGGCCGGCTTGCCTGGCAGTAGCCCCTCACGCTGGGCGCGCTTCCTCGCGAGCTTGCGCGCGCGGCGCACAGCCTCTGCCTTTTCGCGAACCTTGCGCTCGGAGGGCTTCTCGTAATGATTGCGGAGCTTCATTTCCCGGAAGATGCCCTCACGCTGCATCTTCTTCTTGAGCGCCTTAAGCGCCTGATCGACGTTGTTGTCACGAACGAGAACCTGCACGGTCGGTACGTTCCTCGATGGTTGGACGGCCAAAGAAGCCGGATCTCCTGCGAAGGGAGCCGGCGCATCGCTTGGATGGCTTCTAACAGAGCCCGGTTAACATGTCCAATGCCGAAGAGCGCGCTCAACCGCCCTTGCGTGACCCTCGTCCGGATCGAGCTTTCGGGGGCAAGGTCAGCATGCCTTCGCGCGCTATGAGAAGCACTTCACCGGTCGTCTCCTCCGTATCGAGCCAGACGAAGGCGAGCCTCGGGTAGGCGGTCTCCATGAGCTCGCGTGCGGTTCCGACCTCGAGCACGAGCTGTCCTTCGGGTGCCAGATGCACCGGTGCCTCAGCCATGATGCGGTGGACAATGTCGAGCCCGTCTTCGCCGCCGGCGTGGGCGAGGATCGGCTCAGCGCGGTGCTCAGGCGGGAAGGCTGCGATGGCGGCGGCGTTGACATAGGGCGGGTTCGCGATGACGAGATCATAGCGGCGGCCGTCGACTCCGGCGAACAGGTCGGATTTCACGAGGCGCACACGGGACTCGAGATCGTGGTTGGTCACATTGCGGCGAGCGACCTCGAGCGCGCCCTCGTCGATGTCCACCGCATCGACCGAGGCGTTCGGCCAAACCATGGCCGCGAGGATGGCGAGGCAACCCGACCCGGTGCAGAGATCGAGGATGGAAGCGACAGGAGCCTGGCGACCGAGCGCGGCATCTAGGGCCCCGCTCACCAGCAACTCGCCGATGAGCGGTCTCGGCACGATGACCCGCTCGTCGACGTAGAAGGGGACGCCACCGATCCAGGCCTGGTTGGTGATGTAGGGGGCGGGCTTGCGGGTGCTGATCCGCCGCTCGATGATGTCCTTGATGGCGCGGCGCTCGGTGATCGTCAACCGCGCGTCGAGCCAGGGATCGAGCTCGTCGATCGGCAAAGACAGCGTGTGCAGGATGAGGAAGGCGGCCTCGTCGACAGCACGCGTGGTGCCGTGCCCGAACTGGAGGCCTTCGGCGCGAAAGCGGCTGGTCGCGTGGCGCAGCCAATCGCGTACGGTGAGGAGGCTCGAGACGGCATCTTCGTCGGGCGGGCGCATTGGGACCTCATGTGCCGGCCCGCTCTGCCCGATGTGACATCGGCCGTCAATCCGCCGAGGCTTCAGCTGGACTTACGCTTTCGGGCTGGGATGCCCGTCTGGATGCAACTGTAACGCGGGGTCGAGCTGAAGAAGCCGCACTTCACGTTCTTCCGCTTTGCCCGCGCCCAAGACGTGTCGAAGCCCGGGCAATGTTCGGCAACGGCCTTCATCCAGGCGCCGCCGACGTCGCGGCGTGCTTTGAGCTTGGCCAAGGGATAGTCGGGTGATTTGTTGAGGCTGCCGGCATCGGGGGGCTGGCGGACGACCATGCTCGCCGAGCCTTCGACGGGCTTCAGGCAATCGACGGCCTGCGCTTCGACGCGCGGCGGAACCGCGAGTGCGAGCGAGGCGGCGGCTAGTGTGAGGTAGATGCCGAGTTTCAGGGGGGGCGTCATGGGAAGGCTCCCGAGATTGGCTCTGCGGCGCGGCTCGCGCCACCGCCCCTCAGTCTTCTGTGGATTGCGGCAAATTCATTGCGCGACGTCAACCCGGACCATGGCGAACCGGCTTATGGGCCACGAATGGCGGAAGGGCCGAAGACAGATGAAGCAGCGCACCTTGCTATTGGCCGCGATGTCGCTCCTCGCGCTTGCAACAGTTGCGGCGAGCCATGCCGCGGATCCGGCCGCGATCGAGCGTGGCCGGCTCATCGCCGAGGGGCGCTGCTCGCGCTGCCATGCGGTCGGACCATCCGGCGCGAGCGACCAGAGTGACGTCATTCCATTCCGCCGCCTCGCCGAGCGCTTCCCGAGCGAGATGCTCGTCGAGGCGCTGAAATCCGGTGTGGTCGGCGGCCACGAGGAGATGCCGATGAGCGATCTCGGCCTCGCCGACGTGCGCGCGCTCTTGGCCTACCTCGACAGCCTCGCGCCCGCCGGATCGCGCTACCTGAAGGACTTGCCCCGGTAGCGCGGCCTCCGAGTGCCGCCGGGCTCAGACCGGATAGGCCTGCGGATCGACGCCGCAGGTGGTCAGGAATTTGCGGATCTGGGCGACCTCGTCCTTGCCGAGATCGTGATGGACGTGGATGAACGCCGCGGTATGGCCGGCAAGCGTCACGCCGACCCTGTTTCCTGACTTGTTCTCGATGGTCGCGCCGAGGCTCTCGAGCACGTGCACGACCTCCCTGAAGTTGATGTTGCTGCTCACCGGGTGGGCAAAAAGGGCGTGCAGGACCTTACGATGCTTGTGGTTCATGTCTGCTTTCCTGGTTGATGAGGAAAGCTTCGCAGATGCGGGCACTAGCGCGCCTTGCGCCGCATCAACGTGGCTGGATCAGGCGAGATGGAGCTCCCGGTAGCCACCTTCCGCGACCCGGTCGCACCAGGCGCGGAAGTCGGGCGCGCTGCCGCTGTAGCGGGCGAGGACACGCTTGGACTTCCCCTCGATGTTCGTGTTGACGCCGGTCATCCAGGAATCGACCTCGTTCGTGAGCAGGCCCTCGCCCTTCTCACGCACGAAATCGGTCCATGCCACGACGGCTTCCGTGCGCGCGTCGGCGTGCGTGAGGCCCTGGGTCGTCATGTGGCCGATGAGGCGCGCGACCCAGTCGACATTGTGCTCGATGGAGCGCGGGATGTTGCCGAGGGCGGTGTGTGGCCCGACCAGCATCATCATGTTCGGAAAGCCCGCGACCTGGATGCCGAGCAGGGTCTCGATGCCGCCGCGCCACTTGTCCTTGAGCGACTGCCCGCCGGCGCCGCGGATGTCGATACGATCGAAGCTCCCGGTCACGGCGTCGAAGCCGGTCGCGAAGATGATCATGTCGAAGGTGAACTCGCGCTCGCTCGTCCGGATGCCGCGCTCCGTGATCGCCTCGATCGGCGTCGCCTTGATGTCGACGAGTTCGACGTTCGGCTGGTTGTAGACCTCGTAGTAGTGGGTCTCCATCGGCACGCGGCGCGTCCCGAAGCCGTGGTTCTTCGGGATGAGCTTCTCCGCGACCGCGGGGTTCTTGACGCGCTCGCGGATTTTCCTCGCGACGAAGTCCGAGACGACGCGGTTCGCCTCGCGGTCGGTCAGCATGTCGCGGAAGTTGCCCTGCCACATGCCGAAGCCCGGCGTCTCGTAGAGCTTTTCGAGGAAGGCCTCGCGCTCGGCCGGCGCGACGTCGAAGACGCTGCGCATGTCGGTCGTGTGGAGGAAGCACGCATAGGTCTCGTTGCAGCGGCGAAAGATGTCGTCGTAGTTCGCCTTGATATGCGCCATCTCCTCCCGCGTGATCGGCCGGTTCTTCAGCGGCTTGCACCAGTTGGGGGTGCGCTGGAAGACGGTGAGGTGGCCGACCGTCTTGGCGACCTCTTGGATGGTCTGGACGCCCGTGGCACCCGTGCCGATCACGGCGACGCGCTTACCCGCGAAGGTGACGGGCTGATGCGGCCAGGTCGCCGTGTGGTAGGCTTCGCCTTTGAAGCTCGCCACACCCGGAATGCGCGGCATCACGGGCGCGGAGAGGGGACCGACGGCGGTGATGAGGAAACGGGCGCTGGCGACTTTGCCGCTCTCAAGCGTGACGGTCCAACCGCGGCGTGCGGCATCGTAGTGGGCAGAGCTGACGCGGGAGCGGAACTCGATGTCCGGGCGGAGCGCAAACTTGTCGGCGACATGGTTGAGGTAGCGGAGCGTCTCGGGCTGCGGCGCGAAATGCTCCTGCCAGTCCCACTCCTGGAGCAGCTCCTTCGAGAACGAGTAGCCGTAGGAGTAGCTCTCGGAATCGAAACGCGCGCCCGGATAGCGGTTCCAGTACCAGGTGCCGCCGACGCCG
>DAORNH010000026.1:0-2716 GCA_035440865.1 Hyphomicrobiaceae bacterium | reverse complement strand
AGATGCGGTCGATCCTGACGCTATCGTCTGAGAAGCGCTTGATCCCGGTCAAGCGAGATGACGCGGGTCACCTATGCCCGTGCGCAATGCTGGACGCCCACCCAGCTCAGTCGAGCGTCAGCTCGTCGAGCGCGACAGCGAGGGTCGGCGCGAGTGCGGGCACGAGACGCTCCCGGCTTTGGGCCTCGTGAACGTGCCCGAAGCCGCCGGCCTCAGGATCGCGGTGAACTCGCGTAATCCGCCGCTTGGCATCGATCACCCAGTACTCGCGGACACCATGGCGCGCGTAGAGCAGGGCCTTTGCTTTGAGATCGAACGAGAGAGAGCTTTCAGCAACCTCGATCACGAGGAGAGCAGTGTCGCCCTTCACGAACGGAACCTGTTCCACGGCCTTGTGCACGAGGATGTCGGGATGGGTGTAGGTATCGGGTGCCAGGTTGAACTGCGGTTCAAAGGCCACGCGAATATCGGGCGGGCAGAGGCGCGCAAGTACGAACGAAAGCTGGTTGCGCAGCACCTCGTGGAAATTGCCCTTGGGCGACATCGGCACAATCTCCCCGCCAATGAGCTCGAACCGGTCGTCCTCGGAAAAAACGCCGAGTCCCGCCATGCGCTCGAGCTCGGCAGTGCTCCAGCGCCAGCGCGGCAGGCCTTCGGCGGCCTGGGTCGGGTCGCGGCGGAGGCGCTCGAAAGGGAGATGTTTGTTCATGCCGCCAATTTAACATGCGGCGGCGGAGCGGCAAGCGACCCCGCGTGCGTCGACCAAGCCTTTGCGGCGGCCTATAGCCATCTCCGCTGCGCTGCGATAAGACGCGGCTCATGCCAAAACGCACCGACATCTCCTCGATCCTCATCATCGGCGCCGGCCCGATCGTCATCGGCCAGGCGTGCGAGTTCGATTACTCCGGCACGCAGGCCGTGAAGGCTCTGAAGGCCGAGGGCTACCGCGTGATCCTCGTCAACTCCAATCCGGCGACGATCATGACGGATCCGGAGCTCGCGGACGCGACCTATATCGAGCCGATCACGCCGGAGATCGTCGCCAAGATCATCGCCAAGGAGCGCCCGGACGCGCTGCTGCCGACGATGGGCGGCCAGACCGCGCTCAACACGGCGCTGGCGCTGCACAAGCAGGGCATTCTCTCAGCACTCGGCGTCGAGATGATCGGTGCCAAGGCCGAGGCCATCGACAAGGCGGAGGATCGGCTCCTCTTCCGCGAGGCGATGAAAAAGATCGGTCTTGCAACGCCGAAGTCGATGATGGCGCACGACCGCCAGGAGGCGCGCGCCGCCCTCGAGTTCGTCGGTCTGCCGGCGATCATCCGCCCGTCCTTCACGCTCGGTGGCACCGGCGGCGGCGTCGCCTACAACCGCGAGGAGTTCTTCGAGATCATCGAGCGTGGCTTGGATGCCTCGCCGACGCGCCAGGTGCTGGTCGAGGAAAGCGTGCTCGGCTGGAAGGAGTTCGAGATGGAGGTGGTCCGCGACACGGCGGACAACTGCATCATCGTCTGCTCGATCGAGAACATCGATCCGATGGGCGTGCATACGGGCGATTCGATCACGGTCGCCCCCGCGCTGACGCTCACCGACAAGGAATACCAGATCATGCGCAACGCCTCCTTGGCGGTGCTGCGCGAGATCGGCGTCGAGACCGGCGGCTCGAACGTGCAGTTCGCCGTGAACCCGGCGGACGGACGCCTCGTCGTCATCGAGATGAACCCGCGCGTCTCGCGCTCGTCGGCGCTCGCCTCCAAGGCGACAGGATTCCCGATCGCCAAGGTCGCGGCGAAGCTCGCCGTCGGCTACACGCTCGACGAGATCCAGAACGAGATCACCGGCGGTGCAACGCCCGCCTCCTTCGAGCCGACGATCGACTACGTCGTCACCAAGATCCCGCGCTTCGCTTTCGAGAAGTTCCCGGGCTCGGACCCGACGCTCACGACTTCGATGAAGTCGGTCGGCGAGGTGATGGCGATCGGGCGCACCTTCGCGGAAAGCCTGCAGAAGGCACTGCGCGGCCTCGAGACCGGGCTCAGCGGCCTCGACGACATCGCCTTCGAGGGGCTCGGGCAGGGCGACGACAAGAACGTCATCCGCGCGGCGCTCGGCCGGCCGACGCCGGACCGGCTATTGAAGGTGGCGCAGGCGATGCGCCTCGGGGTCTCCCACGAGGAGATCCACGCCTCTTGCCGGATCGATCCCTGGTTCCTCGAGCGGCTTCAGGAGCTGATCGACGTCGAAGCAGAGGTGAAGGCGAACGGCCTGCCAAGGCACGCTGAAGCGCTGCGTGTGCTGAAGGCGCTCGGCTTCTCGGATGCGCGGCTCGCAAAGCTTGCGGGGAGGAGCGAGACCGAAGTGGCAAGCCTGCGTCGCGGGCTCGGCGTGCTGCCCGTCTACAAGCGTATCGACACGTGTGCTGCCGAGTTCGCCTCGCCGACGGCCTACATGTACTCGACCTACGAGAGTGGGCTCGCCGGAGCGCCGCACTGCGAGGCCGAGCCGTCGGAAGCCAAGAAGGTCATCATCCTCGGCGGCGGGCCGAACCGCATCGGGCAGGGCATCGAGTTCGACTATTGCTGCTGCCACGCCTGCTTCTCTCTGACGGCGGCGGGCTACGAGACCATCATGGTCAACTGCAACCCGGAGACCGTTTCGACCGACTACGACACCTCGGACCGCCTCTATTTCGAGCCGCTGACGGGCGAAGATGTGC
>DAORNH010000025.1:21152-25130 GCA_035440865.1 Hyphomicrobiaceae bacterium | reverse complement strand
ATTTTTCTCGCCTTCATCAGTCGCTCATGGCGGACCTTCGCTGATGGGCGAGCCCAACGCCTCGCGCCCACATCCGACCTCCGCTGCGCTGATGGTGTGCACCTATCGCCGTCCGCAGGCGTTCGCGAAACTCGTCGCCACGATCGCGACCCTCGATATCCCGAAGGGTCTCGCGTTCTCAATCGTCGTTGCCGACAACAATCGTGAGAGCGCGTGGGGTAGCTACATCCAGGCGCCGCTCGCCTCGTTGCCGTGGCCCGTCCACTATGGCCACGAGCCCGAGCCCGGCTACTCGAACGCGCGCAACGCCGCGATCAAGGTGGCGCTCGAGAGAACGGACGCGGAGATCCTGCTGTTTGTCGACGACGACATGCTGCTCAGTCAGGGCTGGCTCGCGGGTCATCTCGCATCACATGTGGAATTCGGCTGCGATGTCGTCAATGGCCGCATCAGCGGCGTGCGCGAGCGTTTCCCGCATGGCGCGAAATTGCAGAAGTGCGGCGCCGGCAACGTCTCGTTCAACCGGCGGTTGGTGGCCGCCAACGGGCTCGGTTTGCGCTTCGACCCGGCCTTCAATGCGACCGGCATGGAGGATCAGGCCTTCTTCGGCCGGGCTGTCGCGCTCGGCGTCGATATCCGCCAGTCCGATCATCCTCTGATCTACAACTACTACGGCGACGGCCCGCCGCCCGAGGAGGAGATCGTCAACAAGATGCTCGTCACGGGCGGCATGCAGCAGAACCTCGTCGCACGCGCGCGCCAGGAGAAAGGCGTGGTACCGGCAGCCATGCTCGCCTCGAAGGGGCTGCTGTTCGGAGGCAAGGCCTTGGGGCTTGCGGGCCTCTCGCGGCTGCAGCGACTTCTCGGCCGCCCTGATGAGGCGCGGCGCAGCGAACTCTCGGCGCAGAAGGAGCGGCTCAAGATGTCCGGCCGCTTTCGCGGCTTCAGCGGGCGGATGGTGAGCCGGCAGGAGGTCCGCCGCGGCGATACCGACGGCGCTTGATGGTCAGCGCCACCTCTGGTGCGTGAGCCAGGCGAACACCGAGAGCGCGACGATGACGAGGCCACCGAACAGAAAAATCTGATTGGCGACCCAGTCGCCGCGCGGGCTCATGAGCTTGCCGGAGCCGATCAGCCAGGCGAGGGCGGCGATCGCTGCAGCGCCGTGCAGCACGTTGACGAGCGACAGCAGTCGCAGTGCCGGGGCTCGCGCGAGAACGGACCGCGGATCGCCCTGCCGATGGGCGACGAGCATCGTGATCGCCGAGATCACCGCCATGCCGGCGCCGTACTGCCAGCCGTGCTGCCAGCGCACACCTGAAAGGGCATATGCGGCAAGCATCGCAAGCGCGCCCCAGGCGTAAGCAAGCGCGACGAGGCGGATGTTGCGCCGCGCTGCTTCGGCAGGCGCTACGGCAGCCGTCTCCGCCCCCCACAGCGGCCGATTGATGGCGATGGCCACCAATATGATCACGGTTGCGAAGAGCGCGGCGAACGCCTGGACCAGCAGCGGGCGGCCGAGGCCCGCACCGACGATGATACCCCCGACGCTCGCCAGGTGCACGGCCGCAAGCCGCGGCATGAGACGGGAGAGAGAGGGGGCGTCGGTCGCTGTCGCCATCACGCGGCTTCTATCGCCTGGAGCGGCCGAGCGCGGAAAGTGCCGTGAAGCTGATAGCGGCGAGCGCGATCGCGCCGAAGAAGAAGACGTTGTTGGCGGCCCAGTCCGTGTGCCGGGGATCGAGGAAGCGGAGCATCTTGCCGCCGAGGCGGAAACCCTTGCCGTCGAACACGCCGAGCCCGACGATCGTGACCACGGTGCCGATGGCCTGCGCCAGCGCGAGGTAGCGGGAGAGGCTCAGCATGCCGGGATCATCGGCGCCCTTGGCGCTGTCGCTGCGCAGGGTCGCTGAGAAGAAGAGGCAGATGCCGGCGGCGACGATGAAGGCGATGAAGAACTGCCACCACTCCTTCCACTGCAGGATGAACATGTAGGTGATCATGAGGACGATGGCGCCCCAGGCCCACACGAGGCCCATGTAGCGCGCAGCGACGCTCGCCACGGCGGCGTCTCCTGCGCCGGACGCTGTTGTCACGCGCAGCTCGCGCACGGCCGAAAGCGCGATGAAGATCGCCATGACTGCGGCAACGGCCATGTGGATGTAGTGCAGCTTGGCGGCGGCGGCGACGACCAGCGCGGCCACGCTGACCGCGATGGCAAGCATCCAGATGACGATGTCGGTCATGCTGAGCGTCCTTGATCGATTGCGCGCGGCTGGCGGGTGCAACGGCGGATACGGCGGATACGGCGCATCGGATTGGTCATGAGTCGCCGTTGACACGCAGCTTCTAACAGGTCGCCGCAAGGTACTGTAGTGCGCGGCGATTTGCGGGTGGGGAAAAAAGGAAGGCACACCACCCGCGAGTGATGTGCCTGGTCTCGCCCAGCGGAGATGGTCAGTTACTGGCCGCCGCCGCTCGCGTCGTTGGCACCTTCCGAGAACTTGATCTTGCGCTCGGAGACCTTCGCGACCGTCTCGAAGTAGTTGAGGTCGTCGCCGACGACGAGCGAAGGATTGCAGCGCGGCGTGCAGTTGTACGACTGGCGTTTGGCGGCGGCATGCAGCGTGACAATGTTCACCTCGTCGCGCTGCACGATGATGCGGTGCTCGGCGATGGTCTGGCGCGAGGCGTCGAGGATGATGACGTTCGTGATGCCAAAGGTCTTGCCGGTGACGACCAGCATCTGCGGGGCCTGAACCGAGACGTCCGCGATCGTCGAGTTGCCGATGATGATTTCGGCGACCGGGCGGTCGAGGCGGATGATCTGCGACTGGTCATACTTGACGATGAGGTCGGCGGCACTGACCGGAGCGGCCGTGACGACGGCGGCAACCACGGCGACTGCGGCGAGCTTGGCGAACTTGGACCACATGGGGATGCGCACTCCGGGGCTTCGGGAACCTTTCAGTCATCAAACATGGAAAGTGTTGACGAATCGAAAATGTGCGGACCGAGCTGGCGCATGGTGCTGCAACCCGGAGCAGCCGCTGCATGGCCGGTCGGCCTGGACGCGAGCCCGTCGAGCGGCCTAAATGACCGGACACGGCCGCCCGAGGCGGACCGATCCGGGATCGAGCAGGAGCGCGACATGGCAACCGAACTTTACCACTTCATTGGCGGCAAGCGCGTCAAAGGCACGAGCGGCAAGTTCGGCGACGTGTTCTGGCCGATGACCGGCGAGGTTGCCGCCAAGGTGCCGCTCGCCTCCAAGGCCGAGGTCAGGGCCGCCGTCGAGAACGCCAAGGCTGCCCAGCCGGCCTGGGCCGCGACCAATCCGCAGCGCCGCGCCCGCGTCCTCATGAAGTTCGTCGATCTCGTCGCGCGCGACAACGAGAAGCTCGCCCTGGCGCTCGCCCGTGAGCACGGCAAGACCGTCGCCGACGCCAAGGGCGACATCCAGCGCGGCGTCGAGGTGGCGGAGTTCGCCTGCGGCATCCCGCAGCTCATGAAGGGCGAATACACGGAAGGCGCCGGCCCCGGCATCGACATCTACTCCATGCGCCAGCCGCTCGGGGTCGTCGCCGGCATCACGCCGTTCAACTTCCCGGCCATGATCCCGATGTGGAAGTTCGCGCCGGCCATCGCCTGCGGCAACGCCTTCATCCTGAAGCCCTCCGAGCGCGACCCGAGCGTTCCCCTGATGCTCGCCGAGCTGATGATGGAAGCGGGCTTGCCCGCCGGCATCCTCAATGTCGTCAATGGCGACAAGGAGGCGGTCGACGCCATCCTCGACGATCGCGACATCGAGGCCGTCGGCTTTGTCGGCTCGACGCCGATCGCCGAGTACGTCTATTCGCGCGGGTGTGCTGCGGGAAAGCGCGTCCAGTGCTTCGGCGGCGCCAAGAACCACATGATCATCATGCCGGACGCCGACATGGACCAGGCGGTCGATGCGCTGATCGGCGCCGGGTACGG
>DAORNH010000025.1:12171-21142 GCA_035440865.1 Hyphomicrobiaceae bacterium | reverse complement strand
AGCGCTGCATGGCCGTCTCGGTCGCGGTGCCGGTCGGCAAGGCAACGGCGGACAAGCTCGTCTCGAAGCTCATCCCGCGCGTCGAAGGCCTGAAGATCGGTCCGTCGACGAGCGCCGACGCCGACTTCGGTCCGGTCGTCACCAAGGCCCACCTCGAGAAGGTGAAGCAGTACGTCGAGATCGGCGTGAAGGAAGGCGCCAAGCTCAAGGTCGACGGGCGCGGCTTCCGCATGCAGGGCTACGAGAACGGCTTCTACATGGGCGGCTGCCTCTTCGACGAGGTGACGCCGAAGATGCGCATCTACAAGGAGGAGATCTTCGGCCCCGTCCTCTCCGTGGTGCGCGCCAAGGACTACGACGAGGCGCTGCGCCTCCCCATGGAGCACGAGTACGGCAACGGCGTCGCGATCTTCACGCGCGACGGCGATGCGGCTCGCGATTTCGCGGCGCGGATCAATATCGGCATGGTCGGCATCAACGTGCCGATCCCGGTGCCGCTCGCCTACTACACCTTCGGCGGCTGGAAGAAGAGCGCGTTCGGCGACCTCAATCAGCATGGCCCCGACAGCGTGCGCTTCTATACGCGAACGAAGACCGTGACGAGCCGCTGGCCGTCCGGCGTGAAGGAGGGCGCCGAGTTCACCATTCCCGTTATGAAGTGATGGGGCGGGGCGGCCGATTCAGCTCGGCCGCGCCATATGCCCTCTCAAGAGGACGACAGGGAGGCGCACCAGATGACCGAAGATCGGCAAAAAGGGGAACCGGGCCCAATTCACAACCACGTGATAACCATTCTCATGTTGATAGGTGGCGCGGTTGGGGCCTATTTCGGGGGCAAAGTGAAGGCGGAAAAGGAGTGTTCATTGGCTTTGCAGGAGGATTGTTCCTTGGTGGCGTATTAGGTTTTATCTTGCCCGATCTGTTGGGCGGCGTCATTGGACTCGTGGTCCTGTTGTTTCTTGCCTTCTTGGTCCTCAAGACAATCGACTATGTCGTTGGGCCATCGAAGCAGAAGCGCTCGGAGTTGATCCGCAGAGAGAATGTGTCAAGCGGCCGCGCCGTAGCCGGGAGTGGACCAGTCCAATGGTTACCTGCGATATCAGTATTTTCTGATCATTGGCACATTCTGGCACCAAACAATCGACAGACTGAAGTTTAGTTCACCGAGATCAACATTGGAGACATCCGTTGAGCCTAGTGGACATCCTCGAGCTGCACAGGTCCCGCTACTCCGATTTCGGTGTGGCTAGGCTGCTCGTGTTTGGATCTCGGGCACGCGGAACGCCGGGGCCTGCAAGTGACATCGATATACTTGTCGAGTTTACCGAGCCGACAACATTCGATCGCTTCATCGACCTCAAGGATTTCCTCGAAGGCTTGCTCGGGCTCCGTGTGGACTTGGTGACGACGAAGGCCCTGCGTCCGGAGCTCAAGGACGCGATCGAGCGCGAGGCCATTCGTGTCGCGTAACTGGCGTCTGTACTGGCGGGATATTCTAACCTCGTGCGAATAAATTGAGCGCTACACTCACGGCATGAGCCGCTCGGCATTCGAAGCGGACGATCGGACCAAGGACGCCGTTCTGAGAAATCTCGAGTTGATCGGCGAAGCGGTGAAGCAGTTGCCGGACGAGGCGCGCTTGCTCTGTCCTCAAATCGAGTGGCGTCGGATCGCAGGTCTGCGAGACATGCTCGCCCATGCCTACTTCGGAATCGACCCTGATATAGTATGGGACGTGGTCTGCACGAAAGTGCCGGGGCTTCGTGCGGTCATGGCGAGAGTCACTGTGCCTCCAGAATGAATCGAGCCCGGGCATCGCTCGGGCCCGATCATCGCCTGGGTTTGGTTCCTGCCGCTTCAATCCTGGAACATCAGCTCTTTGCTGCTCGCCGGCTTGTTCTTGAAGTTTCCGGTCCGCGTCATGAAGTTGATCATGTTGTCGAAGCTCGCAAAGGCCAGCGTGAAGTTGATCTCGGGATCGTTCATGATGGTCATGAACTCGTCGATCGGCGTCTTGTCCTTGGCAATGCGCAGATAGGCTTCACCCGCCCAACGCTTGTCCTTGTTGATGAGCTCCGTCGCCTCGGCCATGGCCGCGAGGAAGGCCTTGTAGAGCTTCGGGTTCTCGGAGCGGAACTTCGACGTCGCGGCTACCACGTTGAAGGGCAGCGGCCCGCCGTTGATCTCGGTCGATGACGTCAGTCGGCGAATGCCCGGCTGCTTCAGCTGTCGGAAGTAGAAGGGGGGCGAGGAAAAGTTCGCGGAGACCTCTGTCTGCGCGCTCAGCATGGCGACGGTCGCGTCGGGGTGCGCCATGGTGATGGTGATCGCATCGAGGGCCGTGTGCTTGCCCGCGCCGTGCAGCTTCTCGGCCGCCATCTGCAGGAGGATCGCCTGCACTGAGACCTTGACTGCCGGTACCGCGATGCGATGTTTCTCGGTGAAGTCGGCAAGCGTCTTCACCTCGGGCGCGCGCACGTTGAGGACGAGCGGCAGCGAGTTGAGCGCCGTCACGCCCTTCACGTCGAGCTTGCCCTTGGTGCGGTCCCAGATGGTCATGAGGCCGGGGACGCCGAGCGAGACGAAGTCGACGTTGCCGGAAATGAGCGCGTCGTTCATGACGTCGGAGGAGCGGAACGTGTTCCATTCGACCTTCACGTCGCCGAGGCCGGCCGCCTTGGCGTGCTTCTCGACGAGCTTCATGTCCTCCATCAGCATGTACTGGAGGTAGCCGAGCCCCCACTGCTTGGCGGCGCGCACCGTGTTGGCCTCGGCCCGGACATCGGGAGGTGAGAGCAGCGTGAGGCCAAGTCCGGTGGCGAGCGCGAGCGACAGGGCTCGGGCGGCGATCGACAGTTTCATGATGATACCTCTCAGATGGGCGATGCGGTAGGTCGAGACGTCATGCTGCGACGGCAGAGAGCTCGTACGATCACGTTTCCTTCCGACAGGTCTCTGTCCACTGGAGTTGCCTCCGGGTCACGTCCCCGGCCGGTACATCCACCGGATCAGGAACCCCGCCGGGATGATCCAGAGGAGCCCGCCGACCAGGTAGAACACCGGCTCGGCCCATTTGCCGAGCTGTGGGAGCACCGTGATCGCGACCATCATCACGGCGAGCGCGTAGACGACCAGGAACACGAGCAGCGCAACCGTGCCGACGAGGCGGCGGATCGGCGGGCGAACAGGGGCCTCGTTCACGCCGCCTCGCTCAAGACGCCGCCAGCCTCGGCGAGTTTCTTCAGGTGGTGGTCGGCGGGCCCGAAGGCGAGGTCGATCATGGCGAGCCGCTTGAAGTAGTGGCCGCTCTTGTACTCCATGGTCATGCCGATGCCGCCGTGGAGCTGCGTCGCCTCCTGGCCGATGAATCGTCCCGATCGGCCGATCTGCACCTTGACCGCGCTCATCGCACGGGCGCGCTCGGCCGCATCGGGCTCGGCCGCCATCATCGAGGCGAGGAGCGCCATCGAGCGCGACTGCTCGAGGTTCGTGAACATGTCGACGGAGCGATGCTGGAGCACCTGGAAGGAGCCGATCGGCACGCCGAACTGCTTGCGCGTCTTCAGGTACTCGACGGTGAGGAGATGCGCGCCCTCCATGGCGCCGACCGCCTCGGCGGCGAGCGCCGCGATGGCTTCGTCGACGACGCGCGCGAGCACCGAATAGCCGCCGGCCGGATCGCCGAGAACGCCGTCCTTCCCAACCCTCACGCCCGAGAAGGCGATGTCTGCGGCCCTCATCCCGTCCTGGGTCTGGTAGCCGCGCCGTGAGATGCCGCCGGCCGTCGCATCCACCATGAAGAGCCCGATACCCGAGGAGCTCCGCCGATCACCACTTGTGCGCGCAGTGACGACGAGCTTGTCGGCGCTGTCGCCGCCGAGCACGACGCACTTCTCGCCCTCGAGGACATAGCCCCCTTTGCCGTCCGCCTTGGCGGACATAGCGGTGTCGGCGAGATCGTAGCGCGCCTGTTTCTCGAGGTGGGCGAGCGCGAGTGTCGTCTTGCCGGCGATGATGTCAGGCGCGAGCGCCCCGATCTGCGCATCACTCCCCGCGTGGCGCAGGCAGCCGCCGCCGAGCACGACGGTCGGCAGATACGGCTCGAGCGCCAGATTTCGGCCGATCGCCTCCATGACGATCATGATCTCGACGTAGCCCTGGCCGAGCCCGCCATGTGCCTCGGCGAAGGGTATGCCGAGGAGGCCGAGGTCGGCGATCTCCTGCCAGATCGCGGCGGAGTAGCCTTTTGGAGCAGCCATGTGGCCGGCCCGCGTCTTCACGTCGGGATAGCGGCTCGCGAGCAGCCGGTCGATGCTGTCCTTGAGGAGCTGCTGCTCCTCGCTGAGATCGAAGTCCATGGACGCTTCCTTCTTGCCGTCCGCTATCGTTAGTCGAGATCAGGGGAGGCGTGAAGCCCCGCCACCGAGCGCTGTCGCCCCACGCGCGCGCTGGCGGAGGATCTCATCGCGCATCCAGCCGTAGGCGGACTGCACAAGCTCGCCGTGGCGATGCCAGTCGAGAATACTCATGTCGTCGGGGAGCGGCGGGACGATCAGCAGGTCGTCGGGCTTCAGGTGGCGCTCGAAGTCCTGCCGGTTGGCCATCAGGCTGCGCATCAGCACGGAGGCGACGCCCGGCGCATCGGGGAGCGCCTCGCGGCGCCAGGGCATGGCGGCGCGCTTCAAGAGTTCGGCGCGGCTCGGCAGGCGCGCATAATCGACCTTGAAGCGCTGCAGCTCGGGCACCTCGAAGGCGACGACGATGTTGGGGCCGCTCTTCAGCTCGCGCATCATGCGGATCGGGACATTGTCGAGGAGGCAGCCGTCGACGAGCATCTGCCCGTCCTCGGTGTAGAGCGGCGGCAGGAGCGCCGGGATCGAGGCCGAGGCGCGCACGGCATGGAAGAGGTCACCCGAGGCGTGGCAGTGGAGCGCGTAACGCGAGAGGTTCGTCGAGACGGCGAAGTAGGGGAGCCACAGATCCTCGATGTCGATGCGGCCGTAGTAGCGCTCGAGCATGCGGTCGAAATGGGTGTGATCGAGCAGGCTGTAGCGCGGCCAGGTGTAGCGGCGCATGGCACGGTTGGTGACGAAGATGTCGCGCACGGCCTCGCTCATCGCGGCCGGGGTGAAGCCGGCGGCGAACCCCGCCGTCATCGCGGCACCGCCGGACGTGCCGCCGAGCATGTCGATCTCGACGCCGGCCTCGCCGAGCGCCTGATAGATGCCGATGTGGGCGGCGCAGAACGCAGCCCCCCCGCAGGCGACGAGGCCGCGCGCCGTGCCGGCGATGAAGCGGAAGAGCCGCTCGAAGCTTGCAGCGTCGTCGAGAGCCACGTGATGGTGCTGCGCAACCGACCGGTCTTGCAGCCAGGCCCGAGTCCCCGAGACAGCACTCTGCGTTTCGTGGACGAGCACGAGGCGTTGTCCAGCAGACTGGTGGAGACGCGTCGCAAAGCGCTCGAGATCGTTCTCGCCGCACTCAAGGGCCCCGTGCGAGGTGCGCACATCGGCAATCCGCAGTACGAGATCGGCCTGCCGGATCGCCTTCTCGGACCAGGGCGTGAGTGCCGGGTCGGCGAGATAGACGACGAAATCGTAGTCGGCCTCGATGGCGTTGAGGGCGGTCGTCATCTCGGCATCGCCGCGAATGCCGTCGAGGACCCGGCCGACGGTCTCAGAGCCGACGATCAGGGATCTGGAGCGCCGATCGACGACCTCGCGGAGCTTCTGCAGAAACGCCATGGGCACCGGCCGCCCGCCCGCCGTAATGATGGCGATCGTTTTCGGTCGTGCGGCGGCCCGCGGTGCCATGGTCGCGGTCGCAGCCGCGAGTCGCCCGGCGACAGTCGCCATCATGATGCGCGCGGCGTCCGGGTTGGTCTTCAGGAGCTCGTCGAAGTCGGCGCGCCCGAGCGTCATGACGATGCCGTCGCGGACCGCAGTGACGGTCGCCGTGCGCGTGCCGCCGGCGAGGAAGGCGATTTCGCCGATGGGGGAGCCCGCCGTGATCTCGGCGATCGGGCGCGGCCGGCCTTCGAGCGTCACGTCGAAGCGGCCCGAGACGACGATGTGCAGCGCGTCGGCCGCCTCGCCCTGCCGGACGACGACATGACCACGCGGCACCTCGCGCATGACGGCGCGGCGGGTGAGTGTCGCAAGCGCCTCCCGCGACAGACCCTTGAACAGGCCGACAGAGGCGAGCGCGCGCTCGGGCGTCTCGATCATCTGAGCCCCCGGATGCTCCTTCGCCGCCAAAGAGTGCCACGCGAGCCGCCGCTTGCCTACCCGGACCGGCGATGTTCCGGAAATCGATCGCCGCCGGGTGGCCGGCCAAGATTTGAGGCAGGTTCACGTGCTCGATTCGCGCGGTGGCGCAGACGGCTCTCGAAGTCCCATCCCTGTTACGGCGGCGCTCGTCGACGAGCTTTGACAACGCACTCACGCCGCGATGCTTCCGGCCATGGCAACCACCCGGCGCTTCCAGGCGGTGAGGGCGATCACGGTGAGGCAGCAAGTCATGTTGATGGTGCTGACGGTGGCGAGGACGGGGTCGCCTAGGTTGACGATCGCGTAGAGCAGCGTCGTGGCGTGGCCGAGCACCCACATGGCCCAGGTGGTGTAGGAGATGCAGGTGGCGCCGGTCGTGTCGCGGGCGATGCAGCGGATCTGGGGGAGGTATGAAAACACGCGGATCAGGTTGACCGCCGTGAAGAGCGCGAGCGTCACATCCTGAGCGTGCATGGATCCTGTACCTGTGATGGCTCGCTACCGGAGCGCTGTGTGTGCGATTTGGGTGTTGTTTACGATTGCAGCCGACAGAACCGGAATTTGCCGACGCCGGATGATCCGATCGGTTTGATCAATGATCACGCGCCCGCGCCCGGTGCTCGCCTGATCTGAGGACCAAGAAACGTGGGGATTCCAGAGGCCGTCGATGCCAAGCATCGCTCCGCGACGACGGGCTTTGGCGGGGCTCGGGGCAGAGTTCTGAACACTTCGACGGTCGTCCGTCGGATCTGGGACCTCCCGCCGGCGCACACCTCATCGACAGGCGTTGCGCTTGCCGAGCCGTGCGGCCGCATGGTTTCCTCACGACCTCAACGCACGCCGAGAGCCCGACATGACCACGCCCCGCCTCGCCAACATGGCCCCGCCCGAGACCTATCGCCTGCGCATCCCGGGGCCGACGGCGGTACCCGAGCGCGTCCGGCTCGCCATGGCGCGCCCGGTGCAGGCGCATCGCGGCGCTGAGTTCAAGGCGATCCTTGCCGCGGCGGTCGAGCGGCTCGCTCCCGTATTCGGTACGCGGAACCGCATCCTCCTGCATTCGTCGAGCGGCACGGGCATGATGGAGGCGGCGCTCGTCAACGTGCTTGCGGCGGGCGAGCGCATCCTCGTCATCGAGAACGGCCAGTTCGGCGAGCGCTTTTCCCAGATCGCCAAGGCCTACGGCGTCGTGGTTGATCCGCTCGTGGTGCCGTGGGGCGAGGAGGCCGATCCGGCCGACGTTGCCAAGCGGCTCGCGAGCGCCGACTACCGCGCCGTCGTGATGGTGCACAACGAGAGCTCGACGGGTGTCGCCGCCGATCTCGCCGCTGTCGGCCGTGTCGTTGCGAAGACACCGGCACTCCTCGTCGTCGACAGTGTCTCGGGCCTCGGCGGCATGCCGATCGGGCAGGACGCGGCAGGCGTCGATGTACTCGTCACCGGCTCGCAGAAGGCGCTAATGTCGCCACCCGGCATAGGGCTCGCGAGCGTCTCAGAAAAGGCATGGACGGTGGTCGGCCGCGACGACCGGCTGCCGCGCTTCTACTTCGATTTCCGCAAGGCGCGTGATTCGGCCGAGAAGGGTGACACGACCTTCACAGGACCGGTGAGCCTCGTTTATGCGCTCAACGAAGCGCTGGCGATGATGCACGAGGAGGGCCTCGAGCGGGTGTTCGCGCGGCACGCGCGGCTGTCGCGGGCCTTGAAAGCGGGTGCTGCCGCGATCGGCCTCGAGAATTTCACGCGCTCGCGGCATCAGTCGACGACGGTCGCGGTGTTCCACGCACCCAAGGGCTATGACGGTGGGGCGATTGTGCGCGGCATGTACGAGCGCCATCGCTCGGTGATCGCGGGCGCGCGCAATCGGCTTTCCGGCAAGGTGATCCGCATCGGCACCATGGGCGCCGTGACGGACAGCGACGTGCTCACCGATCTCGCGCATCTCGAGGACGTGCTCGCCTCGCTCGGCCTGGCGTTGGAAGCGGGCGCGGGTGTCGCGGCTGCTGCGCGCGCGCTCGCGGCGCACTGATTTTTCCGTGACCGGCTTGTCAAGCGCGCCGCCTCACGCAAAGATGCAGTGACCGCGAGCAGGGAGGCGTCGTTGAGCGACTCTGAGCCGATACCGTTCAGCCCTCGTGCCAGCGCCGGATCAGGCGGCGCGGGCTGGGGGCAGGGTGCAAGCGTGGTCAGCGCGACCGCCGGGAAAGAGGCGGTGTGCGCGTTCGACCGGGCCGAGCTCACGCAGATCCTCGATCTATATGGCCGGCAGGTCGCGGCAGGTGAATGGCGCGACTACGCCATGGACTTCGATCGCGAGAAGGCCGTGTTCAGCGTCTTCCGCCGCTCGAGCGAGATGCCGCTCTATCGCATCGAGAAATGCCCGAAGCTCGCGCGCAAGCAGGGCGCCTACAGTGTCGTCGCGGCCGGCGGGCAAATCCTCAAGCGCGGTCACGAACTCGCGCGCGTGATCTCGGTCTTGGAGCCGAAAATCCGTGTCGTGATCTGACCCTTTTTCGAGGTTGAAAATCGTACCGCCGAGCTTGAAGAAGCGCGCTCGAAACCTATATTTCTCTCAACGGTCGAGGGGTTCCAAACAGCTTCGAGAGTGTACCGGATGCCCGCTTCAGCGAAGGCGTCGTCGAAGACGCATATTCTTGCGGTGGAAGCGAGCAAGGGTGAGGAGATCAAGGCGCGGATCGCCG
>DAORNH010000025.1:11322-12161 GCA_035440865.1 Hyphomicrobiaceae bacterium | reverse complement strand
CTCGATCGCGGATGCCATGAAGCGCGAGGCGGGCGTCACGACGCATCACCTCAACGAGAAGGGCCTCGACGGTCTTGCCTGGCTCGGAACGGGCAACATCTACTCGCCCGAGGGCCGAAACATCCGGCACTTGATCACGGTCGCCCACGAGTGCGGCCATATCTTCCTGCAGAGCAGTGGGCCCGGCCTCCTGTTGCCGAGCCACGTGCAGGAGATGGAAGCCGAGAGCTATGCTCATCAGGCCTTGGTCGAGTACGGTATGATCGTGCCGAAGCAGAGAACGGAATGGGGTCGGGCCTATGTCGGGACCTGGGTCGAGAAGGACCGCGCCCGCGGCATTCCGATCGATCCCCGGGTGATCGAATACGTCGCGGGCTTTCGCTCGCCCTACGAGCCCTTGCGCATGGTGCCCGAGACGTGGCGCCAGTTCCGAGCGCTGCCGCCGCCGGCGTCGCCGCCAGTCTACGTCCCGCCGATCAAGCCAGAGGTCGGCACGACGACGCTGCCGACCTGGCAGGAGTGGCTCAAGGCCACGACGCCCCAGGCGGATGAGCCGACGAAGCCGACGGCGGGCGAGCGGGTGTGGGATGTCCTCGCTGGTGTCTGCTGGTGGGGCGTATGGGGCCTCCTGCTGAGCCGGGCCGCGTTCGCGACCCTCGACCAGGTTTTCCCGATCGAGGACTACCGCAAGTACGACATTTCCACGCTCGAAGTCGGTGTCTGCCTGACGATCGGCCTCGCCACCGGCTCGCTCGGTGCGCTCTGGCGCTCGGTCCGCGCCATGCGCGGCACCTGAGCCTGCAGGCCGTGAGACCGGCGCCAGCCGCATGCCGGGCCGA
>DAORNH010000025.1:10876-11209 GCA_035440865.1 Hyphomicrobiaceae bacterium | reverse complement strand
CCATGCGCGTGTATTACGACCGTGACGCCGACATCAATCTGATCAAGAGCAAGAAGGTCGCCGTCATCGGTTACGGCAGCCAGGGTCATGCCCATGCGCAGAACCTGCGCGACTCAGGCGTCAAAGATGTGGTGATTGCGCTCCGCAAGGGCTCGCAGGGCGTCAAGAAGGCCGAGGGCGCAGGCTTCAAGGTGATGGAGGTCGCAGCGGCCGCCAAGTGGGCCGACGTGATGATGATGTGCACGCCGGACGAGCTCCAGGCCGACATCTACAAGGACCACCTGCACGAGAACATGAAGAAGGGCGCGGCGATCATGTTCGCCCACGGCCTCA
>DAORNH010000025.1:5404-10847 GCA_035440865.1 Hyphomicrobiaceae bacterium | reverse complement strand
CAACCTGATCGAGCCGCGCGCCGACCTCGACGTCGGCATGGTCGCGCCGAAGGGTCCGGGCCACACAGTGCGCTCCGAGTATCAGCGCGGCGGCGGCGTTCCCTGCCTCCTCGCCATCCACCAGGACAAGAGCGGCAACGCGCACGACCTCTTCCTCTCCTATGCGGCAGCGATCGGCGGCGGCCGCGCCGGCGTCATCGAGACGAGCTTCAAGGAGGAGTGCGAGACCGACCTCTTCGGCGAGCAGGTCGTGCTCTGCGGCGGTCTGGTCGAACTCATCCGCGCCGGCTACGAAACGCTGGTCGAGGCGGGTTACGCCCCCGAGATGGCGTATTTCGAGTGCCTGCACGAGGTGAAGCTGATTGTCGACCTCATCTACGAAGGCGGCATCGCGACCATGAACTACTCGATCTCGAACACGGCCGAGTTCGGCGAGTACGTGACGGGGCCGCGCATCATCACCGACGAGACGCGCGCCGAGATGCGCCGCGTGCTCGCCGACATCCAGCAGGGCAAGTTCACGAGCGAGTGGATCCGCGAGTGCAAGGCGGGCCAGCCGAAGTTCAAGGCGACGCGTCGCCTCAACGACGCCCACCCGATCGAGGAGATCGGCACCAAGCTGCGCGCCATGATGCCCTGGATCAAGGAAAAGGCGCTCGTCGACAAGAGCAAGAATTGAAGCGCTTGCCGTAACTGACGTCGGTATGCGGTGAGTTGAGCGAGGCGGCACCAATGCGGTGGCCGCCTCATTTTCGCGCCGAACGGGTCGGCCGAGGTCTGGTTCTGGCGAGGCGCACTCAAGCAGCGTCTTGCGTGACCACGCCCCCGGCGATGCGCTCGAGGTCGGCGACGCAGTCTTCGACCGTGCGGCCCGAGGTATCGATCACGCTCTCGGCGCGTGCGTAGTCGGGCTCGCGAGCGGCGAGAAGTGCCCGCAGATGCTCGAGTGCTTTCGGATGACCGCGCATCGGCCGCGTGTCACCCTGTCCGGAAACGCGTGCGAGATGCTCCTCCGGGGTCGCCTTGAGCCAAACGGTCTTGAAGGCGCCGAGGATCATGTCCAGCGCCTGATTGTTGCCGACGATGCCGCCGGCCGTCTCCAGAACCAGTCGGTCGGGACGCCGCGTCAGCTCCGCGATGACCTCATTCTCGAGCGAGCGGTAGGCATCCGGCCCGCCGAGATTGAAGAGCTCGGCGAGGCTCATGCCGGCGCGCGCCTCGATCTCGCGCGTGACCGAGATGAAGCCGAGCCCATGACGCGCGGCGAACAGCCGTCCGATGGTGGATTTGCCTGCACCCCGCAGTCCGAGCAAGGCGATGCCGCGCAGCCGCCGGCGGCGGTCCGTGATGAATGTGTCCAGGACCGGTAGTGCGGCCTGCTGCTCGGCGAGCGACATCCCGGCCATGAGGCTTGCGAGCGGCTCGAAAGCGGGTTGCGCTGCAACTCCTGGAGACGCATCATCGGCGCTGAGGAGGCTCACGAGATCGAGGCCGAGCGCGTCTGCGACCTTTGCAAGGATGGCGACAGAAGCATTGGCGTCGCCGTTTTCGAGTTCGTTCAGGTATCGCTCCGAGACCTCGGCCGCTGCGGCGAGCTGCTTGCGCGTCATGCCGATGCGGGCACGGCCGGCTCGCACCCGCGTGCCGATCCGTCGTGTGATGGGTGCAGTGTCCATTGCTCGGCCTCGACGTTATCGGACGCCCGTGGCGCAACAGGCAATATAATGCAGTATTTGGAGGTCCAGGTCAAGTCGAGGCATTTTTATTCCGGTTATGGCAATGAATCCTATTGACAACTGCAATAAATTGCATCTATATGACGTCAATCAATGATCAATTATGCACTACGGGAGCGCGCAATGGCAGAGCATGTGGCCAAACTGACGGCCGAGTCGGGCATCATCGACTTTGCGCGGACACCGGACACCTATCGCCACTGGAAGCTCAGGATCGCCGGCGACGTTGCCGAACTCGTCATGGACGTCGACCAGGACGCCACGCTCTTCCAGGGATACCAGCTGAAGCTCAATTCCTACGATCTCGGCGTCGACATCGAGCTTGCGGATGCGCTGCAGCGGCTGCGCTTCGAGTATCCAGCGGTGAAGGTCGTCGTGCTGAAGTCGGGCAAGGACAAGGTCTTCTGCGCCGGCGCCAACATCCGCATGTTGGCGGGCTCGGCGCACGCCCATAAGGTCAACTTCTGCAAGTTTACGAACGAGACGCGCAACGGCATGGAGGACAGCTCCGAGCACTCCGGCCAGAAGTTCCTCTGCGCGGTGCGCGGCACGGCGGCCGGCGGCGGCTACGAGCTCGCGCTCTCCTGCGACGAGATCATTCTGGCCGATGACGGCAACTCGACCGTGTCGCTCCCCGAGATCCCGCTGCTCGCCGTTCTTCCTGGCACAGGCGGCCTCACGCGCGTCACCGACAAGCGCAAGGTGCGCCGCGACCGCGCCGACGCCTTCTGCACCATCGAGGAGGGCATCAAGGGGAAACGCGCCGTCGAGTGATCGGCAATGCCGGTTTCATCCCGGGCTTCGAGGAAGGCATCAAGGGCGCGCGCGCCGTGAAATGGCGCCTCGTCGACCAGACGGTGCCGAACTCCAAGTTCGACGCCGCCGTCACCGAGGCGGCGAAGAAGCTCGCGGCCAAGTCCGATCGCCCCGCGGACGCCAAGGGCATTGCGCTCACCCCGTTGACGCGCACGCTGTCGAAGGACCAGATTGCCTACGAGACCGTGAGAGTCGAGATCGACCGCGCGGGGCGCCGCGCCACGGTCATGATCAGCGGCCCGAAGGAGGCGCCGCCGGCCGATGCGGCGGCCATTCACGCGCAAGGCGCCAACTTCTACATGCTGAAGCTCGCCCGCGAGCTCGACGACGCGATCCTGCATCTGCGTTTGAACGAGCTCGAGATCGGCACGCTCGTCTTCAAGTCGGAAGGTGAGCCGGCGAAGGTTCTCGCCTATGACGCGGTGATGCATGCCAATGCATCCGACTGGCTCGTGCGCGAAATCCTCAACAACTGGAAGCGCGTGCTGAAGCGCATCGACGTGACCTCGCGCTCGCTCGTCACGCTCATCGAGCCGGGCTCGTGTTTTGCCGGCACACTCGCCGAGATCGCCTGGGCGTCCGATCGCGCCTATATGCTCGACGGCACCTTCAAGGGCGACAATCGTCCGGCTGCGCGCATGATGCTCTCGGCACTGAACTTTGGACGCTACCCGATGTCTAACGGGCTGACGCGCCTCGAGACGCGCTTCCTCGGCGAGCCGGAGAGCGTGGGGAAGGCCAAGGCCGCAGTCGGCCAGGAACTCGACGGCTCGGACGCAGCCTCCCTCGGTCTCGTTACTGAGGCCTTCGACGAAATCGACTATGCCGATGAGGTGCGCATCTTCCTCGAGGAGCGTTCGAGCTTTTCGGCCGACGGCCTGACCGGCCTCGAGGCGAACCTGCGCTTCGGCGGTCCCGAGACCATGGAGACCAAGATCTTCGGCCGCCTGACGGCGTGGCAGAACTGGATCTTCAATCGCCCGAGCGCCACCGGCGAGAACGGCGCGCTGCGCCGCTACGGCAGCGGCGTGAAGGGCGACTACAATCCGGAGCGAGTGTGAGACGTGAGGCAATAGGCAATAGGCGGGATTGGTATCGTGAGTGGAACAATTAAGAGCCATCGTGATCTCCTGGTTTGGCAGAAGAGCATGGATTTGGCCGTGGGTGCCTATCGGTTGACTGCGGCGTTCCCTGTCGACGAGCGGGACGGCCTGACCAGTCCGATTTGCCGCAGTTGTGCTTCCATTCCTGCCAATGTTGCCGAAGGCTATCGGCGCGAGAGCCCGGGAGCCTACGCGCAGCAGCTGCGCATTGCGCATGAATCGTTGAAGGCATTCGAAACGCACATTGAATTGGCCCATCGCGTCGGGCTTCTGGACCAGGACGTCCTTTCAAGTCAGTTGAGCGCTTCCGAGGAGATCGGCAAGATGCATCGCAGCCTTATGCGGGCCGTAGATCGGTAGGCGGGGCAAATTATTGCCTACTGCCCATTGCCTCCTTGAAAAAAAGGGAAAACCCAATGACCACATCTGCCACGCCTGCCGGCGCCGTCGACTACACGACGAAGATCCCGAACAACGTGAACCTCGCCTCGGATCAGCGCGTGCTGAAGGCGCTCGAGCAGTGGCATCCCGGTTACATAGACTGGTGGATGACCATGGGGCCCGAAGGCTTCCAGACCTCGGACGTCTATCTGCGCACCGCCGTCTCGATCGATCCCAAGGGCTGGGCCAAGTTCGACTACGTGAAGATGCCGGAGTACCGCTGGGGCATTCTCCTTGCGCCGCAGGACGATAGCCGCCTCGTCAACTTCGGCGCCCACAAGGGCGAGAAGGCCTGGCAGGAGGTGCCCGGCGAGTACCGCGCGATGCTCCGCCGCCTCGTCGTCATCCAGGGCGACACGGAGCCGGCATCAGTCGAGCAGCAGCGCTTCCTCGGCAAGACTGCGCCCTCGCTCTACGACATGCGCAACCTCTTCCAGGTGAACGTCGAGGAGGGCCGCCACCTCTGGGCGATGGTCTATCTGCTGCAGAAGTATTTCGGCAAGGATGGCCGCGAGGAGGCGGAAGGTCTCCTGCAGCGTCGCTCGGGCGACGTCGACAAGCCGCGCATGCTCGGCGCCTTCAACGAGGAGACGCCGGACTGGCTCTCGTTCTTCATGTTCACGTTCTTCACGGACCGTGACGGCAAGATGCAGCTCGAGAGCCTTGCGCAGTCCGGCTTTGATCCGATGTCGCGCACCTGCCGCTTCATGCTGACGGAGGAGGCGCACCACATGTTCGTCGGCGAGACGGGCGTCGGTCGCACCATCGAGCGCACCTGCGAGGCAATGAAGGCCGCCGGCATCGAGGACCCCTTCGACATCAATCGCATCCGCGCGCTCGGCGTCATCGACCTGCCGACCATCCAGAAGAAGGCGAACCTCCACTACTCGCTCTCGCTCGACCTCTTCGGCTCCGAGATCTCGACGAACGCCGCGAACTTCTACAACGCGGGTCTCAAGGGCCGCTTCATGGAGACGAAGATCGAGGACGATCATCTTCTGACCAAGGCAACCTACCCCGTCCTGAAGCTCGTCAACGGTGAGCTGAAGACAGTCGATGAGCCGGCGCTGACCGCGATCAACATGCGGCTCCGCGACGACTACTCGAAGGACTGCCTCGGCGGCGTGTCGCGCTGGAACCGCATCATTGAGAAGGCCGGCATCAAGTTCACGCTGACGCTGCCGTCCGTCGCCTTCCATCGCCACATCGGCGAGTTCAAGGACGTGAAGTGCTCGCCCGACGGCCGCGTGCTGAGCGAGACCGAGTGGGCGGCGAACCGCGACAAGTGGCTGCCCTCGAAATCGGACGGCGACTGACCGCCATGCCGTTATCGCGCCAACCGGCCCG
>DAORNH010000025.1:5117-5394 GCA_035440865.1 Hyphomicrobiaceae bacterium | reverse complement strand
CATGCAGCCGTGCTGGGGCGTCGGGAAGTACGCGCCCTGGATCGCGGCGCCGAAGGTCGGCATCGACAACAAGGGCGGCGACTTCGAGTACGTAAAGATCCACAGGGCGTGACGCGTTGAGTGCGCGGCCGGGCGGAGGCCGCGCACTCTCCATGACGGTTTGGCGCCGGCTGCGCTGCGCGCTCAACATTGGGTAGGAAGTGTGTCTCCGGCGATGACCGATGCGGCCCAGCAAGCGACACTCGGTTGGCTCGACGCCCTCGGCGGCGCGGACGGG
>DAORNH010000025.1:4736-5029 GCA_035440865.1 Hyphomicrobiaceae bacterium | reverse complement strand
CCGCCGGCGCTCTTCCTCTACCATTTCCTGCGCAATCCGCTGCGCTGCCTGCCCGAGACGGTCTACGAGGAGCCGATCGTCTTCTCGGCCGACCGCCGCACGGCCTGGGCGACCGATCCCGACCTCATCGAGGCCATCTTTCTCGACAGCCACGACGTGTTCCCGAAGCCGCCGCTCGAAGCCCGCGTCTTCCAGGACCCACTCGGCAACTCCATCCTGACGGCGCAAGGCGAGGCGTGGCGCTGGCAGAGGAAGGCCGTTGCGCCGCTGTTCCGCCCGAAGGACATCCTGGC
>DAORNH010000025.1:3819-4689 GCA_035440865.1 Hyphomicrobiaceae bacterium | reverse complement strand
CTCTCCGACCATCCTGTCGACATCGACGTCACCGAGGCGACCTACGAGGCGATCTCGGAGACGCTGTTCGGCGGCATGGCGATGCACGAGAGCCTGAAGATCAGGAGCGCGGTTGCGACCTATCTCAATGCCGCACCCTGGGAGATCGTCTCGGCGCTGATGCGTCGTCCGGCTGACGCCTGGCATCCGGGTCGCCTTCAACTCAATGCGGCGACTGTCGACATGCGCAACGCGATTCTCGCGCTCTACACGCGCTGGCAGGCCGAAGGCGGAGAGGGGCGCCATCTCCTCTCGCACCTCGTCACGGCGACCGACAAGGGCGAGCCCATGTCGGAGACGCAAATCCTGAACAACCTGATCACCTTCCTCAACGCCGGCCACGAGACGACGGCCAAGGCGATCACCTGGACGCTATATGTGCTGGCCCGCCATCCCGTGTGGCAGGAGGCGGCGCGGCGCGAAATCGCCGAGGTCGTCGGCGACGCGCCGATCGCGGCCGAACACATTGAGAAGCTGTCGCTGACGCGCATGATCCTCGAGGAGGCGATGCGCCTCTATGCGCCAGCCCCGGTGCTCACGCGTATCGCAACCAGATCGATCACCCTCGGCGCGCATACGATCGACGCCGATACGCTGGTCTTCATCCCGATCTGGGCTATCCATCGCCATAGGCGCCTCTGGGACGAGCCCGAGCGCTTCGATCCGATGCGCTTCCTCCCCGAGAAGCGCGCGAGCTATCGGCGGACGCAGTACATGCCGTTCGGCTTTGGGCCGCGCATCTGCATCGGCGCGACGTTCGCGATGGTCGAGGGCGTCGTCATGCTCGCCGCCATGCTGCGCGGCGCGCGCTTCGCTTGGAATGGCCGCGAG
>DAORNH010000025.1:1688-3809 GCA_035440865.1 Hyphomicrobiaceae bacterium | reverse complement strand
CGCCCGAGCCGCTCGGACGCGTGACACTCTGGCCGCGTGGTGGCATGCGGCTCGATATCGTCCCGGAGCGGCTCGTGCGGCAGCGATCCAATTCGCGTTCACCGACGGGTGTGCGCCCCGAACAGCACATCAGCACCCGAGAGTTGGGCCTATGACGGCAACTGCCACGCTCAAGAAGCAGCACCTCATCGATCCCGAGGTCTGCATCCGCTGCAACACCTGCGAAGCGACCTGCCCCGTCGGCGCAGTGACGCACGACGACAACAATTACGTGGTCGATGCCGAGAAGTGCAACTACTGCATGGACTGCATCGCGCCCTGTCCGACTGGCTCCATCGACAACTGGCGCGTCGTTCGACCCGAGAAGGCCTACTCGCTCGAGGAGCAGCTCGGCTGGCGTGAGTTGCCGAAGCAGGAGGACCTCGGCGAAGGCTCGGCCGATGCGCAACAGGCCGTCGAGGACGAGGTCGAGAAGCTACTCGCCTCGGCCCACGCCGGCACGGGCGGTAAGGCGGTCGCTCCCGCGTCGGCCTCCAAGCCGACGGTCAACCTCTATCGCCGCGACAAGCCGGCCGTCGCCACCGTCCAGGGCAATTTCCGTATCACCGGCGCCGAGACCGAGAGCGACGTCCGCCACATCGTACTCTCGTTCGGCTCGACGGTGGTTCCCGTCCTCGAGGGCCAGTCGATCGGCATCGTGCCGCCGGGGAAGCGCACCGATGGGAAGCCCCATGACATCCGCCTCTACTCGATCGCCTCGGCGCGCGACGGCGAGAAGCGCAACGCCAACAACGTGGGCCTCACGATCAAGCGCGTCACGGGCGGCGTCGGATCCAACTACATGTGCGACCTGAAGGTCGGCGACAAGGTCGAGGTGACCGGCCCGTTCGGCGCAACGTTCCTGATGCCGAATGACGCCAACGCCAACATCATCATGATTTGCACGGGGACGGGCTCGGCGCCGTTCCGTGCCTTCACCGAGCGCCGCCGCCGCGCCATGGCCAACGCGCCGGGCAAGCTCGTCATGTTCTTTGGCGCGCGAACGCCGGCAGAGCTCCCGTACTTCGGCCCGCTGCAAAAGGTGCCGGCGAGCCTGCTCGAGAAGCACCTCGTCTTCTCGCGCATTCCGGGCGCCGACAAGGAGTACGTCCAGGACCGCATGCGCGCCGAGGCTGTGAGCATCGCCAAGCTGATCGCGAGCGAGGCGACACACATTTTCATCTGCGGGCTGAAAGACATGGAGACGGGCGTCGAGGAGGCGCTCGCCGACATTGCTCGAAAGCACGGACTGGAATGGTCCGAACTCAAGCCGAAGATGCGCCAGAGCGGGCGCTATCACGTCGAGACATACTGAGTTCGGGGCATGTGAGGCAGCCGGCAGAGCAGCCCGCGTGTCCTTTGGGGTGAGGGGAGGGACTGACGCATGATCGCGACACTCATGTCGCAGCTGCTGAACGGCGTGCAGTACGGACTGCTGTTGTTCCTCATTGCGAGCGGGCTCACGCTCATCTTCGGCGTGCTTGGCATCATCAATCTAGCCCACGGCAGCCTGTTCATGATCGGCGCCTACACGGCGTTTCTCGTGACGAAGTATTCCGGCTCGCTCTGGTTCGCTCTTCCAGTAGCGATAGTTGCAGGGCTGGTTCTTGGATCACTGCTTGAGCGCTTCCTGTTCCGCTTTTTCTATCATCGCGAGCACCTTGACCAGGTGCTCGTCACCTTCGCGCTGATCCTGATCTTCGCGCCATCGCCGTCGGTAGTGACTTCCACTCCGTGCCAGTGCCCTCGATCGTCGATTTCTCGGTGCCGATCACGGCCGGCTTCAGCTATGCCGCGTACCGCTTCATGGTGATCGGGCTCTGCCTCGCGCTCGCCGGCGGTCTGTTCTTCTGGATCGAGCGGACGCGAATGGGTGCGATCATCCGAGCCGCGGCCGAGAAACCCGAGATGGTCGACGTGCTCGGCATCGATGCGCGGCGCGTGCATCTGACTGTCGTCGCGGTCGGGACTGCCCTCGCCATGACCGCAGGTGCTCTCGCGGCTCCGCTCACGTCCGTCTACCCGAACATGGGCGATGGGCTCCTCATCATCTCGTTCGTCGTCGTCGTCATCGGCGGCCTC
>DAORNH010000025.1:0-1654 GCA_035440865.1 Hyphomicrobiaceae bacterium | reverse complement strand
CGGGCTCATCGATACGCTCGGCAAGGCCTACGGTGCCGCTCAGGTCGGCACGGCCGTTGGCGGCGTCATCGCGGCGGTCTCGTCGATGTCGGTCTACATCCTGATGGTGCTGGTGCTTCTCTTCCGTCCGACCGGGCTCTTCGGAGGCCGAGCATGATTTCGCCAGCACGCATGCTCCCACAGTCCTGGCTGGGCTGGATCGGGCTCGCAATCGGCGCGGCTGCGCTCGCGGTGCTGCCCTTCTACGCTCCTCCCTATTATGTCGGCCTCGCCGTCACGACCATGATCGCCGCGATGCTGGCCATGAGCCTGCACCTCCTTGTCGGCGCGACGGGGCTCGTGAGCCTCGGCCACGGCGCCTTCTTCGGGCTTGCCGCCTATGTCGTTTATCTCCTCTCGCCCGAGGGAGCGCCGCGGCCAATCTGGCAAACGCTGCCGGCCGCGATGGCGATGGCGGGGTTCGTCTCACTTGTCGTCGGGTCGCTGTCGCTGCGCACCAAGGGCTTCTTCTTCCTGATGGTGACGCTCGCCTTTGGGCAGATGATTTACTTCGTATTCCACGACACCAAGCTCGGCGGTGGCACGGACGGCGCCTATCTTGCCCGCGTTCGGCCTCTCGATCGATCCCCAGAGCCTGCCCCGCTCGAAGCGCTCGTGGCCTGCCTACTACGTGGCGCTCACCCAGCTTGTGCTGACCTACCTCATCCTTGCCTTCCTGCTGCGCTCGCTGTTCGGACGCGTGCTCGAGGGCATCCGCGTCAACGAGCACCGCATGGAGGCGATGGGATTCAATACGACGCGCTACAAGCTCGCCGCCTTCGTCGTCGCGGGAACGCTCGCGGGGGCCGCGGGCCACATGTGGAGCCTGCACAACGGCTCGGTCAATCCCGAGCTCGTGAGCTGGCACAAGTCGGCCGAGGCGCTGCTCATGATCCTCCTCGGCGGCATCGGCTCGCTCGCCGGCGCGATCGTCGGGGCCTTCGCCTACATGGGCCTCAACGAGCTCGGCCAGGTGGTACAACTGATGACCGAGCAGAAGCCGATCTTCGGCGTGATCGTCGTGAGGAAGCTCCTGTTCGAGGGGATCGTCATCCTCGCCGCGGTCATCCTGCTCCGGAACGGCATCATGGGGATACGGCTCTGGCGCTCGAAGGGCTCAGCGAGCAGCGGCCGCGCAGGAGGCGCCCATGGCTGAGCACGCCAACGGCCGGCTGCCGATCCTTGCGACCGAGGCGCTATCGAAGTCTTTCGGCGGGCTCCGCGCCGTGCGCGACGTCACACTCGCCCTCCACGTCAAGGAGCTGCACGCAGTGATCGGCCCGAACGGCGCCGGCAAGTCGACTTTCGTCAACCTGCTGACGGGCCAGCTCGCGCCGAGCAGCGGGCGCATCCGCCTCGAAGGACGCGACATCACGGGGACGCCCGCGTGGCGCATGCCGCATCTCGGCATCGCCCGATCGTTCCAGCGCACGAACATCCTGAAGTCCATGTCCGCCCTTGAGAACGTCCGCCTCGCTGCCCAGGCGGTCCGCCTCCCGGCATCGCGCATGCTGCGGGCACCCGGCCGCGAGGCAAGCCTCATCGACGCGGCGCGGGCAGCACTCGAGCGGGCGGGCCTCGCAGGCGCCGAAGCGGCCATTGCCGGCACGCTCAG
>DAORNH010000024.1:23531-25317 GCA_035440865.1 Hyphomicrobiaceae bacterium | reverse complement strand
GACTGGCTGATCCGCCGGCCTGAATGCGGAGCCGGCCGGCGGCGGGGCCGGAGCGGGAGCGGCAGACGCCGGCTCCGGGACCGGGTCGGGCTGCGGCGGGAAAACCTGGAAAGCAGGCAACCACTCGGCGAACCCGGGCCGCCACACGAGATCGCTCTCGCGCAGATAGCCGAGGTCCACGACCTTCGCCATCTCCGAGGCGCTCATCGGGCCATAGGGCTTGCCGTCGCGCGCGAGATACCACTCGGTCTGTTGATCGGCGACGGTCATGTCAGAGGCCCACCCCGCCCATGCCTTCGATGCTCCCCATCCCATCTGCCTGCCGTCGCGCCCGTTGCCACAATCGACGGCGCCTCGGCCCGGGTGACTGCTGTCCGAACCTATGTGCCAGCGACGGCGATGGCTTGGCAAGTGTCGGCACCACAGTGCCGGTGCAACCACGCAACAATCGCGCACGGGTAAGGCAAGAGCGTGTCCAACCGAGCACGATCGGCATATGCTACAGGAGCACCGATCGGGCGCGCGCCGGCATGAGTGCGAACCACCACTGCCGAATCCCGGGGACCCGCGTGGCCGGTTGCGACTTGGTCGCGCTACCCTCAACATCCTTGCGACTGCGAGGGGGCATGGCACTGGGCAAGGGAACGGGAGCAGTCACTCCCAGGTGCTCGGCGTGCCGGCCCTCACCGGCATGCCGATCGGGCGGATTGGCGAGGCGAGCGGCTTGGCAAACCCGGAGTGCGTCGCTAGGCTCATATTCAAAAGAGTTGATATCAAAGCAGGGAGAAGCGCCATGAAGGACGGGAAACCATCTCCGAAGCTCGGCAAGCGCGAACGGAGCGTCGATGAACTTTACACCGACGATGCCGATCGCGCGGATGCCGTGATCTTCGGCCGCAAGACGGATGTGTCGCGCCGCGGATTTCTCGGCGGCGCAGGGCTTGGCGCGATGACGGCGGCGGTCGGAGGCACGATCGTCTATCAGGCGACGATGCCGGCGGGCCTCGTTCCGGCGGCGCTCGCGCAGGACCCGAAGCCTGCTCCGAAGCCCGCGGCGCCAGCTCCGGCAGCAGCAGCGCCGACCGCACCGGCCGCGCCGAAGCGCTTCGATTTTCCAGGCAAGGACCCGGGCCTCACACTTCTCGGCGACAAGCCGCTCGTCGCGGAGACGCCCGAGCATCTCCTCGACGACGATACGACGCCTGTCTCGAAATTCTTCATTCGTAACAACGGAACACCCCCGAAGGTCGCGGGCGACGTCGACGCCTGGAAACTCAAGATCGATGGCGAGGTCGCAACACCGCTCGAACTCGCGCTCGGCGACATCAAGAAGCGGTTCAAGGCCGTCACACTGCGCAGCGTCCTCGAATGCGGCGGCAACGGTCGCTCGTTCTTCACGCCGCAGGCGCGCGGCAACCAGTGGACGAATGGTGGCGCGGGCTGCGCGGAATGGACGGGCGTCCTGCTCTCCGACGTGCTGAAGGCGGCCGGCCTCAAGCCCTCTGCGGTCTACACGGGGCACTACGGCGCGGACGTGCATCTCTCGGGGGATGCCAAGCGCGACGTCCTCTCGCGCGGCGTGCCTGTCGCCAAGGCGATGCAGCCGCAATCGCTGCTCGTGTGGGCGATGAACGGGAAGCCCCTCGAGGCCATTCACGGCGCGCCGCTGCGGCTCGTCATCCCGGGCTGGCCGGGCTCAGTATCGCACAAATGGCTGACCCGCATCACCTTGCGCGACAAGGTGCACGACGGCGCCGGCATGACGGGCACCTCCTATCGCGTCGCG
>DAORNH010000024.1:21099-23493 GCA_035440865.1 Hyphomicrobiaceae bacterium | reverse complement strand
ATCCTCGAGTCGATGCCCGTGCGCGGCATCATCACCAATCCGATGAACGGCACGAAGCTCGCGGCCGGCACGCGCTCGCTCGCGCTTCGCGGCGCGGCCTGGGCGGGTGACCGCGATGTCGCCCGCGTCGACGTCTCGACCGACTTCGGCGCGAGTTGGAGCCGCGCGAGCCTCGCCAATTCCCGCAACCGCTTCGATTGGCGGCGCTGGACGGCCAAGGTCGCCCTGCCGAGCGACGGCTACTACGAGGTCTGGGTGCGCGCGACCGACACGCGCGGCGTCATGCAGCCCCACATCGCCGGCAACTGGAATCCGCAGGGCTACGGCGGCAATCCGATGCACCGTATCGCGGTGCTGGTTGGATGAGCCTCATGCCGTCGGCACGTCGTATGATGCGGGCAGCCGCCATGGCGGCGGCGCTCGCCCTGATCGGGAGCGGCGGCGCGATGCTGCCGCTCTCGAAGGACGCGGTCGCTCAGGCCCGCAAGAAAGGCAACGACGAGCGGCCGGAGCAGTTCCCGGCCGGACCGCATCGCGACGACGCGTTCTATTTCTGCACCGCCTGCCACGGCTTCGCGATCGTCGCCTCGCAGGGCATGTCCCGCGAGCGATGGGACGAGAGCCTCACCTGGATGGTCGACCGGCATGGCATGCCGAAGCTCGAAGGGGCGGAGCGGGAAAAGATCTTGGACTATCTCGGCGTCGCCTTTCCGGAGCGAAAGGCACCGGGTGGTTGGAAGAACCCGTTCGCGCCGCAGTAGCGGCCGGAAGGCTACTCGAGCCAGTAGCGGCGGCGGGCATCAGCGATCCAGCCGGCTCTGGCAATGGTCGGATCGGGCAACGGGCGCGCATCGGCGAGCAAGCGCGACTTGAGGGCGGCTCCCCGCAAGTGCGGCTCGCGCTCCTGAAGCCGCGCTGCCATACCGGCTGCGCGCATCACCGCGCCGAGCGTGCCGGGAATGGGAACCTTCTCGCCGTCGCGGCCATAGCCGACCGTATCGTGAGCAGGCACTGCGAGGTCGATCGATGCGGCACCGCGTGGAGCCCCGTGGAGCAGCATACCCGCTGTATCGACGGCGGTTACGCTGAGCACGTTCGGGAGACCGAAGGCGGCCGGGTAGCTCGGCGTCGCCGCGAGATCTCGGGACGCGCCGCCCTGCATCGCCGCCGGCACGATCACCATGACGCCCGAAAGGTGCGTCGCGGCCTCGCGGAACTTCGCCCAGAAGTCAGGATCGTCGCTAGCGAAGGGGAGGACGGCGAAGCGGGCGGGCGTCTGCGAGACGAACGACAGGGCGCGCGCAATCGAGAGGCCGTCGCGGTCGCGGCGGCGGACCGGCACGACGGTGGAAGCGCCGGCTTCGGCAAGCATGATCGTCGCAAGTAGCGTGCCTTGTGGCTCGCCACCGCCCGGCCAGGCGCGCTCGAAGGGGCGGTTGTCGTTGTCGTCGAGGTCCCAGCCGACGAGATCGCCCTCGCCGTCGCGGGCAAGGCGCCCGGCGATGTCGGCGCGCGTGTAGTCGATGCCGCCGTCGATCACGGCGACGGGCACGCCGCCGGGATTGCGGCCGGGCGGCAGGCGCGGTTTTCGCGCACGAGGCTGCGCTACTGCGGGACCAGCGCCTGCGAAGGCGAGCCCTATCCCGCCGGAGATCGCGGCGCGCCGCGTGATCGCCACAGCCTCAGCCCGTCGCGTCCTTGCCTTTGCCCGAGCCCTCGATCTCGTGACGCAGCTTCTCTTCCTCGTACTGGATGAACCAGCCGATCATCTGCCGCCAGAGCGCCTCGCAGAGGTCGGGGGGCACCCCCCGCTCCGTGGCGCGGGCGCGCACCCGGTCGATCACCTGCTGGTTGCGCCAGGGGACGTTCGCCTCCTGCTTCAAGCCGAGCTTGATCTGCCAGGCGCGCTCGACGTAGCCGAAGCGCTCGCCGATGAGGTCGACGAGGGCCTTGTCGCAGCGGTCGATCTCGACGCGCACGTCGGCGAGATCACGGCAATCGGCGGGGCGGCGGGACGAGGTTGTCATGGTGCGTGCTCGGGATGGAGTGGGATCCTGGCCCATTGATAGGCCCGAAGGCGGGATGTTGCCTAGCCGGTGCAGCCAATTTGCCGAGGACACAGGGTGTCGGATAGGGGCCACTTTCCGACAATTGACGTGTCGCGCAAATCCCCTCTCCCCATCCTTACGGGGAGAGTGGGAAGTGCAGCTTGATGTCCGATGCGGCTCATACCCACCCGCCAATCGAATACGAGCCCCATAGATGACCGCGAGCACTCCTCACTCGAGCGCCTGCGAGAGATCGGCGATGAGGTCGCCGGTGTCTTCGAGGCCGGTCGAGAGGCGAAGGAGATCAGCGGGGCAGGGCGTGCCCGGACCTTCGACGGAGGCGCGA
>DAORNH010000024.1:19095-21022 GCA_035440865.1 Hyphomicrobiaceae bacterium | reverse complement strand
GCCGCGATCCGGATCGAGATCATGCCGCCGAACCCGCCGCTCATCTGGCGCGCGGCGACGGCGTGGCCGGGATGGCCGGGAAGGCCCGGATAGAGCACCGCGCCGACGCGCCTGTCGGCCGCGAAATGCTCGGCGATCTTCATGGCGCTCGCCGTCTGGTGACGGACCCGCACGTGTAACGTCCGCATGCCGCGGACGAGCAGCGACGCCTCGAAAGGCCCGAGGATCAGGCCGAGTTTTCCGCGCACGCGGAGAACGCGATCCGCGTAGGGACCGGATCGGGCGAGGACGAGCGCGCCGGCGATCACATCGGAATGGCCGTTCAGGTACTTGGTGGCGGAGTGCATGACGACGTCGGCGCCGAGCGCGATCGGGTTCGAGAGCACCGGCGTCGCCGCGGTCGAATCGACGCCGAGGATGGCGCCGGCCTTGTGCGCGATCTCGGCGAGGGCGGCGATGTCGGCGATGCCCCACATGGGGTTCGACGGTGTCTCGGCCCAGATCATGCGGGTCTGGCCAGGCCGTATGGCGGCGCGCACGGCATCGAGGTCGGCCGTGTCGACGAAGGTCGTCGTGATGCCGTAGCCAGGCGCGTCGTCGAGGAGCCAGGCGCGCAATCCCCAGTACATGATCTTCGGCGCGATGAGGTGGGCCGGGCGATCGAGGGCGAGGAAGGAGGCGATCGCGGCCGACATGCCCGAGCCGAGCACGACTGAGAGCGCGCCGCCCTCGAGCCTCGTCAGCACATCCTCGGCGAGCCGGACGGTCGTGTTGTCGGCGCGGCCGTAGGAGTAGCCCTTGCGGTACTGGTTGTCGGGGTCGCGTATGAAGGTCGTCGCGACGCCGATCGGCAGCACAATGGCGCCGGTCGCCTCGTCGACGATGCCGCAGGCCTGGGCGGCGATGGTCTCGGGGCGGAGATTGCGGGTCATATGCAGGCTCCTTCAGCGGCGGCGAGACGGATGCATGTTCAGGCGACGGGGAGAAGCGCTGCCGCGACCGGGCGCCGCTCGGAGAGCAGAATGTTGTAGGTGCGGCAGGCGGCGCCCGTGTCCATGGGCTCGGCCCCGATGCCGGCATCGGCGAGGCGGCGGAGGATCGCTCGCGGCGGCAGGGCAAAGCGAAGGCCCGTCCCGATCAGGAGGTGCTTCACGGCGCGCGGCTCGGCAAGCACTGCGGCGAGATCGGGTTCGCCAATGTCGTCGACTGCGCTCGGCCGCCAGACGAGGATGGCGCTCGGCAGGCAGAGGATCGCGCCGCGGTGGCTCATGCCGGCGAAGCGGAAGCCGCCATTGCCGTAGGCATCGATCGGCGCCTGCCCCGGATAGCGTCCGGAGCCTGCTGCTGCCGCTTGGCCGTCGCTGTTCATGGCCAAATGCCCGCGATCAAGCGCGCTTTGCCTTCTCGGTGCCGACCACGGTCTCGCGGCGGACGCCGAGGTAGTCGAGGAGAGGCGCCGCGATGAAAATTGAAGAGTAGGTGCCGACCAGCACACCGAACAGCATGGCGAATGTGAAGTTGCGCAGCACCGGGCCGCCCCAGATCCAGAGACAGACGAGCACTGCGAGCGTCGTCATGCCGGTGAGCACCGTGCGCGAGAGCGTCTCGTTGATCGAGAGATCGAGGAGCTCAGTCAGCGCCATGCGCTTGTACTTGCGAAGGTTCTCCCGGATGCGGTCCGAGACGACGACCGTATCGTTGATCGAGTAGCCGAGGATGGTGAGGAGAGCGGCCACGATCGAGAGATCGAACTCGAGCTGGAACAGCGAGAATAGCCCAACGGTCAGCAGCACGTCGTGCGAGAGGGCGAGCACGCCGCCGAGCGCGAACTGCCACTCGAAGCGGAACCAGACGTACATGATGATCGCGAGGATCGAGGCGATCACGGCGATGATGCCGGTGGTGCGAAGCTCGCTCGATACGGCGG
>DAORNH010000024.1:16069-19085 GCA_035440865.1 Hyphomicrobiaceae bacterium | reverse complement strand
CCGACGACCTGCACCTGGCGCTGGTTGTACTCGTCCTTGATGAGCCCCATCACCTTTGCGACGGCATCCTGCTGCGCCTTCTCGCCGCCGGGCTGCTGCTCGATGCGGATCAGTACGTCGCCGGCCTTGCCGAAGGGCTGGATCTGCACGTCTCCGAGGCCGATGCCGGAGAGCTTGGTGCGGAGTGCCGCGACGTCGGCCTTCCCTGTCTTCGCCTGCACCTCGACCATCGAGCCGCCCTTGAAGTCGACGCCGTAGTTGAGCCCCTTGGTGAGGAACAGAGCGAGCGAGATGACCATCGCCGCGATCGAGCCCCAGAAGCAGATGTCGCGAAAGCGCATGAACTTGATGCGCGTGCCGTGGGGGAAGAAGTCGAAACCCTTGAAGTGCGGAACCGGGACCATGAGTGCTTCCTGGTGTGCGTCGGTGCGGCGGGGCATGCCCGGTGAATTTGAGTGCTGGCGCGAGGGCCGGATGGCCGCGCCGTCAGATCGGGACTTCGATCGTCTTCTGCCTGGCGCGGGCGTTCTTGAGCCACCAGGAGACGAGCAAGCGCGTCACCGTCACGGCGGTGAAGACCGAGGTGAAGATGCCAATGGTCAATGTGACGGCGAAGCCGCGGATCGGGCCCGAGCCGAGCCAGAACATGATGATCGCGGCTGCGAGCGTGGTGAGCTGGCTGTCGGCGATGGTGACGATCGCGCGCGAGAAGCCGGCATCGATCGCGGCGATCGCCGTGCGGCCGGCGCGCAACTCCTCTCGGATGCGCTCGTAGATCAGCACGTTGGCATCGACGGCCATGCCGATCGTCAGCACGAGGCCGGCGATACCGGGGAGCGTCAGCGTCGAGCCCATCAGCGACATGATGGCGACGATCATCAGGCCGTTCACTAGGAGGGCGATCACCGCGAAGATGCCGAATGTGCCGTAGGCGGCGATAGTCATGATCATGGTGACGATGCCGCCGATGATGCCGGCGCGCGATCCGGCCTCGATCGAATCGGCGCCGAGCGTCGGTCCGACCGAGCGCTCCTCGATGATGGTGAGCTTCGCCGGCAGCGCGCCGGAGCGCAGCTGGAGAGCGAGCTTCGTCACTTCCTCGAAGCTGAATCGGCCCGAGATCTGGGCCGAGCCGCCGAGGATCTTGTCCTGGATAACCGGTGCCGAGAGCACCTTGCCGTCGAGCACGATGGCGAACGGTTTGCCGACGTTGTCGGTCGTCAGCTGGCCGAAGACGCGGGCGCCGGCGTTCTTCAATTGGAAGGAGACGACAGGCTCGCCGGTGCGGGAGTCCGTCGCGGGCTGCGCCCCGGCGATGTCGTCGCCGCGGATCGCCGGCTCGGCGAGGAGGTAACTGCCACGCAGGCCGTCGGCCGATTCATAGATGCGATAGCCCGTCGGCGTCGAGCCGCGCGCCTTCGCCTCCTCGGCGCTGATGCTCGGATGCAGGAGGTGGAGCGTCAGCAGCGCGGTCTCGCCGATCAGCTCCTTGAGCTTGGTCGTATCCTCGATGCCGGGCACCTGGACGAGGATGCGGTCGCGGCCCTGCTGCACGATGGTGGCTTCCACTGTGCCGTTGGGGTCGACGCGGCGGCGCACCGTCTCGATGGCGGCGCTGATCGCGGCCGTGATGCGGTCCTGGATCGCCTGCTCGGTCGGCGAAATGGTTATGAGGCCCGAGGCATCGGCGGTGATCTCGAGGTCGGGCGGGCCGCCGACCCCGATGAACGAGCCGGAGGTGAGCGGCTGGATCATCTTCTTCAGCTCAGTGATGGCAAGCGGGCCATCCTCGGGACGCGCCGGACGCACCTGCACGATCTTGCCGACCACGGCGGGCCGGCCCTCGTAGCCGAGCGTCTGGCCGTCCTTGTTCTTCGCTGTGACTAGGCGCTTGCGCGCATCCTCGGCGATCGTCTGCAGCCAGGCCTTGCGGACCTCGTCCGTGCTCATCGAGAGGAGGATGTGGGCGCCGCCCCTGAGGTCGAGGCCGAGCGAAATCTGCTTCTTCGGAAGCCAAGGAGGCAGCTGGTCGAGCGTCGCTTTCGACAGGAAGTTCGGGATCGCAAGCAGCAGCGATACGAGGCAGGCGCCGATGATGGACCAGATCTTCCAGGGGGCGAAGTGCAGCATGAGAGGCGGTCCTCAACGGGCGAGGCGTGGCGGGAAGGGCGACGACCGGAACGGCCGGCCGCTCAGGCAGTCGTGCTGTCCTTGACGGGCTCGCCCTTGGCGCGCACCTCGGCGATTGTGTGACGGAGCACGCGGACGCGCGTGTTGTCGGCGATCTCAACCTCGACCTCGTTGTCGCTGTCCTTCACCTTGGTAACCTTACCGAGAATGCCGCCCGACAGGACGACCGTGTCGTTGCGGCGGATGTTGGCGACCATTTCACGGTGTTGCTTCACGCGCTGCTGCTGCGGCCGGATGATGAGGAAGTAGAATATCGGCAGAATCAGCAGCATCGGCATCAGGAGGCCGAAGATGTCACTGCCGCCACCGGCGCCCTGGGCAAATGCGGGAGAGACGAACATAGACGTCCTTTCGGCCTTTGGGATCGCGCCGGCACAAGGCCCGGCTCTCGATTGCGGTGCTCGTAGGTCGGGTGGGAGCTGCACATGGCAGCGCCGCCCCGTGCAGAGGCGCCTCCGCCCGCCGGCGGCAAATTCCGGCGCGACTATAGTTGTCCGCCGGTTTATTGCAACGGCGAAAGGTGTGAGTGAAACCAAGGGGGGAATCACATGCGATGGAATGCGAGGCGAGGAAAGTCTCCTCGATGAACCTCAGGCGATCGGCACTCAGCGGGTTGATCGTGCTGGCGGTTGTGCTGCAGGTCGTCGCTACCGACGCTTGCGCCGAACCTCTCGGCACTGCGCCGACGTACACGACGCGCGTCCTCAGCGAGCCGCCGAATGCCGCGGCGATCTCGACGCGCATCTGGGCGCCCGGGCTCGACGAGGGCTATGTGCCGCAGGGTCTGACCTTTGCCGAGGGCGCGATCTTCCTCGGTACATATAGG
>DAORNH010000024.1:15605-15974 GCA_035440865.1 Hyphomicrobiaceae bacterium | reverse complement strand
GCCGCCTGTGGTCATGCCGGAGGGCTCGCGCGCGCAGGGCCGGGGCGTATCTGGGTCGCCGATACAGGTGCGCTCTTCGAGATCGAGGTCGCCGTCCCGAGCGCTCCAGGCATCGGCCGTGTCATGCGCACCATCCCGCTCGGTGGGCTCGTCAGGGGCTCGTTTGCTGCCGGCGGAACCGGGTCGATCCTGCTCGGCCGCTACGACAAGCAGCCGGGTGCCCGCCTCTGGCGCTTCGACATCGCAGGTCTTCCCGCGACCTTGGACGAGCGGGTGGCGCTCGGCTCCATTCCGCTCCCGATCGAGGCGCAGGGTGCTGCCGTCGACGCCGCCGGCCGCCTGTGGATCACGCGCAGCGGCTCGCTCTAC
>DAORNH010000024.1:5266-15407 GCA_035440865.1 Hyphomicrobiaceae bacterium | reverse complement strand
CAGGGGCGGGCGGTTGAGACAACGAGACTCAGCGCATAGTCGCGCAAGGATGTTGTAGATTGGAGCCATGATTCCGGTCACCACGTTCGCAGGCAGAACCGTCGCCGTGTTCGGGCTCGGCAGCTCCGGGCTTGCGACGGCGCGCGCGCTGAAGGCCGGGGGGGCCAGCGTATGGGCCGCCGACGACGGCGAGACGGGTCGTGCCAGTGCCCGCCAAGCTGGCTTCGACATTGTCGACCTCACGGGCGTCGACTGGTCACGCATTGCCGCGCTCGTCCTCGCTCCGGGGGTGCCGCTGACCCATCCTGAGCCGCATTACACCGTGACACTCGCGCGCCGCGCCGGCGTCGAGGTCATCGGCGATATCGAGCTCTTTCTCCGCGAGCGGGCGCGACATGCGCCGGGCGCACCCCTCGTCGCGGTCACGGGCACGAATGGCAAATCGACGACGACCGCGCTCACGGCGCACCTCCTGCGCATGCTCGGCCACGATGTGCAGATGGGCGGCAACATCGGCGTGCCGATCCTCGATCTCGAGCCGCCGCGTGCCGACCGCATCCACGTGATCGAGATGAGCTCGTTCCAGATCGATCTCGCGCCGAGCCTGTCGGGTTCGGGTGGAGCGACGGTCGGCGTGCTGCTCAATCTCTCGCCCGATCACCTCGACCGGCACGGCACGATGGCGGCCTATTCGGCCATCAAGGAGCGGCTGGTGCATCACGCGGAGGCGGCGGCGATGATGCCGTGTCGCGCGAGATCGCCGAGCGGATCGAGCCCTCGGAGCGTCTCTTTGGCTTCACCGCTGGCCGGGGCTCGGGCCTCACGCCGCGCCTCTATGCGATCGGCACCACGCTCTTCGCGATCGAGCGCGAGGGGCATGCCGCGACCAGCGCCGAGGTCGCCTCGACGGCCGGCATCGGCTCGTTGCGCGGGCAGCACAACGTACAGAACGCGCTTGCCGCCCTCACAGCGCTGCGCGCCCTCCAGACGCGGCTCGACGCGTGCGGCGTCGCCCTGAAAGTGTGGCAACCCTCCCGCATGCAGGCGGGGCTCGCAAGCTTCCCGGGCCTTCCGCATCGCATGGAGGAGGTCGGCCGGCTCGGTGAGGTCATCTTCATCAACGACAGCAAGGCGACGAACGCCGACAGCACCGAGAAGGCGCTCGCCGCCTTCGAGGGCGGCATCCACTGGATCGTCGGCGGCAAGCCCAAGGAAGGCGGGATAGAGCCGCTCGCCCGCTATTTCCCGCGCGTCGCCCGCGCCTATCTGATCGGCGAGTCCTCCGAGGCCTTCGCCGCGACACTCGCCGGAAAGGTCGCGTACGAGCGCTCGGGCACACTCGAGAAGGCGATTGCCGCCGCTGCCGAGGCTGCCCGCTGCACCGGCGTCGCGTCCGTAGTGCTGCTGTCGCCGGCGTGCGCCTCCTACGACCAGTTCCGCAACTTCGAGCACCGCGGCGCCGAGTTCCGCCGTCTTGCAACGGCCATTCCTGGCGTTGCGAACGGGGGCGGACGGAAATGAGACTGTCCCGCACCGACGACAGCCTGCTTGCCGAGTGGTGGCTCACCGTCGACCGGCTGCTGATCGCCGCCGCGTTCGCGCTGATGGCGGCGGGCGTGGTGCTCTCGCTCGCGGCGAGTCCTGCTGTTGCCATCAAGAAGGGTCTCGAGCCCTTCCATTTCGTCGAGCGGCATGTCGTGTGGGCAGTGATCGCCGCGGGCGTCATGCTGTGGGTGTCACTCCTCTCGGCGCGGCAGGCGCGGCGGCTTGCGCTGCTGATCTTCCTCGGCGCGCTCGCGACGATGATCTTTGTCCTCGTCATGGGACCGGACATCAACGGCGCGCGGCGATGGCTCCGGATCGCGGGCCTGTCGGTGCAACCTTCAGAGCTTGCCAAGCCGGCCTTCGTCGTGCTCGCCGCCTGGGCTCTGAACGAAGCGACCGAGCGGCGCGACGTGCCAGCGATCGGCGTCGGCGTGGTTCTCTATGGCGCTTTCGCGGTGCTTCTTGCCTTGCAGCCCGATGTCGGCCAAACGCTGCTCGTCACAGCCGTATTCGGTGCACTCTTCCTCCTCTCCGGCCTTTCGCTCAAATGGGTGGGGGCGCTCGCGGGAGCCGGGGTTGCCGGACTTGCCGTTGCCTATCAGGCGTTCCCGCACGTCCGCCGGCGCATCGATCGCTTCATCGATCCGCAATCGGGCGAGACCTATCAGACGGATCGGGCGCTGCAGTCATTCCTCGATGGCGGCTTCTTCGGCCGCGGCCCCGGCGAGGGAACCATCAAGGCCGTGCTGCCGGACGCACACACCGACTTCATTATGGCCGTGGTCGCGGAGGAATACGGCATACTTGCCTGCCTCGGGTTGCTGCTCGTCTTCGCCTTCATCGTCTTCCGCTCGATCATCGGGCTCGCGCGTGCGCCCGACGGGTTCGTGCGCCTTGCGGTAACTGGGCTCGCGTTGCTCATCGGGCTGCAGGCGCTCATCAACATGAGCGTGAGCGTCGGCCTCATCCCGCCGAAGGGCATGACCTTGCCGTTCGTCTCGAGCGGCGGCTCGTCGGGGATCGCCAGCGCCCTGACCATGGGACTGCTGCTCGCGTTGCGACGTTGGCCGGCCGATGCTCGGCGCGTAAAATTGCCCGAGTTCGGGCTAGGATCACCGCTTGCGGCGGGTACAGCCGGAGCGAAGGAGCGGTCGTGAGCGGCAAACTCGTCCTGTTGGCAGCCGGCGGTACGGCGGGGCACCTGTTCCCGGCCTTTGCCCTTTCCGAGGAACTCGGCCGGCGGGGCCACACGATCGACCTCATCACGGACGAGCGCGGCGACCGCTACGGTACCGGCTTTCCCGCCCGCGAGGTCCACCAGGTGCCGGCGGCAACTCCGTCCGGGCGCTCGCCCGTCGCCGCCGCCAAGGCTGCGATCACACTCTCGCGCGGGATTGCCGCGGCGTATTCGCTGATCGGACGCCTCGCGCCGGCGGCCGTCATCGGCTTCGGCGGCTATCCGACCGTGCCGCCGCTGCTGGCTGCCCGCATGCGGCGCATCCCGACCGCCATCCACGAGCAGAATGCCGTCCTCGGTCGCGCCAATCGCATGCTCTCGAAGCGCGTGAGCGCCATCGCCCTCTCCTTCGAGGAGACGAAGCTCATCGAAGGCACAGCCGTCACGCGAGCGCACTACACCGGCAATCCGGTACGCACGACCGTGATCGACTGGGCACAGCGCGCGTATCGTGCCGCGGGGGCCGCAGAGCGGTTCGATCTTCTGGTCTTCGGCGGCAGCCAGGGTGCGCGCTATTTCTCCGATGCCGTGCCGCCCGCCCTTGCCCTGTTGCCGGCCGGGACGCGGGCCCGCCTCGTGGTCACGCAGCAGTGCCGCCCCGAGGACATCGACCGCGTTCGCGCCGCCTATGCCGCGAGCGGCGTTACGGCCGATCTCGCGAGCTTTTTCAAGGACCTCCCCGAGCGCATGGCGGCAAGTCAGCTGGTGATCGCGCGGGCCGGCGCCTCGACCATTGCGGAGCTCGCGGTGATGGGGCGCCCGTCGATCCTGGTGCCGCTGCCGCACGCCCTCGACAACGATCAACTACAAAATGCAAGGCAGCTTGCCGGGCTCGGCGGCGCATGGTGCATCGAGCAGAAAGATCTGACCCCGGACCGTCTCGCGGCGGAAATCAGCCGGCTGATGGGGGAGCCCTCGTTGCTGCCGGCTGCCGCGGCAGCAGCGCGTTCGGCCGGGCGGGCGGATGCGGTGCTGCGCCTCGCTGACCTCGTCGAGGAGATCATGCAAGTGAGGGCACCCGCCAAAGCGGCGCGAGCCTGACCGGGCAATGTAAAGGCCTGAGCGACAAGAAGGATCGACAGCATGCAGATGCCGGGTGCGCTCGGAACCTTTCACATCATCGGCATCGGCGGCATCGGCATGAGTGCAATTGCCGAGATCCTGATGGCGAAGGGCTATATCGTCCAGGGGAGCGACCAGAAGGACAGCGCAAATGTGCGGCGGCTCCGCGACAAGGGCATGCGCGTGTTTGTCGGCCATGATGCCATCAACCTCGTCGGCGCGCGCTATGTGGTGATCTCGACGGCGGTGAAGACCGGCAATCCGGAGCTCGAGGCGGCGCGCCAGAAGGGCCTGGTAATTATCCGTCGCGCCGAGATGTTGGCCGAGCTGATGCGCCTCTATGCCACCATCTCCGTCACGGGCACGCACGGCAAGACGACGACGACCTCGCTCATCTCGCACGTGTTCAGCGAGGCGGGCCTCGACCCAACCGTCATCACCGGCGGCATCATCAATTCGTGGGGTTCGAACGCTCGCCTCGGGCAGGGCCGCTGGATGATCGTCGAAGCCGACGAGAGCGACGGCACCTTCGTGCGCATCCCGACCGAGATCGGCGTCGTCACCAACATCGACCCCGAGCACCTCGACTATTTCAAGACGGTCGAGCGCATGCACCAGGAATTCGAGGCGTTCTATCGCAACATCCCGTTCTATGGCCTCGCCGTCACCTGCATCGATCATCCGACGGTCGCAGCCATGGTACGCCGGCTGGATCTCAGACGCGAAGGGCGCCGGCTGCTCACCTATGGGGCGGCGCCGGATGCCGATCTCGTGCTCGAGAACGTGCGCTTCGAGGGACGGCGGACTCTCTTCGACGCCCGTCTCGGCGAGCGTGTCCGGGGCGGGGCGCGGCGGCTTGCGAACCGGTCCGTGCCGGTTCCGGGCCACCACAACGCACTCAACGCGCTGGCGGCGATCGCGGTTGCGGCAGAGGCTGGCGTCCCGGACGACGTGCTCGGCCGGGCGATCGCGGATTTCTCGGGCGTGAAACGCCGCTTCCAGCCGACAGGCACCTGGAACGGCGTCGAGATCTTCGACGACTACGGCCACCACCCGGTCGAGATCGCGGCCGTACTTAAGGCGGCGAAAGCGGGTGCCAAGGGCCAGGTCATCGCGGTCGTGGAGCCGCATCGCTACTCGCGCGTCGCCGACTTGTTCGGTGAGTTTTGCGCCTGCTTCGGCGATGCCGACCAGGTGATCGTCGCGCCACTCTACTCGGCAGGTGAAGCGCCGATCGAGGGTGTCGGGCAGCGCTCGCTCGCCGAAGGCATCCGGAAGACGGGGCATCGCGCGGTCGCGGCCCTCGACAGCGACAAGGAGATCGCGCCTCTCCTCGCCCGGATGGCAAAGCCCGGCGACATGGTGATGTTCCTCGGCGCCGGCAACAGCACGGAATGGGCGCATGCCATGCCGCAGCGCCTCATCGAGGTGCCAGCCGTCGGCGGTCATCGGGGCAAAGGAGCTGGCGCGTGAGCTTCGCCGATCGCACCGCCGAGCTGAAGGCGCTCCTCCCGGAGCTCAAGGGGCGCATCACGGCCAATGCCTCGCTCGCCGACCTCACCTGGTTCCGCGTGGGCGGTCCGGCCGAGATCCTGCTATCGCCCGCCGACGAAGCCGATCTCGCCTACGCCTTGGCGCGCCTGCCCTCGGAGATGCCGGTCACCGTGATCGGGCTCGGATCCAACTTGCTCGTGCGCGACGGCGGCATTCCCGGCATCGTCATTCGCCTCGGTCGCGGCTTTGGCGATGTGAAGGCCGAGGCGGGACATCGCGTGCGGACCGGAACAGCGGTGCCCGACGTGAAGGTCGCGCGCACGGCGGCCGAAGCCGGCATCATGGATCTCGCGTTCTATCGCGGCATTCCGGGCTCGATCGGCGGGGCGCTGCGCATGAACGCCGGGGCACACGGCGCGGAAACGAAGGATGTGCTGATCGAGGCGCGCGCCGTCGACCGGCGCGGGGTCGTGCACGCCCTCTCGAATGCGGCGATGGGCTTCACCTATCGCCATTGCGGCGCCGCGAAGGACCTGATCTTCACTGAAGCGCTCTACCAGGGGAAGCCCGGCGAGCCGCGCGAGATCCTCGCGCAGATGGACGAGGTCGCCGCCTATCGCGAGGCGAACCAGCCGATCAAGGACCGCACCGGCGGCTCGACCTTCAAAAACCCGCCCGGGAACAGCGCCTGGAAGCTCATCGACGCGGCCGGCTGCCGCGGCTTGCGGGTCGGTGGCGCCAAGGTCTCGGAGATGCACTGCAACTTCCTCATCAACGACAAGGGTGCGAGCGGCGAGGACATCGAGCGCCTCGGCGAGACCGTTCGAGCTCGCGTCAAGGCGACGAGCGGCATCGAGCTCGAGTGGGAGATCATTCGCCTGGGGCTCCCGCGCGATGGCCGGCCGACCGGACCGGCGCTCGCCGAGAAAGGACCGTGACCATGAGTGATCTCGCACCGACTGCCGGGGCGCTCCGCGGCTTCGTCCCGCAAGAACGTAAGATGCGGCATGTCGCCGTGCTGATGGGCGGCTGGTCGGCCGAGCGGCAGGTGAGCCTATCGTCCGGTCGGGCCTGCGCCGCGGCCCTGGAGGAGGCCGGCTACGAGGTCACCTCCATCGATGTCGACCGCGGCATTGCAGAGCGCCTCGCAGCACTGAAGCCCGACGCATGCTTCAATGCGCTGCACGGCCGCTGGGGCGAGGATGGCGCGATCCAGGGCCTGCTCGAGACGCTGGGGATTGCCTATACGCACTCCGGCGTGCTCGCCTCCGCGCTCGCCATGAACAAGGTGCTGACGAAGCGCGTGCTCGGCGCTGCCGGCATGCCGCTCGCCGCCGAGGCGATCGTCGACCGGGACGCGGCGCTCGCACGCCATGCCATGGAGCCGCCGTACGTCGCAAAGCCTATCGCCGAGGGCTCCAGCGTCGGCGTCGTGATCGTGAAGGCCGGCGCCAACCGCCCGCCGCAGTCGATCGCCGCGATCCCGATGCTCGAAGGGCAGATCCTGGTCGAGCGCTACATCCCAGGGCAGGAGCTCACCTGCGGCGTGATCGGGGGTACTCCGACCGACGTCATCGATATCGTGCCGTCGGCCAAGCTCGAGTTCTACGACTACGAGGCGAAGTATGCGCCGGGGGGCTCGGTGCATGTCCTGCCGGCCAAGATCCCGGAGGCGGTGCGCGACAAGGTCCGCCGTCTCGCGCGCCTCGCGCATGTGACGCTCGGCTGCCGCGGCGTCTCGCGCTCTGATTTCCGCTACGACGGCGCGAGCGGCGATCTCGTCTTCCTCGAGATCAACACACAGCCCGGCATGACCGGGACATCGCTCGTCCCCGAGCTCGGCGCCCACGGTGGAATGAGCTTTCCCGAGCTCGTCAGCTGGATCGTCGAGGACGCATCGACCGGGCGCTGAGCCGGTGGTCATGCCGGCGACGAGACAAGGCAGTCTGGATCACGCGCATGTGTGGGCCGGTCTGTGACCAAGTCACTGGCCTTTCGCCGCAAGCTGGCCTACCAGCTTCACGAAGTCCCAACGGAGGTGCGACATGCGATACTCCCGTCCGATGCCTGCGATCATGGCGCTCGCCGCTGCGTCCGCGCTCGCGCTTCCAGCTGATGCCGAGGCGCAGTCCCGCCGCGGCTACGGCCCGAGCAGTGGTTCGACCGTGTACGTGTGCAGCCGCTACGGCAAGGGCTGCGTCTCGGGGCCTGTCCGGCCTGGGCGGTGGGGCCTCGAGGTCAGGCTTCCCGGCGGCAACTGGATCGATTGCAAGCGCGACTGCCGGCAGACGCTGCGGGAGGAATCGATCGATTTCTTCGAGACGCTGAACGAGCGCTCGCCTAGCTTCCGGCGCTGAGGTGGCAGAGCGCGATATGACGAGCGAGACGCCCTCCCCGTCCGTGATCGCCAGCGGGATCGGTGGGCGATGTCCGCGGGGGGGGGGGGGGGGAGCCTCTTCGCAGGTCCGCTCTCGCTGCGCATTCGCGAGGCGTGCCCGTCGTGCCGCCTCGACCTCAAGTTCGTCGATCCGGGCGACGGACCGGCCGTGTTCGCGATCATGCTGCTCGGCTTTCTGGTGCTCGGCGGCGCCTTGATCCTCGAGTTCAAAGTCGGACCGCCGCTCTGGGTTCAGGTGCTGGTTTGGGGCATCGTCACGCCTGCGCTCGCCTTCCTGCTGCTCAGAGCCCTCAAGGGTCTGCTGATCGCGCAGCAATGGAAGTACAAGGCCGCCGAGGCCCGCACGATCGACAAGGCCGAGTAGGCGAGCATGGGTGGCAGCGTGCCCGACGGCCATCAGCGCGGGATCATCCGGCAGCTTCGCGAGGAGCGCATCCTGCTCCTCACGGTGCTGACGCTGGGGGCACTTGCCGTGCTGTTGGCGCTCGGCACCTGGCAACTCCGCCGCAAGGCCTGGAAGGAGGCCGTGATCGCGGCGGTAGCCGCGCGCGCGTCGGCTCCGCCATTGAGTGGAGAAGCGATCGCCCATCGTACGTGCCGGCCGCTGAGCGAGGTCGGCCTCGAAGTGTCGTGCGAGTTCATCCCGGTCCGGCTCATCGGCCGTTTCGATCACGCACGCGAGCGTCACGTTTACACCTCGCAGGCGACCCGCAGCGATGGCAGTGGCGGCCCAGGATACTGGATCATGACGCCGCTGCTGCTCGCGGACGGCCGGACCTATATCGTCAATCGTGGATTCGTGCCCAATCGCATGAAGGATCCGGCATCCCGTGGCGGGGGCAATGCACCGGGTGAAACCGAGGTAATCGGGCTGTTGCGCTCGTCAGAACCGCGCACCATGTTCATGGCGAGCAATGATCCCGGCAAGAACGTCTGGTTCTTACGAAACGTCGGCGAGCTCTATCCAGATTTGGCAGCCAACTCTGGCGGGCCTGAGAATAAATCCGTGTTCATTGACCAGATCTCGGCCGGCCGCGGGGGGCAACTGCCGGTCCCAACCGGCGGAGACATCAGCATCTCCAATCGCCATCTCGAATATGCGCTCACCTGGTTTGGCACGGCCGCCGCTTTGCTTGGAACCTTCATCGCTTTTCTTGTGTCTCGTCTTGGAGGCCGCAAGTCCTCGACTTAGCCTACGGCAAGGTGACGTAAGCAACGTTCACGGCATGGCGGAACTGCAGCTGTGCGCGTGACCGAGGTGCTGCTTGCGAGGCCCGGAGGCGAAGTTTAACGTCCCCGCGCAATGATGCGTTAAGCGAGTCGCGACGTGAGATACGTGAGCACGCGGGGTGCGGCCCCGGACCTTGGCTTCGAGGATGTGCTGCTGACCGGGCTCGCCCGCGACGGCGGGCTCTATGTCCCTCGCGAGTGGCCGGCATTCACGGCCCAGGACTTCACTGCCATGGCTGGCCTCTCCTACGAGGAGTGCGCGGCGCGGATTCTCACGCCGTTCGTTGCGCCCGACATGGCGCCGGCCGAGCTCTCGAGCCTCATCCATGACGCCTACGGCAGCTTTCGACATCAGGCGATTGCGCCCCTCGTGCAGCTCGGCCCCCGCGACTGGCTGCTCGAGCTCTTCCACGGACCGACGCTCGCCTTCAAGGACATCGCCATGCAGGTGCTAGCGCGCCTCATGGATCGCACTTTGAAGCGCCGCGGCGCGCGCGCGACCATCGTCGGCGCCACCTCCGGCGATACCGGCGGAGCTGCGATCGATGCCTTCCGCGGTCGCGATGCCATCGACGTGTTCATCCTCTTCCCGCATGGCCGCGTCTCGGACGTGCAGCGTCGGCAGATGACGACGCCGGTCGAGGCAAACGTGCATGCCATCGCCATCGACGGCACCTTCGACGACTGCCAGGCGATCGTGAAGGCGCTGTTCAACGATCTTGCGTTCCGTGATTCAGTCTCGCTCGCCGGTGTGAACTCGATCAACTGGGCGCGCATTCTCGCCCAGATCGTCTATTTCGTGACCTCGGCGGTGGCGCTCGGCGCGCCGGGTCGTCGGGTCGCCTTCACGGTGCCGACGGGGAACTTCGGCGACATCTTCGCGGGCTACGGGGCGAGCCGCCTCGGCCTGCCGATCGAGCGCCTCGTGATCGCGACCAACGCCAACGACATCCTTGCCCGCACCTGTGCGACCGGCCGCTATGAGACGCGGGACGTCATCGCGACGTCGAGCCCGAGCATGGACATCCAGATCTCGTCGAACTTCGAACGGCTGGTGTTCGATCTTGCCGGTCGCCAGCAGGGCCGCGTCAGGGCAGCCATGCAGGAGCTCGCCGCCAAGGGAAGCTTCAGCCTCACCGGCGACGAGCACAGGGAGCTCGGAAGACTCTTTTCAG
>DAORNH010000024.1:0-5098 GCA_035440865.1 Hyphomicrobiaceae bacterium | reverse complement strand
GAGCCTCGAGCCACGCCGGCGCGCCACCTGCCGAGCCGGCGTCCGTCAAGGCGCAGCGCTCGGCCAAGGAGCGCATGACACTCCTCAGACATGACGCGACCGAGGTCGCACGGTTCATTGCCGGGCGCACACGCGCCGGAAAGGCCAAGACATGAGCGTACAAATCTCCCGCCTTTCCAATGGGATGCGTGTCGTGACCGAGCGCATGCCGCGCGTCGAGACGGTGGCGCTCGGCGTGTGGGTGGCTGCCGGCTCGCGTCACGAGCGGCCGGGCGAGCACGGTATCAGCCACCTGCTCGAGCACATGGCCTTCAAGGGGACGACGCGGCGGTCGGCCCGCGCCATCGCCGAGGAGATCGAGCAGGTCGGCGGCGATCTCAACGCTGCGACCAGCATCGAGATGACCTCTTACTACGCCCGCATCCTGAAGGGTGACGTGCGCCTCGCGCTCGACATCCTGGCCGACATCTTGCTCGATCCCAGGCTCGATCCGGGCGAGCTCGCCCGTGAGCAGGAGGTGATCCTCCAGGAGATCGCCGGCGCCCGCGACAGCCCCGACGACGTCGCCTACGACCTCGCGCAGGAGGCGGCTTTCGCAGGCCAGGCGCTGGGCCGGCCGATCCTCGGCACGCCGAAAAGCGTCTCGGGTACGACCGCCGAGGACCTGCGCGCCTTCCTGAAACGCTGGTACACGCCCGAGCGCATGGTGATCGGCGCCGCCGGCCAGGTCGACCATGCCGCAGTCGTCCGTCATGCTGAGGCCCTATTCGGCGGGCTCGATCGCAAGTCGAGCACGAAGCGATCGAAGGCGCGCTGGGTCGGGGGCAAGCGCGCGTCGCCTCGCAGCTTCGAGCAGAGCCATCTGATCGTGGGATTCGAGGGGCCGTCATATCGTGACCGGGACTTCTTCGCGGCGCAGGTCCTCTCCGCACTTCTCGGCGGGGGGATGTCGTCGCGCCTCTTCCAGGAGGTGCGCGAGCGGCGCGGCCTCGCCTATTCGATCTACTCGACCTGCTGGGGCCTCGATGACACTGGCATGCTGTCCGTCCATGCCGCAACCGGTCCGTCGTCCATGAGCGAGTTGATCGATGTGGTCGGCGAGGAAATGCAGAAGGTGGCAAGCGAGCGCGCGCCCCCGAGCGAGGTGCAACGCGCAAAGGCCCAGTTGAAGGCGGGGCTCCTCATGAGCCTCGAGAGCCCGGGCGCGCGGGCGGAGCAGATCGCGCGACAGATTATCGTGCATGATCGCGTGATCGAGACGGAGGAACTGGTCGACCGGGTCGACGCCGTGACACCGAACGGTGTTCGCTCAGCCGCAGAACGACTGCTTGCCAAGGGCGAGCCGTCGATCGCGCTCGTCGGCGTCGGGCGACGCGGCCGCTCACTCGGCGCTAGAGTTGCGGAAAAGCTCGGGGCCGTAATGGCTTGATCCAGAGTAACACTCTATGGTCCGCCGCCGGATCGACGGTGAGGAGAGCGAGGGGAATGGCATTCCTGCGGCACGTGTCGGGCCTCGAGGGCGGCGCTGTTCTGCGCGGTCCCGGCGTGATGCTGCGCCTGCCGCACAGCAGCGACTATCAGGAGTGGGCGGCACTCCGCCTCGAAAGCCGCCCGAACCTGGAGCCGGTCGAGCCGCTCTGGGCGGATGACGAGCTCTCGCGCGGGGCCTTCCGCCGCCGGCTCGCCCACTACGCGCGGGACGTCCGTGACGGCACCGGTCTCGCGGTGCTCATCTTCAAGGACGGTGGCCCGCTTCTCGGCGGCATCACCTTGAGCAACATCCGCCGCGGAGTGAGCCAGACGGGCTCGGTCGGCTACTGGCTCGGCACGCGGCACTGGCGGCACGGGCACATGTCGGCGGCGCTTGGGACCTTCGTCACCTACTGTTTCGAGGAGCTTCGGCTGCACCGCATCGAGGCGGCCTGCCTGCCGACAAATGTCGCGTCCATCCGCGTCCTCGAACGCACGCAGTTCCGGCATGAAGGGCTCGCCCGCAGCTACCTGAAGATCGCCGGCCAATGGCAGGACCACCTGACCTTCGGGCTCGTTGCCGACGACTGGCGGCAATCCTGCGAGCGTGCGGGCGCGTCCTCTCGGCGAGCGGAGGGCGTCGGATGACAGCGCGGTCCGATCGCCTTTCAGTAGACCGCGGGATCTACTCCCGGGGAGGGCGGCTCGCTTTGCTCGTCGTCGCGGTCGTGGCGCTTCTTGCGCTCTCGACGGCTCAGGCGTCGGCGCAGCCGATCCAAGCCCATGCGATTGATCCGACGCTCGACCGCATCGACGTCACGGCGATCGGCCGTTCCATCGAGGCCGGCGGCGACAAGCTGCACGTCGACATGGCGCCCGGCACCGACGGCACGGGGGGGCGCATGACCGTCGCCGCAACTACGCAGAGCACCAGCTGGTTTGTCTTCGCTATCCGCAACACCACGGACAAGCCCGTCGAGCGCTGGCTGGTCGCTGAGCGCTTCACCCTCAATGGCTCGCGCATCGTCTGGCCTGATCTCGATGCGCGCCGCATCGAGCACGTGACGGCATCTGCAGGCTTCCGTCCGGAACGCCAACCGAGCGACCGGGCCGACATCTTCCGCATCACGCTCGAGCCCAATCAGACGATCACCTATGCCGTCGAGCTCGCCTCAGACCGGCCAACGCGGCTCCTCCTCTGGAAGCCGGTCGAGTACGAGCAGAAGCAGCGCAACAAGCAGCTCTTCAACGGCATCATGCTCGGCATCACGGGCTGCCTCGCGATCTTCCTCACCGTCATCTTCGCGGCCAACCACGCGGCGATCTTCCCATCCGCGGCGCTCGTCGCCTGGTGCATCCTGGCGCTGCTCTGCGTCGACTTCGGCTTCTGGCACAAGCTCTTCCAGATGCGCGCCGAGGACAGCGCACAGTATCGGGCGGTGGCGGAAGCCTCGCTCGCGGCGAGCCTCGTCATATTCCTCTTCACGTTTCTGAGGCTGCGCTTCTCGAACGCGTTCACACGCCTCCTGTTCGGTGTGTGGATCGCCGGCCAACTCGGCCTGGTCGCCACGGCCATCATCGATCCGCGCCTCGCGACGACGGTCGCGCGCTTGTCGTTCGGAGCCATCGGCGGCATCGGCGCGTTCACCATCCTCTACCTGGCACTGCGCCGGCAGGAGCGCGCGCTGGCACTGTCGCCAACCTGGATGCTGCTGCTCGTCTGGCTATTCGCGGCCGCAGCCGTGCTCACCGGCAAGCTGCCGGCCGAGGCCCACGTCGTCGGCCTGCTCGGCGGGCTCGTCCTCTTCCTGGTGCTGATCGGCTTCACGGTCACGCAGTTCGCCTTCCGGCCGCACGAGGTGTCATTCCTCGCGGGTGTGGCGCCGGGCGGCGGCGGTCGCTCGCTCGCCATCGACGGGGCGGGTGCCGCGGTCTTCGAATGGAGCGCACGCCGCGACGACATCAAGGTCGATGCCAGCATCGAGGAGGCTCTCGGGCTGAAGTCCGGCGATCTCTCGGTCAAGGTCGAGGACTTCGTCCGCTACATGCACTCGGCCGATCGCGAGCGCTTCGAGGTCGGCATCCAGAGTATCAAGGACAAGGCGGGCGGGGCGCTGAGGCTCGACTTCCGCATGCGAAACACCGACAGCTCCTACCGCTGGTTCGAGGTCGAGGCCACGAGCGTGCCGACGACCGACCGGCGGCAACTGCGATGCATCGGCCTCATCAGGGACATTACGGACCAGCGGGCAGCGCAGGAGCGGCTGCTGCACGATTCGGTGCATGACAGCCTGACCGGCCAGCCGAACCGCGCCCTGTTCCTCGATCGCCTCGCCGTCGCCATCCAGCGCGCCCGCAACGACGCGGCGCTTCGCCCCGTGCTCGTCTTCATCGACCTCGACAAGTTCAAGAGCGTGAACAGCTCCTTCGGCATGACGGTCGGCGACAGCCTGTTGCTGACGATCGCACGCCGGCTCTCGCGTCACCTCGGACCCGAGGACACGCTCGCCCGCGTCGGCGGCGACCAGTTCGCCATTCTCATGCTCGGCCAGCAGGACCCGCGCGAGCTCGCCATGCTGGCCGAGCGCATCCGGCGTGCGCTGCGCGCTCCGATCAAGATCGCGGGTCAGGAGATTGTGCTCACCGGCTCTCTCGGCATTGCCATCTACGACGGCAAGCAGACGAGCCATATGGAGCTCCTGCGCGAGGCCGAGCTCGCCATGTATCGCGCCAAGCGGGCCGGCGCCGACCGTATCGAGATCTTCAAGCCCGCGATGCGCTCGGAGCGGGACGACCGCGTACAGATCGAAAGCGACCTCAGGCGAGCCGTCGAGAACCGCGAGCTGAGCGTGCTCTACCAGCCGATCATCTCGCTCTCCACTGAGGAGCTGCGCGGCTTCGAGGCGCTCGTCCGCTGGGAGCATCCGCGCCTCGGCCTGCTCAATCCGGTCGACTTCGTTCCGGTTGCCGAGGAGACGGACCTCATCGTGCGTCTCGGCTCGTTCGTGCTGAGTCGCGCCGTTGCGGACATTGCCGCCTGGCAGGACCAGCTGGACCGTCCGGAGGCTCCGCTGTTCGTCTCGGTGAACGTGTCGAGCCGGCAGCTCATACACCAGGACCTGATCGTCGAGGTGAAGAACCTCATCAATCGGGCCGGCATCGATCCGGCGTGCCTGAAACTCGAAATCACCGAATCGCTCGTGATGGACAATCCCGAGCAGGCGACGATGGTGCTCGATCAGCTGAAGGCCATCGGCGTCGGCGTCGCCCTCCTCGCTTGCCTACCTGCAACGCTTCCCGATCGACCTCATCAAGATCGACCGCTCGCTGGTGTCGGTCGCCGCAGAGGACGTGGGCGGCGCCAAGATCGTGCGCTCGATCGTCGTTCTGGCACACGAACTCGGCAAGCAGGTTGTCGCCGAGGGGGTCGAGACGCCGGAGGATGTGAGTTTCCTGCGCTCCACCGGGTGCGAGTTCGCGCAGGGCTTCCTGTTCCGTGCACCGATGCCCGAGCGCGAGGTGCTCAATTACTTGAGGCTCACCCGCAAAGCCGACAAACGCATGCGCCGGCGCGGCATGGTGCGGGGTACGGAGAAGAAAAAATCGGAGGACGGCGCGGCAGCACATG
>DAORNH010000023.1:22630-25317 GCA_035440865.1 Hyphomicrobiaceae bacterium | reverse complement strand
GAGATGACCGGAGTCTTCGTCGGCTCCTCCGCAATGATCTTGCGGATCGACGCCAGGATGTCGTCCATGCTCGGCTCTGTAACTTTCTGCGAGCCTGTCGTCATAGCGAGCCTCTAACTCTCGTCGAACGATTGCCACTGCGCATCCAGCGGGCGCACGGCGCAGTCGCCCCGCCCGCGCGTAGGCAGCATGTGATCGGCCCTCGTACACCGAATAGGGAACTGCATCAACGCGATGCAACGCCTGCTCACGGACCCGATCCCGGCCCGGAAAACGCGGCACGTTCCGCCGGTGCCGGGCTTTCGACCGACTTTCCCGTCAGGATCAGGGAAGTCCTTGGCGGAGTGAAGGCAGAATATGAGGCACTGCTCGAGGGAAAAAAAGAATCTGTCACTTCACCGGGCTGTGGACGCCGTGCGACGGCCAGAGGTCGTGGCTTTCGCGGCTGCCGTCCGGCCGCGTGATGCTGATCCCCCACCATTTGCGGCGCACGTCGTGATAGTGGGCCTCTGGATCGTACACGGTGCCGGTCACGGCAAGCTCGGCCGCCTCGAGGCGGCCGATCGAGGAGAGCAGATTGTAGGAAGCGACCACGATCTCGCGCTTGGTCGTGACCAACTGGACTTCGGAATTCAGAAGGTCCTGCTCGGCATTGAGAACATCGAGGACGGTGCGGTTGCCGACCTTCACTTCCTCGCGTACGCCGGCGAGCGCCGTGCGGTTGGCTTCCACCTGCGCCATATCCGACTGAAGCTGCGCACGGGCGGCAACGAGACGCGACCAGGCCGCAATGGCAAGAGCGCGCGCTTCGGTCCGAGCCTGCTCGATTTCCTGAATGCGGCTCACGTGGGTGTGCTTGGCGGCGCGCACGCGGGCATGCGTCTCGCCGGCCGCATAGAGGGGCACGTTCACACGGCCGGTGACAGTCGCCGACTCGCTATCGTCGACAGTGCGGCTCGGGTCATAGCGGCGAGTATAGCTTGCGTCGAGACGTACATCGGGGAGCAGCTCACCCCAGATCTGCTCGACCGTGAAGCGTGCCGCCTGCTCGCGATAGAGCGCCGCGACCACGCTCGGCGAGCGCGCCAGCGCAATATTGATAGCCTCGCTCTGCGACACCGGCAGATTTCGAGAATGCGGCGGAGGGTCTACCAGACCTGCCGGCGAAAAACCGATGACGCGCTCGAAGGTTGCGCGGCTCGACTGCAGGTTGGACCGGGCCAGATCGAGCGCGGACATGGCCGCGGCGCGCCTTGCCGTGGCTTGGGCCACGTCAGTGCGCGTCACCTCGCCGACCGAGAAGCGATCCTGTGTCGCCTTCAGCTCGCGGGTGAGAACCTGCACGTTGTTCTCGCGAAGCCTGACGATGGCGGTGTCGCGCACCACATCCATGTAGGCAGTGACGGCTTCGAGGAGCACCGACTGCTCGGTCGTACGCAGCGTCTCCCGACCTGCGCGCACCGTTGCCTCGGCGATCCGAACGGCGTTCAACGTCCGAAACCCGCGAAACACCGGCTGAGACATGTTTAGCGCGTAGCCGTGCGGGTGGGTCTCGCCATCGCCACCGGACTTGGGCCGCGTCTCGCGCCGCTCCCAGCCCATATCGGCCGATCCGCTGATGGTCGGACGGTACCCGGAGTGGGCTCGCGCCACCTCCTCGTCCGTTGCCCTAAGGCGCGCACGCTCGGCGTCGAGGCGGGGGTTCGTCTTGTAGGCCGCCGCCAGCGCATCGCGCAGCGACTGGGCGCTCACCTCGAGGCTGCCGGCTGCGATCACAGCCAAAGCCGAACCCGACAGAAGTACCCGCTTCAACGCCCCGAGAGGCGTCCGCGTTTCGATAGCCATGATGAACCGCCGCTCGTGCTTTGCATCAGGCTCCGACCGACTCCACTTCGAATCCGGAGCACCCACGCGTGATAGAATCGCACGGCATTAGTGCCACACGGCGACTATAGTTAACAACGTGTTAGGGGCGCCAGAGCCGGCCCCACGGCGCTTGAATGCGCAGGATGCGTCGGGTTGTTCGAGCAGCGTTGCCCGATATCAACACATTCCGTGCCGCGTCGCACACCACTTCACTCTCCGTCGTCGTCCCAGCTCGGACCGTGAACGTCGGTTGCATCCACGGCCTCGAGGCGTCCGTCCGCGTGCGTAATATCGATCCCGAACCATTTGCGGCGCACCTCGGCATAGTGTGCGTCGGGATCGTAGACCGTGTCCGAGAGGTGCAGGTCGGTCGCCGAGAGCTTGCCCATCACGGCAAGCAGCTGGAACGCGGCGACGACCACGTCACGCCGCGTCGTGGCGAGCTGAACCTCAGCGTCGAGCAGCTCCTGTTCCGCGTTTAGGACGTCCAGGATCGTCCGCTGGCCGACCTTCTCTTCCTCGCGGGTACCTTCAAGTGCAATCCGGCTGGCCTCCACCTGGGCCTTGTCGGACTTGAGCTGGCCGCGCGCCGCCTGGAACCGCGACCAGGCTTGAGTGACGAGCGCCATCACCTCGTTCTTGGCTTGCTCGATCTCCTGAATGCGGCTCACGTGAGTGTGCTTGGCCGCCCGGATCCGCGCGTGCGTCTCGCCGCCGGCGTAGAGGGGGATGTTCACGCGGCCGGTGACGCTGGCGACATCCTGCTCATCGACACTCGCGCCAGGGTTGAGACGATGCTGGTAGCTTGCCTCGAGCCGCAC
>DAORNH010000023.1:22249-22620 GCA_035440865.1 Hyphomicrobiaceae bacterium | reverse complement strand
TCCGGTAGCAATTCGCCCCAGATACGCTCGACCGCATAACGTGCCGCCGTCTCACGATAGAGGGCCGACACGACGTTCGGGCTTTCCGCCTCCGCGATGCGCAGTGCGTCTTCGAGCGACCGTGGCAGAAGCTTGAAGAGCGGTTGCGGCTCGACGAGGCCGCCCGGTGCCGTGCCCGTCGCCTTTTCGAAGGCCGCGCGCGAGGATTTCAGGTTGGCACGTGCGAGATCGAGCGCCGATACAGCCTTGGCGCGCCGGGCCATGGCCTGCGCGACGTCAGTGCGGGTCACCTCCCGCGCATTGCGGCGGGCTTCCGTCGCAGCGAGATCACGAGAGAGCACGCTCACGTGGTTCTCACGCAGCTTGACGAG
>DAORNH010000023.1:11273-22145 GCA_035440865.1 Hyphomicrobiaceae bacterium | reverse complement strand
CCTCGCGCACGGCGTTCACCGTGCGGAAGCCCGAGAACACCGGCTGCGTGACGCTCACAGAATAGCCCCACGGCGAGGAGTTGCCATCGGCCGTCGACTTCGGCACGACGTGCACGGTCTGCTTGCCGACATCCGCCGAGCCGGTCACGTTCGGCCGCCAGCCGGAGTTGGCGCGTGCGACCTCCTCGTCGGTGGCTCTGAGGCGCGCACGCTCGGCATCGAGGCGCGGGTTGTTCTTGTAGGCATTCGCAAGAGACTGACGCAGCGTCTGGCCAAAACCCTCGCCCGTATGTGCGACGACGCTGAACGTGAGCGCCACGGCCGAGGCGGCGAGCAGCCGGCTGCGGCGGCCCAGGTCGAGCCCCGGCACCCTCAGACGCAATGATCGAACCAGACTGCCCAAGCGCATGCGATCTCCTCCCCGCCGACGGCGAGGTGACACGTCGGTCGTGACCGCACGGGCGCGCCGAAACGGATCACGCCGGGCACGAGGCCCGGCGCGTCCATTCGCGACTGATTCGCTAAATGAGAGGTAAAGGGGCCGGTCTCGGCCTCACGAGTTCGGCGTATTCATCGACTGGAAGAAGTCGCCGTTGCCCTTGGATTTCTGCAGCTTGTCGACCAGGAATTCGATCGCATCCATGGTGCCCATCGGATTGAGGATGCGGCGCAGCACATAGACCTTGCGCAGCTGGCTCTGCGGAACGAGCAGGTCCTCCTTGCGCGTGCCGGATCGGGCAACATCGATCGCCGGGAAGACGCGCTTGTCGGAGACCTTGCGGTCCAGGATGATCTCGGAGTTGCCGGTGCCCTTGAACTCCTCGAAGATCACCTCGTCCATGCGCGAGCCGGTCTCGACGAGCGCGGTGGCGATGATCGTCAGCGAGCCGCCCTCCTCGATGTTGCGGGCCGCGCCGAAGAACCGCTTCGGGCGCTGGAGCGCGTTGGAGTCGACGCCACCGGTCAACACCTTGCCCGAGCTCGGCACGACGGTGTTGTAGGCGCGGCCGAGGCGGGTGATCGAATCGAGCAGGATGACCACGTCGCGCTTGTGCTCTACGAGGCGCTTCGCCTTCTCGATCACCATTTCCGAGACCTGCACGTGCCGGCTCGGCGGCTCGTCGAAGGTCGATGAGATCACCTCGCCCTTCACCGAGCGCTGCATGTCGGTCACCTCCTCCGGCCGCTCGTCGATGAGCAGCACGATCAGGAAGACCTCAGGGTGGTTCGCCGTGATCGATTTGGCGATGTTCTGCAGCATCACCGTCTTGCCGGTACGCGGCGGAGCGACGATCAGTGCGCGCTGGCCCTTGCCGAGCGGGGCGACGATGTCAATGACGCGGGCGGAAAGATCCTTGATCGTCGGATCCTCGATCTCGAGCTTCAAGGCCCTGGTCGGGTAAAGCGGCGTCAGGTTGTCGAAATGGACCTTGTGCTTCTGCTTCTCGGGCTCGTCGAAGTTGATCGTGTTGACCTTGAGGAGCGCGAAATAGCGCTCGCCATCCTTCGGACCGCGGATGTGGCCCTCGACCGTGTCACCGGTACGCAGTGCGAAGCGGCGGATCTGGGAGGGCGAGACGTAGATGTCGTCCGGACCCGGAAGATAGTTGGCGTCCGGCGAGCGCAGGAAGCCGAAGCCGTCCGAGAGCACCTCGACGACACCCGTGCCTATGATCTCGATCCCTTTTTCGGCAAGCTGCTTCAGGATCGCGAACATCAGCTCCTGCTTGCGCATGGCGCTGGCGTTCTCGACACCGACCTCCTCGGCAAAGGCCAGAAGCTCCGTCGGGGTCTTGGACTTCAGGTCCTGAAGTTTCATTTCCTTGACGGCAGGTGCTTCCGGGGCATCCGGAGCGGCGGCTGTAATATCGTTGTCCATTGTGAGACTCGTGTGCGGGCTCGGGCGGAGGTCGCGGGTTCATTATCGGCCGAGCGAGATCTGAAGGTGGGAATCCGGGCAGTCCTCGAGGAGAACTGGTCTCAGCGCCATCGTGAGGGAACCCGCCAAGGCGCGGCTGCAGCCGGCAGTGAGGCCGACTCGATCCAGTCCCGGATACGCCGTGTATAGCAGAACCCTCGGTGTCCGCAAAGTCCACATTTGCAGTCCACACTTGCGGCAGGGCGGCAACCTCAGGTGTCACCGTGAGATTGATCTAAAACCTGAAGGATGGCCGTACGATGACCAATACAACGATAACTATCATCAGCAGCGTCGGGATTTCATTGATTATGCGGAAGTGGCGCGCTTCCCTGGTGTTCCGGTCGGCGGCAAACGTGCGAAGATGTCCGAGCAGGACGTGGTGGTACCACGTCAGCGCATAAACCATGAGCATCTTGGCCCAGAACCAGCGCTCGTCGAGGTGACCCAAGCGCCAAGCGAGCCAGGGGCCTGTCAGCCAGACCACCATCATGGCTGGGTTCATGATGGCCTTGTAGAGGCGCCGCTCCATCACCTTGAAGGTCTCGGATTGCTCGGACCCAGGGCGCGCGCCGCAGTGGTAGACGAACAGGCGCGGCAGGTAGAGCAGTCCGGCCATCCAGGATATGACGGCGACGACGTGGAGCGACTTGACCAGCAGGTCCGTCATTGCGCTCCCGCCCCGCGAACCACCTCGACGAGGCGGGCTACATTCTCGGGCGGCGTTTGCGGAACGATGCCATGTCCGAGATTGAACACGAATGGCAGGCCCGCCATCGTCTCCACGACCTCACGCGCGCGACGCTCGAGCGCCTCTCCCCCGGCGACGAGAAGGAGCGGGTCGAGATTACCCTGCACGACTTTGCCGCCCTCTGCGAGCCTGCTCATCGCCGAAAGCGGCATGGACGTATCGCAGCTGATGCCGTCGACGCCGGCGAATTGCAGGTAGGTCGAAGCACTCGCGTGAGCCCCGCGCGGGAAGCCGATGATGGGCACGCCCGGGTGTCGCGCGCGGATGGCCGTGGTGATGGCGAGTGTCGGGCTGATCACCCAGCGTTCGTACTGGTCTTCGGCGAGGCTGCCGGCCCACGTATCGAAGATCTGAAGCGCATCCGCGCCGGCCTTCACCTGCAGCGATAGGTACTCGATCGAGGCGGCGACAAGGATGTCCATCAGCGCCTGCATCGCGTTGGGATCGCGATATGCGAAACCGCGGGCGTCGGCCTGATCGGTCGAGCCTTCGCCGGCGATCATGTATGTTGCAACCGTCCAGGGTGCTCCGCAGAAGCCGATGAGGGCGGTTTCACGCGGCAGATCCTGGCGGAGCCGGGCGACCGTCGCAGCGACAATTTCGAACTTGGAGCCGGCCCCCTTCGGCCTCAGGCGGGCAATGTCGGCCGGTTCCCTGATGGGGTCGAGACGCGGTCCCTCACCCTCGACGAAGCGCACGCCTTGGCCGAGGGCGTCGGGCACAACCAGGATATCGGAGAAGAGGATCGCCGCATCCAGGCCGTAGCGGCGTATCGGCTGCAGCGTGACCTCGGCGGCAAGCTCGGGACTGTAGACGAGCTTCAAGAAGCCGCCGGCCTTCTCGCGCGTCGCCCGGTACTCAGGCAGATAGCGGCCAGCCTGGCGCATGAGCCAGATCGGCGGTGGCGCCGTCGCCCTGCCCTGAAAGGGCTTGAGAAAGTGACGTGTCGGCTTCGAAGCGCTCACCGGTTCTGCCCTTCTGAATCTCAAGACAGAGTCTGAAAGATTATTGTTATTGCTCTTTACCGGGGTGTACTTCGGGGGCAGCTGCTTGCACGCCGCTTGTCCCCATGGAACGCGCGATCCCCGGCATCGAGCCCGCATCTTGTATGTCGCGAGCAGGCAGACCACAAGGTGGAGCCAATTCGACTGAGGTCACAAGGACATCGATAGCGCGTACGACGCGGCCTGGGTTGTGGATCGGCTGTCGACAACATGATGATATCGGGCTCGCGATTTTCGCGTTGCGTCTGCTCCTGCCCGGGCTGCATTTCTGTCGCAGCGAAAGTGCTCGCGTGGACGACTCTGTTGAAAAGGCGCTACTTGTTATTGGCACGGCCGCCCGACGCCCGGTGGCGTGGATAACCGCACCTCTTCTCCACAGACGAGCCAACGGCACTACATGACCCAGCGGCCCGCCAGCTACTTCCACCTGCATCTCGTGTCGGATTCGACCGGCGAGACACTGACAATGATCGCCAAGGCGGCCGCGGCGCAGTACGCCCAGGTGCGCCCGATCGAGCATATGCATCCTCTTATTCGCTCGCAGCGCCAGCTCGACCGCGTCCTCCAGGAGGTCGCCTCAACGCCCGGCATCGTGCTCTACACGATGGTGAACTCCGAACTCTCCGCATCTCTGGAAGCACGCTGCAAGGAGCTGAACGTTCCTTCGCTGCATGCGCTCGAGCCGATCATGCGGGTGTTCGAATCGTATCTCGGCGCCGCCAAGACGCCCATCGTCGGCGGCCAGCACGTGCTCGATGCCGGCTACTTCAAGCGGATCGAGGCCTTGAACTTCACCATGGCCCACGATGACGGCAAGCTCCCCGCCGACATCAGCACGGCGGACATCGTCATCGTCGGCATCTCGCGCACCTCCAAGACCCCGACGAGCATCTATCTCGCGCAGCGCGGCTACAAGACGACGAATGTGCCGCTGGTCCCGTCGATCGCGCTCCCCGAGCAGCTGACGCGCCCGCACAACACGTTTGTTGTCGGCCTCGTCGCGAGCGTCGACCGCATCGCCGAGATCCGTCGCAACCGGGTTCGCCTGCTCTCCGATCGCGATATCGAGACCTATGCGGACAAGGAGCAGATCGCCGCCGAGATCGCCTACTCCAAGCGACTCTATGGGAAGTACGGCTGGCCGATGATCGACGTGACGCGCCGCTCGATCGAGGAGACGGCGGCGACGATCATCAAGATGTACAACGACCGCCACACGCGCGCCATCGACGCCGAGACCGACGATGGCTGAGGCCCGGTCAAAGTCGAGCACGGCGCCCCGGCGCCTCATTCTCGCATCGGCGAGCGCGGCGCGGCGAACGATGCTCGACACTGCCGGTGTCGACTTCGAGGTGATACCCGCAAACATCGACGAGCGTGCGATCGAGCAGGCGAACGATGCGTCGCCTCCAAGCACAGTCGCCGCGATCCTGGCGGAAGCGAAGGCGATCGAGGTCTCCGTGCGCCACCCGAATGCAGTCGTGATCGGCTCGGATCAAGTGCTCGCATTCGATGGCGCGATCCTCCATAAGGCACCCGACTTGCAGGGAGCGCGGCTGGCCCTCGGGCGCCTCGCCGGGCGCACACACGAGCTGCATTCGGCAGCAGTGATCGCGAGCGGGGGCAGGCCGGTCTGGCGGTACGTCGCGACGGCCCGGCTTGCGATGCACCGCCTCTCGACCGACGAGATCGACGCCTACCTTGGTCGTGTTGGATCGCGGGTTCTCAGCTCGGTCGGGTGCTACGAGCTCGAAGGGTTCGGCGTCCGCCTCTTCGAGGCCATCGAGGGTGACTACTTCACGGTGCTCGGCATGCCGCTGCTGCCTTTGCTCGGCGCGCTGCGCGAGCGCGGCATGCTCGACATTTGAACAGGCTGCGACGAGGACCAGGGATGCTGCTCATTGGACTGACCGGCTCCATCGGTATGGGGAAATCGACCGCGGCCGGGCGTTTCCGGCATCACGGGCTGCTCGTCGTCGACGCCGATGCCGAGGTGCACACGCTCTATGAGGGTGCCGCTGTGCCGCTGATCGAGGCGGCTTTTCCAGGAACGACAGGCAATGGTCGCGTCGATCGCCAAAGGCTTTCGGCGAAGCTCCTGGCGGACTCGTCGGGCTTCAAGAAGCTGAATGCCATCGTCCATCCGCTCGTCCTCGAGGCGGAGCGCGCGCAGTTGCGTGCCGCTGCCGCCCGCGGCGACCAGCTTGCGGTGATCGAAGTGCCGCTTCTATTCGAGACGGGCGGAGCCGAGCGCGTCGACGTGACGGTCGTCGTCAGCGCGCCGGCGGAGGCGCAGCGTGCCCGCGTGCTCGCCAGGCCCGGCATGACGCCCGAAAAGCTCGACGCGATCCTCGCCCGCCAGATGCCGGATGCAGAAAAGCGCCGCCGCGCCGACTACGTTGTGGATACGGGCGGCTCTATCCCCGAGAGCGAGGCCGCAGTCGATAAGATCGTTGCGGAGCTGCGCGGGCGAAAAGGCGATGCCTACGAGCGCCACTGGGCCTGAGACGAGAAGGAGCCGGACACATGACAGCTCGCGAGATCGTGCTCGACACCGAGACGACCGGCATCGATCCGAGGGCGGGGCATCGCCTGATCGAGATCGGCTGCGTCGAACTCATGGGCCGACTGCCGACCGGCCGCGAGTTTCACGCCTTCATCAATCCGGAGCGCGATGTGCCGGCCGATGCCGTCGCCGTGCATGGCATCACGGGCGCGTTCCTCGCGGACAAGCCCAAGTTCGCGGCTGTGGTGGACGAATTCCTCGCCTTCATCGCGGATGCGCCGCTCGTCATTCACAATGCCACTTTCGACGTCGGCTTCATCAACAGCGAGCTCGAGCGGGTGAAGAGGAAGCCGCTGCAGATGACGCGCGTCGTCGATACGTTGGCGTTGGCGAGAAGGCGCAATCCGGGCGGGCCGAACTCGCTCGATGCGCTATGCAAACGGTTCGGAATCGACAACTCGAAGCGCACGAAGCACGGCGCCCTGGTGGATTCGCTGCTGCTCGCGGAGGTCTACATGGAGCTGCTCGGGGAGCGCCAGACGACGCTCGCCTTGGTCGGCGGACCGGCCCGCGGCACATCGGGGCGCGGCCAGCAGAAGAGCGGCGGCGCCAAGGCCCGCACACGGCCTCTTGCGCCGCGGCTCACCGCAGAGGCCGAGGCGGAGCATGCGAAATTCGTCGAGACGCTCGGGCCGAATGCGCTTTGGAAGAAGCGCGACAGCTGACGGCGCTCAGGCACGTCCGGCAACGGGTGGCGTGCCGCCGCCCGCCTTGGCCGCGGCGACCTGCTTCTGCTTGGCGAAGTAGAGCTGGGCGAAATCGACGGGGTCGAGCAGCAGTGGCGGGTAGCCGCCCTCCCGCGTGAGATCGGCGACGACCCGGCGCGCGAACGGGAAAATCAACATGGGGCAGTTCACGAGCAGGATCGGCTCGAGCGCCTGCGGCGGAATGTTCTCGAGCTTGAAGAGACCAGCGTATGTGAGTTCAAGAATGTAAATCGTCCCGACCTTTCCCGAGGCCGTGGCTTTCAGCTCGATCGAGCTCTCATAGAGATCCTTGCCCATCGGCTTGCCGCTGACATTGAGCTCGATCTTCATCTGCGGCGCCTCGGGCTGCGAGGCAATCTGCTTCTCGACGCTGGGATTCTCGAAGGACAGGTCGCGGATGTACTGGGCGACCGCGCGGGCCGTGACATTGGCCGGCTGACCGTCCGTCTTGGCACCGGCAGGTGGAGTGGCCTGGGCCGTCGGCTTGGTGTTGGGCGTGTCGGTCATGGGCTCGCTCTCCCCGCTGGTTCATGAGGCGCCTATCATGCATCGCCACTTTGGCGCAACGCGTGCTGCTCCGGTCAATGGTTGGGTCGGCCTGACCCGTTGTCGCTGCCTGTCGGTTTCATCGGCCGCTCGTCGAGGCGCTCGGCCTTGACGTCGATGACGGGACCATCGCTCATCTCGTCGCCAGGCGGCGGCGTACGCGCGCGCTCACGGCGAAACGTCTCGACCCTGATCTCGGAGTTGCGTAAGGCCCAGCGCACGACGACGAGGGCGATACGCCGTCGGATCGGCGGGATGAGCAGCAGGAGACCGATTGAATCGGTTATCACCCCGGGCGTCACCAGGAGAAATCCCGCGAGCGCGATGAAGCCGGCGTCGATCACCGGACCGATGGGTGCCTCACCCTTCTCGGCTGACGCCTGGATGCGCGTCAACGCGCGCAAGCCCTGCGAATGAAGTACGGCGCCGCCGAGGATCGCGGTGCCGACGACCAGGCCGATCGTCGCCCAGAAACCGAACACCTGGCCGAACTTGACGAGGAGTGCGATCTCAGCGAGTGGCACCGCCATGAACAACAGTATGAATGCATAGCGCATGGGGGGCTCCGGTCGTCGCGCGTCGAGGTTATCCCGAAGCGCCGCTCGTGCACAGCGTCGTACCGGGATGTGTGTCGTACCGGGATGCGTCGTGCCGAGACGTAACAATCGAGATGACTGATCTCCGCCGCCCCCGATAGCGATGGTCCTCTTTCATGGGCTGGTGAGGAGGCTACAATGAGAGATGCCGGCAATCGTTTGGAGCTGCCATGACATCGGTCACTGATCCCGTCCCCAAATTCGAACTCGTCCTCTACCATGCCTGGGCTTCGAGCGCCTCGCGCAAGGTCCGCTTTGCCCTCGAGGAGAAGGGCCTTGCCTGGACGGGCGTCGTCGTGAAGCTGCTCGAGAACGAGCAACTGACGCCGGACTACCTGAAGCTCAATCCGAATGGTGTTGTGCCGACGCTCGTGCATCACGGGCGCGTCGTCATCGAAAGCAGTGTCATCAATGAGTATCTCGAGGACGTCTTTCCGGATCGTGCGCTCCGCCCGGTCGATCCCTTGACGCGGGCGCACATGCGGGTGTGGACGCAGTACGTCGATACCGACGTCATCAAGCTGTTCATGGTGCTCAATTGGAACCGCATGATGGGGCCGACTGCGAGCCGCTGGAGCGAGAGCCAGCTCGGCGACAAGCTCGCACGGACCCCGATGCCCGAGCGCGCCGAGGCCTGGCGCCGCGTTGCCCGCGAACCCTTCACCGAGGCGGAGCGCCAACGCGCCGTGGCCGGCATCAGGCACTGCCTCGACAAAATGGAGCGTGATCTCGGCGACGGCCCCTGGCTCGCAGGCGACATGTTCACGCTCGCCGACATCGCGCTATCGCCCTACATCGTGCGTATCGGCGAGACGGCCGAGCTGGGCCTGACGCTCGAAGGCTACCCTCGTGTCCGAGACTGGTGGCAGCGGCTAACGGCGCGGCCGGCGTTCGCGCGGGCGCGCATCGAGGCCTTGAAGCTCGGCTGATGGGGGTAGTCGGCGCGCGGGCTCGATCAGCCGTCCTCGTCGTCCGCCGGCTCGGTTCGCGATTTGTCGGCCGTCGGCATCACGAAGTTCAGCGGAAGGCGGCCACCGTCGACGAACACGGTGGTGCCGGTGACGTAGCTCGCCTCGTCCGACAGCAGGAACGCGACAACCGCCGCCACTTCCTCTGGCCGTCCGAACCGTCCGAGCGGCGTCCGCGAGAGCGCCTTGGCGCGCATGGCTTCGTCGCGGATCACGCTCGCGGTGATGGGCGTCTCGATAGTGCCGGGACCGACCGCATTGACGCGGATGCGGTAAGGGGCGAGCGCCAGCGCCATCGATTTGGTCAGCTGAGCGATGCCGCCTTTAGAGATCGTATAGGCGACATGGTCTGGCAGCGCGAAATTCTCGTTCACCGACGACATGTTAACGATCGCGCCGGCGGATCCGCGCGACTGCTTCGCTGCCTGCTTCACCATCTGCTTGGCGCAGGCCTGGCCGACGAGAAAAGCGCCTTTCAGGTTGACGTCGAGCACCCGGTCGAACTCTGCCTCGTCGAGCTCGAGAAAGGCCACGTCATCGATCACGGCGGCATTGTTGACAAGGGCGTCGACGCGACCGAAGGCATCGAGCGTCGCGGCGACGAGATTGTGCACCTCGAGGCGCTCGGCCACATCACATGATACGAAGATCGCGTCGTGGCTCGACTCCTTGAGCGTTGCCACGAGCGCTGCCCCTTGCTCCTCGTTCACGTCTGCAATCACAACCTTGGCGCCTTCGGCGGCGAGCCGCATCGCGCACGCCTTGCCGATGCCCTGAGCCGCGCCGGTCACGATCGCGACCTTGTCCTCGAGCAGCATGGCCGGCGGCCTCCGGATGGCCCGTCATCGCCACTGGGCGCCGGCGGGCAATTTCGCGTCGATGCGCGGTGTTCAGGACTTGCAGACGTCGATCTTGGAGTGGCACGTGAAGCCGCTTCCATCCGGCTTGCACTTGTAGACCTCGTTGCGGAACTTATCCATCATGATCGGCCAGTTTCCGGTCGTCTGGGCAATGATCTCCCAGGCCTGGAATCGCGCCATGCTCTCGGTCCAGGCGTAGCCCTTACCGTACCTGGTCGTGCAGTTTGCCTTGACCGGGGCGGCCTTGGCGGCAGCTTTCGCCTTTTTCGGAGCGTCCTGCGCCGAAGCGTTGATGGCGGGAATGCCGAGGGTGAGGACGGCCGCGGCCGCTGCGAGCGCTGGAAACGTCATCGATTGGATTCCTCGATTTGCTGCTGAAGAGCGAGGGCTAAGCGTGGTGAGCCAAGGCGGCAAGGTGATCCGGGGTCCGACCGCACGAATGACGACCCATGTGGCGCAATGGCCGCATGGGCGGGTGCCCTGATATTCGTCAATCTGGCTTGTCGTGCGGCACCGGAGCCACAGTCACGCCGCTTTGGCAAGGCATCCAGCGCTCGAGCAAGCTTGGCCAGGACCACAAGTCGCGCTAAGCGAGTGCAGCCTCACGTCGGGCCAGTCAGGGAGAGAGACCATGAAATCCGAGAAGCGCGAGACACGCGTAAGGCGCCGTCAGTTTCTGGCAGGTGCCGCAGTCGTCGGTGCCGGCGCCGGTACGTCTGCGATCGTCACGCCAGCCATCGCTCAGGCCAAGACCGAGTGGAAGATGGTGACGACCTGGCCGAAGAACTTCCCCGGCCTCGGCACGGGCGCCAACCGATTCGCCGAGTCTGTGACGGCGGCGACGGATGGCCGTCTCACCATCAAGGTGTTCGCGGCCGGCGAGCTCGTGCCGCCCTTCGAGAGCTTCGATGCCATCACGCGCGGCGCCGCTGACCTGATGCACGCCGCTCCATACT
>DAORNH010000023.1:1846-11249 GCA_035440865.1 Hyphomicrobiaceae bacterium | reverse complement strand
AAGAACAAGGGCCTGCAGTTCTTCTCGGCCGTGCCGTTCGGCCTCACCGGCAACGAGACCTCGGCCTGGATGGAGTTCGGCGGCGGCCAGCAGATTTGGGACAAGATCCTCGACAAGTTCGGCCTCAAGGGCTTCCACGGCGGCTCGACTGGCGTGCAGATGGCCGGCTGGTTCAACAAGGAGATCACCTCCGTCGACAGCGTCAAAGGCATGAAGATGCGCATTCCGGGTCTCGGCGGCGAGGCCCTGAAGAAGCTCGGCATGACGACCGTCAACCTGCCCGGCGGCGAGATCTTCGCGGCTCTCCAGTCTGGTGCCATCGACGCGACCGAGTGGGTCGGTCCCTACAACGACCTCGCCTTCGGCTTCTACAAGGTCGCCAAGTTCTACTACTGGCCGGGCATGCACGAGCCGGGCACCACGCTCGAGATCACGGTCGACAAGAAGAAGTTCACAGCACTTCCGGCCGACGTGCAGCGCATCTTCACGGAGTGCGCGCGCGCCGAATCGCGCCTCCTCACGGCCGAGTTCGACGCCCGCAACGGCCAGGCGCTCGAGACGCTCATCAAGACGCACAATGTCACGTTGAAGCGGCTGCCGAACGACTTCCTCGCGGCTTACGGTGCCGCGTCCGGCCAGGTCATCCAGGAGCTGCTCGACGACAAGGACGAGCTCACCAAGGAGACGGCGGCGTCCTACATCAAGGCGCGTCGCGAGCTGATGGCCTGGAACCGCATCGCTGAGCAGGGCTACATGAATGCCCGCCTGCTCGACTACAAGTTCCCGGGTCAGTGAACCCGGCACCCTTTGGACAACGGCGATCCGCCCCGGGGCTCCTTGGGGCGGATTTGTCGTCTGAAAGTCGAACGGTGGCAGACCGGAATGCGCCGACCTTGACATTCCGGTCGAGGCTCGGTCCAGTTTGCATCGAACCAACGAGTGCATCCGCGTGAGCCCGCGCTCACGATCACGCTTGAAGCAATCCCATGCCCTATTCCGACTACCGGCCCGAGCTGATGGGCCGCGCGACGCTCGAGCCCACCGGCCAGTTCGAGGCCGGCTCGATGCAGTCGTTCACGCTCGTCTACACGGCGGGCAAGTTCGGCATCGACGATACGGGCTCGATCAAGATCGGCTTCCGTTTCGCAACCGACTTCGGCCCCGTGCAGTTCGACAAGCCTGAGGCGGCTGGATACACGACTGCCGAGGCATCGAACGGCGCGACTCTCGAGCTCAAGTGGGAGTTCAAGCGCAACATCCGCCCCTGGAGCCGCTCGCTCTATGTCGGCGTCATGAAGCACTTCCTGAAGCCCGGCGATACGATCACGATCCGCTTCGGTGATCGCCGACAGGGCTCGCCGGGTATCCGGCTCCAGACCTATGCGGAGCGGGCTTTCGAGTTCCACGTTCTCGTCGATGCGATCGCAACCTACGACTACGTCGCGCTGCCCGAGAGCCCGAAGATTGCCATCGTGGCGGGATCCGGCGTGCAGTGGCGCGCCGTGCTTCCGACGCTTGTTCGCTCGGGCGAAGCGTTCCGCTTCGGCGTTCGGGCTGATGACAAGTGGGGCAATCCCTCGCCGCATGTGCCGCGCTCGCTGATCGTCGAGCCGAGCCGGCCGGTTGCCGGCCTGCCGCGTACGATCGAATTCGCGCCAGGGGCGCAGTCAGCGATTGTAGACGGCCTCACGCTGGACGACGATGGCGAACTCCAGATCGCGGTGAAGACGACGGACGGCCGCGAGCTCGTCCGCTCCAATACGCTCCACGTCGCACCAACAGATGCGTCGCTCGTGCACTACTGGGGTGACACGCACGGGCAATCAGACGAGACGCTCGGCACGGGATCGGCGCGCGAGTATTTCGAGTTCGGCCGCGATCGCGCCTTCCTTGACGTGATGGGCCACCAGGGGAACGACTTCCAGATCACCGGCGCATTCTGGCGCGACCTCAACGAGCTGACGCGTTCGCTCGACAAGCCGGGCCGCTTCGTCGCCATTCCCGGCTACGAATGGAGCGCCAACACGGCGGTCGGCGGCGATCGCAACGTGCACTTCCGGCACGAGGGCGAGACCATCCATCGCTCGAGCCACGCCCAGATCGCCGACGTCGGCGACATGGTCGACGAGCACACCGACGCCCATACGGCGGCCGATCTCTTTCGCGCGCTCGCAGGGCGCGATTGCGTCGTCGCCGCGCACGTTGGCGGTCGCTATGCGGACATCACGCTCGCCCATGACGGCCGTCTCGAGACCGCAGTCGAGGTGCATTCGGCGTGGGGCACATTCGAGTGGCTCCTGCACGATGCCTTCGCGAAGGGGTATCGCGTCGGCATCGTCGCCAACTCGGATGGCCACAAGGGCCGGCCCGGCGCGTGCACGCCCGGCGCCTCCTTCTTCGGCTCGATGGGCGGACTCACCTGCTTCCTGGCCCCGCGGCTCGATCGCGATGCCGTCTTCGAGGCGATGCGACGCCGGCATCACTATGCGACGACAGGGAACCGGATGAGCCTCGCCGTCGAGGTGACGACGGCGCGACCTGCGGTGCTTTTCGAGCGCGATCCCGACCACTTCCCCGATACGCGCATTGCCGACACGCGCCACATGATCATGGGCGACATCGCCGAGGTGGCCGATGCCGAGGTCGATCTAGTCATCGACGTCGTTGGTTCGGCGCCGATCGAGCGGGTGGACGTTTTCGACGCCACGAAGCTGATCGAGACCTATCGGCCGTTCAGCGATAGCGATCTAGGTGCACGAATCCGGCTTCTCTATCAGGGGGCTGAGTACCGCGGTCGCGCGCGCACCACGATCTGGGACGGTGTGCTCGAGCTCGAGGCGAACGGCATCGCCAGTGCCTCGGTGCTGAACAACTGGAACCTCGATCGCGGCATCCAGAAGCAGAGCCGCACGAGCCTCGAATGGAAAGCGGTGACGACCGGCAATTTCGGCGGCATCGACATTCGCCTCGAGGCGGCGCGCGAGGGCCGGCTCGCCTTCGAGACCGCGCACTGTCAGGGCATCCTTGTGCTCGCCCAGATCGGCCTCGAGGATCGCACCTTCGAGGGAGGCGGGCTCGATCGTGCGGTGCGGTTCTATCGCCTCCCCGATCGCATGAGCGAGCGCCGCGTGACGCTCCGGCGCAAGATCCGCCTCAGCGACACCGGTGATACGCGGCTTTACGTGCGTGTCACCCAGGAGGATGGGCATCGCGCCTGGTCGAGCCCGATCTACCTCTATAGGAGCGACGTGTGACGGCGGCTCCGTCCGGGGGCGCCACGGCGGCAGGAAGGATGCAGCTATGAGCGTTGCGACGGCGAAGTTCGTGATCTGCGGGGCCGGCATCGCGGGCGTTGCGGCGGTCTACCAACTCGCCGTCGTGCATGGCTGCCGCAATGTCGTACTCGTCGAGGAGGGCAATCCGCTGTCGCTCACCTCCGACAAGTCGACTGAGGCCTATCGCAACTGGTGGCCGGGTCCCGATCAGGCCATGACCGCCTTCATGAACCGCAGCATTGACCTCATCGAGGGTCTCGCGCAGACGACCGGAAACCGGTTCAATCTCAACCGTCGCGGCTACGTGTTCGCCTCCGCCGATCCGGCCAAGGCCGATTGGCTGATAGAGAACGCGCGGGTCGCCGAGGCGCGTGGGGCGGGTGCCGTACGGGTCCACGGGGCCGGCAGCCGGTCCTACGTGTCGGCTGCAGCTCATGGCTTCGAGAGTCCGCTGACCGGCGCCGACGTCATCACCGATCGCGCCCTGATCCGCGAGTACTTCCCGTATCTCGCGCCCGAGACGCGTTGCATCGCGCATGTGCGCCGCGCAGGCTGGCTCAGCGCGCAGCAACTCGGAATGACGATGCTCGATGCGGCGCGCGAGCACGGTGTTCGCACGCTTCGCGGCCGAGTTACAGGCGCCGAGACGCAAGGCGGGCGCCTCGTCTCCGTCAATATCGAAAGCGGCGAGGGACGGGCGAATCTCGAGGCGACGCATCTGGTTCTCGCAGCCGGGCCCAAGATCAGCCCGCTCGCCGCCTCGCTCGGCATCGAGCTTCCGCTGTTCGCCGAGCGCCATCTGAAGATCAGCATCCAGGACACGCTCGGCGCGGTGCCGCGTCATGCGCCGATGTTGATTTGGCTCGATCCCCAGCGATTGCCCTGGAATGGGGAGGAGCGGGAAGCGCTTGCGGCCGACGATTCCATGCGCTGGCTCACCGAGCCTTTTCCCGCGGGCGTGCACGGCCGTCCCGATGGCGGCCCGCAGAGCGCGACGCTGCTCATCCTCTACAATTATCACGTCGAGCCGAGCGACGTCGTCTATCCACTCGCCGAAGATGAGAATTACGGCGAGATCGCACTGCGCGGCATGTCGACGATCGTGCCGGCGCTCGGCGCCTACCTCGACAAGGGCGTCCGCCCCTACATCGACGGGGGCTATTACATGAAGACGCGCGAGAACCGGCCACTGATCGGGCCGTCGTCTGTGGACGGAATCTACCTTTCCTGCGGCTATTCGGGCTTCGGCATCATGTCGAGCATGGCGGGCGGCGAACTCGTCGCGCGGCACATGCTGGGTCTCGCGCCGCCGGACTACGCCCCCGCGTTCCTGCCGACGCGCTATTCTGATCCGGCCTACCAGGCGCTGCTGGCCAACTGGGGTGACGGCGCCCAGCTCTGACGATTATCGTGGCGCGCCGCGGAAACTGTCGAAGATCATGTCGGGAGAGCTCGTGTTGTGCCGCGATGGCGCGACGCGACCGGCCCACACCGACGTGGCCGCTGCCCGCTTGAAGGACATGATCGGCTCCTCCGACCAGCCCTTGGCGCCCTTCGCTCGGATGCCGATCCGCGCGACGTCGTTGTTCGTCTCGGTTACGTACATCGAGCGGAGCGCGGCGAACGGTACGCCCTCGATGGCGCGATCGAAGGCGATGTCGAGGATCGTCCGGTTCTGGTCGATGGCGGCGAGGCTCAGGGTTGCGCTGCCGCCGCGGGCGAACTTCAGCGTGAAGCTGCGCGCCTTCGGATCGAAAGCGATCTCGTCCAGGCGCACGATCGGCCGGCGGTCGACTTCGACAGGACCGAGCAGGAACGAGGAGCCGAACGCTGTCGGCGCCTTGCCGGCGGGCGCGAGCGGGCGAGCGCGCCAGTAGCCGTCCTGCGGATAGAAGACGAGGATTTCCTCGCCGCCCATCGGGCGGATCATCCAGACCTGGACGAGATGAAGCCCGCGCTCCACCCGATCGCCGATCCGGACTGTGGCCGTTGCCGGACGCCAAAAGGTCGGGAACGTCCAGCCGACGAGCCAGATTTCAGGTTCCTCGTAGATGGTTCGGCGGGTCGGCGCCGTGACCGCGCCTGCATGCGCAGGGTCGCCGGTCATGTCGCAGGCGGCCCAGTCGGCTGCGAAACTGTCGGCGACGAGCGAGCCGATGTAGGCAGGGTGGGCCGCCTCGATGCGGAATGCACGTACGCCCGGCGCCGTGAAGTTCACAGTCACGTTGTCCTTCTCGGCGCACAGCACGGGCTCAGACGCGCCCATGACGTCGACGGCGACGGGCAGGCCCGCAGGTATGGGCGAGCGCTTGTCCGGGGGGCTTGCGCCCGCCGGCGCGGCGGCGATTATCCCGGACACTGCCAGCATCGCGAAGCTGCGCCAAACGGACCGCAAGACCAGATCAACAACGCCGCGATTGCTCAGAACACGAACTCGCGCTTCTTGTCGAACTCGCTCAAACGGGGGGCTGCCGCGTCGAAGGCGACGCGCCGCCCATAGGTCTTGCCCGAGCGGCGCCACTGCACCGCGCGACCGACGCCGTCATGGGGCTCGACCGTCACGAGGCGTCCGCCGTCCTTCAGCTGATCGAGAATGGCCGCGGGCACCTCCTCGACCGAGCCGTTGATGAAGATCGCATCGAACGGGCCCTCGCTCGCCTTCCCCGACGTGAGCGACCCCGCGACAACGGCCGTATTGTTGATGCCGAGGTCGGCGAGCAGTGTCTGCGCCTTGTCGGCGAGCGCCGCTTCCTCCTCGACCGCCACGACGGACTGGGCAACGCGGGCGATGATCGCTGTCGAATAGCCCGTCGAGCAGCCGAGTACGAGCACGACGTCCCTGTCGCCGATCTCGAGCAGCTGCACGAGCTTGCCGAGCGTGCGCGGCGCCAGCAGATAGCGCACCGGCTGATCAGACACCTTCACCGGGCCGTCTGAATAGGCGATCGAGCGCAGCCCGCTCGTGACGAAGCGCTCGCGCGGCACCTGGGCCATGGCACGCAACACGCGGCGATCCGTGACGTCGCTCGGCCGCACCTGCGACTCGACCATGTTTTCTCGTTGCTCGGCGAAGTCGACCATCGGGGTCTCCGCGGGGAGTGCTGCTCATCTTGTCGGCGAGAATAGCGGCGACAGTGCGTGGAACAAGGCGTCACGGCGACGCTTCGAGGCCCGGCGCGTCAGGCCTTACGCTTGAACTCGATTTCCACGAAGACGACCTCGTGCGAGCTCGCGTTGACGACGTTGTGCTCGACGCCTTCGGACTTGAAGTAGGGCACGCCCGCGGTCAGCGGCGCGGTCCGAGATGTGCCGCCCGGCTCCTCGAGCAGCAGCTCGCCATTCGTCATCGGCACGACGACATAATCGTGGCCGTGGCGGTGCCAGCCCGTCTCGGCGCCCGGCGCAAACCGCCACTCGGTGACGATCGCCCTCTCGTTGTCGACGAACTGCGTTGGCTTTGCGGCTGGGCGTGCTGGACGGGTCACGAGCGTCTCCGGCTTTCGGGATCGGCGCAGCTATAGGCGCATTGCCAAGCGCTGTCGATGCCGGGCATGGGCGTGACCGCGTTACCCCGAGCCTGCTAGGATGCCGGCATGCGGGCGTCATCAATCAAGTCCCGCGCAAGGGAGAGCAGAGTATGAAGGCACGGATCGTAGGCGCGCTCGCCGCGCTGGCCTTGGCGGGGACCGCCGCGACATCGGCCGTGAGGGCCGAGGTCAAGGAGGTGATCCTCGGGCAGCAGTTCGGCGCTGTCTACCTGCCGATGGTGCTGATGGAGCACTTGAAGCTCGTCGAGAAGCACCTCGAAGCCAAGAAGATGGGCGACGTCAAAGTGAAGTGGGCGAAGCTCGGCGGTCCGGCGGCACTCAATGACGCGTTCCTGTCGGGCAGCCTGCACTTCGCTGCCCAGGGTGTGCCGTCGATGGCCTTGATCTGGGATCGGACGAAGGGCGAGATCAAGGCTGTAGCCGCTATCGCCAACAACGATATTTGGCTCAATACGCGAAACCCGAACATCAAATCACTAAAGGATTTCACCGAGAAGGATCGGATCGCGATTCCGTCGCTGCGCGTCTCGACTCAGGCGCTCGCGCTGCAAATCGCGGCGGAGAAGGTCTTCGGCGTCGGCGGTCACAACAAGCTCGACCACATCATTGTGCCGCTCCCGCATCCCGAGGCGCTGGCCGCAGTGTTGAACCCTGTCCACGAAATCAATACGCACTTTGCAACCTCGCCCTTCAACGAGGTCGAGCTTAAGTCGCCCAATATCCGCACGGTCACGACCTTCTTCGAGATCATGGGCGGACCTTCGACCGGCCTCACGTGGACCTCGACCAGCAAGTTCCGATCAGAGAATCCAACCGTCTATGCCGCCGTTAACGCCGCCTATGACGAGGCGCTCGCTCTGATTTCCAAGGACAAGAAGGCCGCCGGCCGGCTCTATCTGGTGGCCGCCAACGACAGGCGCACCTCGCCGGAGACCATGGACGAGCTGATGATGGGTAAGGGTCTCGAGTTCACGAAGGTGCCGAGCAACGTCGGCAAGTTCGTCGAGTTCATGCACCGCGTCGGCACCATCAAGACGAAGCCGACCTCGTGGAAGGATCTGTTTTTCCCGGAAATTCACAGCGCCAACGGTACCTGAAGCGTCTCGCCTGCCTGGTCGGGTGGCAGTGTGTTGCAATTCTACCCGGCTCCACATATAACGCGCTCCGAAGCCGCCCGGCGGGGCATGCCGTGGCGGCTTTGCTGCTTAACCCTGACCGGTTGGCTCCCTTCGCGTGATGCTTCGCGCGAAGCTGCGGGCCGCTGATAGCGCGATCCGTCACAGGACCGCGTCCGGTCCCAGAAAGGACGAGCCAAATGCCCAAACTGAAGACCAAGAGCAGCGCCAAAAAGCGCTTCAAGATGACCGGCACCGGCAAGGTGAAGGCTCAGGCCCAAGGCAAGCGCCACGGCATGATCAAGCGGACGGCGAAGTTCATCCGCACGGCCCGTGGCACCATGGTGCTGAACGACAGCGACGCCAAGATCGTCAAGAAGTACATGCCCTACGACCGCTAAGCGCGGGTTCGGCTGTCGTTACCCCTGACCAATCACCTTTGACGGAGATTCCCCATGGCACGCGTCAAGCGCGGCGTCACCGCTCATGCGAAGCACAAGAAGGTTTTGAAGGCCGCCAAGGGCTACTACGGCCGGCGGAAGAATACGATCCGCGTTGCCAAGCAGGCCGTCGAGAAGGCGCTGCAGTACGGCTATCGCGACCGGAAGCGCAAGAAGCGCACGTTCCGCGCGCTCTGGATCCAGCGCATCAACGCGGCGGCGCGTGAGCACGGCATGACCTACGGCCGATTTATTCACGGCCTCGAGCAGGCCGGAATCGCCGTGGACCGCAAGGTGCTCGCCGATATCGCCGTGAAGGACCCGGGCGCATTCAAGGCACTTGTCGGCCAGGCTCAGGCCGCCATGCCCGCGACCGCCAAGGCCTGACGGCGTCACCCGCTCGAGGCGCGCTCGACATGAGCCGGCTGCCGAAGGGTGGCCGGCCGGTGGCGTTTGCAGCCGTGCTCGTCTGCCAGTCTCCGCCGAAATACCCTCAGATACGCCGGTTCTCACTGACTTTCCCGAACTCCCGGAGGCCCCATGTCGTCTACGATTGATCCGGCGCCGATCGAGGCGCAACTTCTCGCCGACGTGGCCAAGGCAGCCGACCTCGCGTCGCTCGAGGCCGTAAGGGTGCAAGCGCTCGGGAAGAAGGGTCAGATCTCGGAGCTGCTCGCCTCGCTCGGCACCATGAAGCCCGAGGAACGCAGGACCTTCGGCCAGACCGTCAACGCCGTGAAGGTGCGCGTCACCGAGGCCATCGAGGCGCGCAAGGGCGAGCTTGGCCGCGCCGAGGTCACGGCCCGCCTCGCCCGCGAGCGGGCCGACGTGACGCTTCCCGTGCGGCTCGGTGGCATGGCGGACGGTCGGATCCACCCGATCTCGCAGGTTTACGATGAGATCATCGAGATCTTCGCCGACATGGGATTTTCGGTCGCCGAGGGGCCGGACATCGAGACTGACGACCTCAACTTCACAAAGCTCAACATCCCGCCGGAGCATCCAGCGCGCCAGGAGCACGACAC
>DAORNH010000023.1:0-1762 GCA_035440865.1 Hyphomicrobiaceae bacterium | reverse complement strand
CCGCACGATGATGTCGCAGAAGCCGCCCATCCGGATCATCGCGCCGGGCCGCGTCTATCGTCTCGACAGCGATCGCACGCACACGCCGATGTTCCACCAGATCGAGGCGCTGGTCATCGACGAGGCAACCCATATGGGTCATCTCAAGTGGTGCGTCGAGGAGTTCTGCCGGGCCTTCTTCGAGGTCGACAGTGTCAATATGCGCTTCCGTGCCTCGCATTTCCCGTTCACTGAGCCGTCGGCCGAGGTCGACATCCAGTGCGACCGCTCGGGCGGGCAGATCAAGTTCGGGCAGGGCTCGGATTGGCTCGAGATCCTCGGCTCCGGCATGGTGCACCCGAACGTGATCGCCAACTGCGGCCTTGACCCGGAAAAGTACCAGGGCTTCGCCTTCGGCATGGGCCTCGATCGCATCGCCATGCTGAAGTATGGCATCCCGGACCTGCGCGATATGTTCGCTGCTGACCTCCGCTGGATGCGCCACTACGGCTTTCTGCCGCTCGACGTGCCGACCTTGGCGGGCGGAGTGTCCTCGTAGTCGGACCCCGAAGTGCCGGTTCAAAGACAATTCCAGGCGCGGTGCGCCCGACGTTCGCGAGTACTCCCATGAAGCTCACTCTCTCCTGGCTGCGTGACCACCTCGACACAGACGCGACCGCGGAGGCGCTCGCCGCCAAGCTCTCCATGATCGGCCTCGAGGTCGAGAGCATCGAGAACCCGGCGAAAGCGCTCGCGCCGTTCATCGTCGCTCGCGTGCTCGATGCCAAGAAGCATCCCGACGCCGACAAGCTGCGCGTTGCCCAGGTGGACACGGGCGCGGGCGTCGTCGAGGTGGTGTGCGGCGCGCCGAATTGCCGGACGGGCATGATCGGCGTGTTTGCGCCGATCGGCACCTACATTCCCGGCACCAAGATCACGCTCGACAAGCGCCCCGTGCGCGGCGTGGTCTCGAACGGCATGCTCGTCTCGGAGCGCGAGCTCGAGCTCTCCGACGATCACCAGGGCATCATCGATCTCGGCGAGACGTTCGCGACGAGCATTGGCAAACGCTACATCGACGCGCTTGGCCTCGACGACCCCGTTCTCGACGTGAAGCTCACCGCCAACCGGCCGGATTGCACGGGCATCCGCGGCATCGCACGCGATCTCGCCGCCGCCGGCATGGGCAAGCTCAAGGCAGAGCCGAAGCTCGCGAAGGTCGAGGGCAGCTACGATTGTCCGGTACCGATCGACGTCGACGGCGCGGACGCGAGCGGCTGTTCGGCGTTCTACGGCCGCTACATCCGCGGCATCAAGAACGGCGCCTCGCCCGCCTGGATGCAGGCGCGACTGAAAGCGATCGGTCAGCGTCCCATCAACGCCGTCGTCGACGTCACCAATTACGTGAGCTTCGACCGCGGCCGGCCGCTGCACGTCTATGACGCCGACAAGCTGCATGGGACGATCCGGGCCCGAATTGCGAACCCCGGCGAGGGCTTCAAGGGCCTCGATGGCAAGAGTTACGTGGTCGAGCCGCCGATGTGCGTGATCGCGGATGATCGTGCCGTGCTCGGCCTCGGCGGCATTCTCGGCGGCGAGGCGAGCGGCTCGACGAACGAGACGAAGAACATCCTGATCGAGTGCGCCTATTTCGATCCCCTGAAGACCGCGGCGACCGGCCGCCGGCTCGGCCTGCAGACAGAGGCGCGCTACCGCTTCGAGCGGGGAGTCGACCCTGCGTATCTCGACGCCGGCCTCGATCTCGCGACCCACCTGATGATGG
>DAORNH010000022.1:21338-26063 GCA_035440865.1 Hyphomicrobiaceae bacterium | reverse complement strand
AACGGCGACATTCGGATGAAGCGCTCGCGCCGCCTCCAGACGATCCGTGAGGTCCGTAGGGCCGGCGACGTCGGCCTCGCGAAGTCCGGCTAGGTCGATGAGAAACGCGAGACGATCGCAGAGCAGCTCCGGCGGTCGCTCGTCCTCGCCACACCCTTCGTCAAGTGCGAGCAGCAGATGGCCTTCAGTCGGCCCGTCCGCATCGGCGTCGCACCGCTGGTCGATACGCCCGACCAGACACGCCGCTGCCTCGGCGGACCAGCGCTCGGCGGACGGGACGATCAGGGCGCAGCCCTTATTCCGCTCGATGAGCCCCGGCTGCATGACCTTGCGGCCGACCGCAAGCGTCGCTGCAAGATCGACACCGCCGGCAAGCTGCTCGTTGGTGAGACCGATCGGCAGTCGGACAGGCCTCGGCCTCCCGGGGACCTCCGGCACAGCAAGGTCGATCCATGCCTCGGCGACCGATCCAGCGGCCAACCGTATCGATGCGCCACCGAGCTCGCGAGGGGCCACTGCCAGGAGGATCGCGGCGAGTGCGGCGTCGCTCGCCCGTCGGGCGCGGTCGCCGCTCTCGCGCAAAGCCGTCATTCGAGATCGAGCTCGTCGAGGGCTCGCGAAATTCGAGCCGATGAGCCGGTCTCGTCGAGCGGATTGCGGCGCAGCCTGTGACGCAGCGTCAGCGGCGCTGCTGTCTTGATATGCGATGCCTCGATCGTTTCGAGGCCATCCAGCGCGGCAAGCGCGCGCGCCGCCCGGACGAGCGTCAACTCACCGCGAATTCCATCTGTGCCAAGCGACAGGCACAGGCCAGCTATTTGCTCGAGCACCGCATCGGAGACGGTCACTCGACCGATGCCGGCACGGGCCCCGACGATCTTGCGCCGAATGCGCGTGTCCTCGTCGCGCCACGACTCGCAGAACGCCTCCTGATCGCGCTCATAGGCATCCCTGCGCTTGACGATCTGGACGCGCGAGGCGATGTCGGTCGGCGTGCGCACTTCCGTGCAGAGCCCGAAGCGGTCCAGGAGCTGAGGGCGGAGCTCGCCTTCCTCGGGATTTCCGCTGCCGACCAGGACGAAGCGGGCGGGGTGGCGCACGCTTAGGCCGTCCCGCTCGAAGATGTTGACGCCCGACGCCGCCACATCGATCAGCAGATCGACGAGATGATCATCCAGCAGGTTGACCTCGTCGATGTAGAGAAACCCGCGGTTAGCCGCCGCGAGCAGCCCCGGTTGGAAGGCTTTGACCCCCTCTGCGAGGGCTCGCTCGAGGTCGAGCGAGCCGAGCACCCGGTCCTGCGTCGAGCCAAGCGGCAGATCCACCATCGGCACGGGTGCAAGTCTCGACCGCAGCGGCTCCCCTGCTGCGGCAATGACACATGCCGTGCAGCGCACGCCTTAGGTCGGATTGCAGCCGAACGGGCAACCGACCGTCACCTCGATAGGCGGCAACAGCGCCGACAGGGCCCTGACAGCGGTTGATTTTCCGGTGCCCCGATCGCCGAGAACGAGAACACCGCCGATGGTCGGCTCCACGGCGGCAATCAGGAGCGCCGTGCACATCTCGGTCTGCCCGACGATTGCAGAGAACGGGAACCCCCGTGCAAAAGCGGCTCCAGAAGACGCAAGATCGGCCTGCCGCTCCTTTGACCCAGCAGCCGCGGACGGGGTGACGGGCTGCATATGTGGCGCCGACTTGTCGGACCTTGGCTCGCGTAGCATCTTGAGTTTCCCCGGCAGCCTGCTCCCCGATCGCCGGCCTTATGCGGCGTGGAGCGCACTCTCTTTCGGCACGAACCAGCGCACCTGGCGGCGCACGATACTTTTCAACTCCGCGGCACCCGGGCAGGCCGGCACAGCTGACAAGGCGCTGTCCACGAGCCCGTCGAGATGCTTGAAGGCATCCTCGAGGCCGAAATTCCGGATCGCACTCGGCCGCCCGAGCGCCACGTCGCGACCTACGGGCTTGCCGAGCTCCGCACTTGTCGAGCAGGCATCGCGAATATCGTCGGCAATCTGATACGCTTCGCCGAGCCTCGACCCGAACTCCTCCCAAGCGAGAGGATCCGCCCCTGCCGCGAGCGCGCCTGCCTTCGTTGCGGCAACGAACAGCGAGCCCGTCTTGGCTCCATGGTACGTCGCGAGGGGCACGTTCGCCTCGCTCTCCCACGCCTGCCCGGCCGCAAGCCCGCCCGACATGCCAACGGCCTTCGACAGGATCGAGACGAGGTCCGGCAGCATGCGCGGAGCATTGCGGCAGGCCATGGCCATCGTCTCGAAAGCGAGCACGATCAGCGCGTCGCCCGTGAGCACCGCGATCGGCTCACCGAAGGCACGATGCACGGACGGTTTGCCGCGCCGAAGATCGGCATCGTCGAAGCAAGGCAGGTCGTCATGGACGAGCGAGGCGCAATGCAGCAGCTCTATTGCCGCGGCAGCCGCATCGGCCGCCTTGGGCGCGCCGTCACCACACGCGACAGACACGCCGAGACACAGCAGTGGCCGTACACGGGCGCCGCCAGGGAAGATGGCATGGCGGACGGCTGCAGCGAGACCCGGCGGGCAACCGTCGCGAGACGCTCCCATTACGGAGCTTTCGAGTGCCAGCTCAACTCTCTCTCGTGGATCCATGATCGGCCGTGCCTCCGGCTCATCTGGGTTTCGACATAACGTAACTTGTATTGTACGTTTTAATTTGTCCAATAAAATTTACATGCTCCGCGCATCTCGCAGGTGCCCTCTTGTCTGTCGACCGCCCGGAGCTACCGGATACCTGCCGCCAATTCACTGACGGCGACGGACCCAACAGCCGCTTCACCAATCTGATCCGCCGCAATCCGCGCCGAGCAGAGGACACCCGGAATGCCGGCGCCGGGATGCGTCCCGGCCCCGACGAGATGCAGATTGCGGATGCTTTCCGACCGGTTGTGGAACCTGAACCAGGCCGACTGCAGGAAATATGGCGCAACCGAGAAGCCGCTGCCTTCGACTGCCAAGAAGCGGTCGGCGAAATCGTCGGGCGTCACGAAGAAGTCCGCCGTGATCGATTCGCTGAGACCCGGAAGTATCGTGCGGTCGAGCGCTGCAATGACGCGGGATCGGAGCTTTGGACCCTCGACGCGCCAACTGATCCCCGCAGCATTGTTCGGAACCGGACACAGCGCATAGAAGCTGTCGCAGCCCGGCGGCGCAAAGCTCGGATCGGTAGCGGTCGGCCGGTGCAGGTAGAGCGAAAAGTCGTCGGCCAGAACACCGTTCCTGAAAACATCAGCGAGCAGCTCCTTGTAGCGCTCGCCGAGCCAGATGGTGTTGTGGGCCACAGCTGGGTAGGTCCGCCGCGTTCCGAAATACAGAATGAAGAGCCCCATGCTGAGCCGCGACGCGAGCTTTGCTCGCGTTGTGAGGCGGATGTGCTCACGGTCGATCATGTGGCCATAGAGATGCATCGGGTCGGCATTGGAAACGACGACCCGGGACCGGATCACCTCACCGTCTGCGAGCCGCACGCCGCGCGCCTCGCCCCGCTCGACCAGCACCTTCTCGACGGTCGTCGCAGTGCGCACGATCACGCCGGTCTCCGCGAGAAGACGACGCAACGCGGTAACCAGCGCGCCCGTGCCACCCATCGCGAAGAAGACACCAGAGCGCCGCTCGAGATAGTGGATCAGCGCGTAGATGCTCGTCGTCGTGAACGGATTGCCGCCGACGAGAAGGGGCTGGATCGAAAATGCGCGGCGGAGCTTGTCGTTCGACAGATGTCGCGCGATGAGCTTCCAGACCGACCGATCGGCGCGCAGTCTGGCGAGCCGCGGCGTCTGGGCGAGGAGCATGCTGAGCGAGTCGAACGGCCGCGTCGCGAGCTTCGTGAAGGCAATGTCGTAAAGGGAGCGCGAATGCTCGAGCAAGCACCGATAGCCTTCAACATCTCTGGGCTCGATCCGCCGGATCTCGGCGAGAGTGTCCTCGATGGTCCCGCCGTAGTCGAATGTGGTGCCGTCGTGGAAGTGGAACCTGTACCACGGCGCAAGCGGGACCAGCCTCAGGTAGTCCTCGCGCCGCCGTCCGAACAGCTCGAAAAGCTCGTCGATCAGAAACGGCGCCGTGATGATCGTCGGGCCGGCGTCGTGACGAAAGCCGTCATGGATGTAGACCTGCGCGCGTCCACCGAGCTCCGCCTGCCGCTCGATGAGCGTCACCGCCCAGCCCTTCGATCTCAGTCGCAGGGCCGCTGCCATGCCGCCGATGCCCCCGCCGACGACGATCGCCGTCGGAAGCGGTTCGGCCCCATCACCGCATGACCCCGCATCAGCAGGCCTCGCGCTCGGCATCACCTGAAGACTGCCGGCATCTGCTGCTCGGCTCGCGACAAAATCCGCTGTCGCCGCCAGCGGGCGTCCATGACCACGGTCCTGCGCCACGATACCATCCCCTCAATCCGCCCCGGAGAGGAGCGGCGCCCGGCGCAACGCGGCAAGGTCGGCGCTCGCAGTGCAGAAGCAGGCGATGCGTAGCTGCTCGACGAGAATTGCGATGTGCTCTGCAACAGCGTCGGCACCGTTGAGGGCCGCGGGCAGGATGCCTGCGGCCTGGCCAGCGAAGTCCGCGCCGAGCCTGATGGCTCGCGCGACATCGAGACCATCGCGAATGCCGCCGGAGGCAATGATGGTCACCTGCGGACACGCCTCGCGAACGTCGGTGATCGCCCTTGCCGTGGGCACGCCCC
>DAORNH010000022.1:10663-21251 GCA_035440865.1 Hyphomicrobiaceae bacterium | reverse complement strand
CCCGCCACATCGATGATCGTGACACCTGCATTCCAGAGTTGTCGCGCCACGCGACCGGAAATCCCGAAGCCGACCTCCTTCACGATCAACGGCCGCGACGTATCGCGCGCAAGCTCCTCGATCCGGCGCAAGAGCCCGGTCCAGTCGCGGTCTCCGCCGTGCTGTACGGCCTCCTGGAGCGGATTGAGATGGATGATGAGCGCGTCCGCGTCGATCATCTCGATGGCGCGCTCGGCCTCGAGCGTGCCCGACCAGTGACGTAGCTGCGCCCCGCCGAAGTTGGCGAGGATCGGGACATTGCCGGCTAGCGACCGCAGCTTCCGACTGAACCCAGCACTCGCCCGGCCTTCGAGAGCGATCCGCTGTGACCCGACGGCGAAGCCGATGCCGGCCCGGCCCGCCGCCTCGGCAATCGCATAGTTGATGCGCCGGGCGTGCAGCGGCCCGCCGGTCATGGAGCTGACGATCAGCGGCGCCGCCAAGGGTCGGCCGGCAAGGCGCGTCGAGAGATCGATGTCGTCGAGGGAGAGCTCAGGAAGCGCGCAGTGCTCGAACCGGACCTTCTCTAACCCGGTCGTGGCATTGCGCGCCCCGACATTGCCGTGCAGGACAACTTCGACATGCTCGGACTTCCGGCGCGCAATATCCGAAGGACCGTCGTGCTCGCCGAGTGCAGTGCGCCGCTCGCCGCCACTTTTCTGCCGTCGGATCTCCAGATCCGGTGAGGCGATGGGACTCTCCCCTGCGCTCGTCATGGCCGTCGGCCTCATTGCCCAGATTGCAGCCGCGACGCCCTTGCCGGCCTATCGATCTCGAGAGCGTGGCAGACGGCACCGACGATGCTCGCCGCATCGAGGCCGGCCTTGCGGTACATGACCTCTGGCTTGTCGTGGTCGATGAACTCGTCCGGCAGGACCAGCGTACGCACCTTCAGCCCGCGGTCGAGCCGCCCGGAGGCCGCGAGATGCTGGAGCACAAACGACCCGAAGCCGCCGACCGAGCCTTCCTCCACCGTGATCAGCACCTCGTGATGGCGGACGAGTTGGTCGACGAGGGCCTTGTCAAGCGGCTTCGCGAAGCGCGCATCGGCAACTGTCGCGGATAGACCCATGGCGGCGAGCTGGCCCGCAGCGGTCATGCACTCGGAGAGTCGCGTTCCATAGGAGAGAAGTGCCACCGCGCTTCCCTCGCGCACGATCCGGCCCCGGCCGATCTCGAGCGGCGTCCCGCGCTCGGGCAGTTCGAGCCCGACACCGTCACCGCGAGGATAGCGGAATGCTGAAGGCCGGTCGTCGACGCGAGCTGCGGTCGCGACCATGTGCATGAGCTCGGCCTCGTCAGCAGCAGCCATCAGCACCATGCCTGGCAGGTTTCCGAGATAGGCGACATCGAAGGAGCCCGCATGCGTGGCTCCATCCGCCCCGACAAGACCGGCGCGGTCGATGGCAAAGCGAACCGGAAGGCGCTGCAGCGCCACGTCGTGCACGATCTGATCGTAGCCGCGCTGCAGGAAGGTCGAATAGATTGCGACGAACGGCTTCATGCCCTCGGTCGCCAGGCCAGCCGCGAACGTCACGGCGTGCTGCTCGGCGATCCCGACGTCGAAGGTCCTGTCGGGGAAGCGCCTCCCGAAGAGATCGAGACCGGTGCCGCTCGGCATGGCGGCCGTCACCGCCACGATGCGCGGATCGAACTCGGCCTCGCGGATCAGGCCCTGCGCGAAGACCCGCGTGTAGCTCGGCGCATTGGCCGGCGTCTTGACCTGCTCGCCCGTTACCACGTTGAAGCGATTGACGCCGTGATACTTGTCGGATGCCGTCTCGGCCGGGGCGTAGCCCTTCCCCTTCTTCGTGACGACATGGATCAGGATCGGCCCGTGTTTCGCCTGGCGTGCATTGCGCAGCACCGGGAGCAGCTGGTCGAGGTCATGGCCATCGATCGGGCCGACGTAGTAGAAGCCGAGTTCCTCGAACAGCGAACCGCCCGTCCAATAGGTGCGCGTATACTCCTCGGCGCGGGCTGCACGACGCTCCCAGGCTTTCGGCAGTCGCCGCGCGAGCTGCTTCAGCGCGTCGCGGAACTGGAGGTAGGCGCCGCTCGTCGTGAGCCGTGCGAGGTAGCTCGACAGCGCTCCGACCGGCCGGGCGATCGACATGTCGTTGTCGTTGAGGATGACGATGAGCCGCGCATCGCGAGCGCCGGCGTTGTTCATCGCCTCGTAGGCCATGCCGGCGCTGAGCGCCCCGTCACCGATCACACAGACGACATTGTTGGTGCCGCCGGTGAGATCCCGCGCCACGGCCATGCCGAGACCCGCCGAGATGGAGGTCGAGGAATGAGCCGCTCCGAAGGGGTCGTACTCGCTCTCGGAACGCTTCGTGAAGCCGGAAAGGCCGCCGCCCTGACGGAGGGTCCGGATGCGGTCGCGTCGCCCGGTGAGTATCTTGTGCGGGTAGGCCTGGTGCCCCACGTCCCAGATGATCCGATCCGACGGCGTATCGAAGACGTGATGCAGCGCAACCGTCAGCTCGACGACACCGAGCCCGGCGCCGAGATGTCCGCCTGTGATCGAGACGGCTGCGATGGTCTCCTTGCGCAGCTCATCGGCGACCTGGCGGAGCTCGCGATCCGGAAGGGCACGCAGGTCCTCGGGAAATTGAACCTTGTCGAGCAGCGGCGTCGTACTGAAGTCGCTCATGCTCCATCCCTCCTCGGATCGGTCACTCTGGCAACAGGTAAGCGCCTCGGCGCCTCCTACTCCGCTGCATGCTGCAGGCTCGCAGTGCTCGACATCGGGCATGTCTCCCAGAGGGCTTTCAGCGACGCGACGAGATGATCGACATCGGCATCGCTGTGCAGCGGCGTTGGCGTGATGCGAAGCCGCTCCGTGCCACGTGGAACTGTCGGATAGTTGATCGGCTGGACGTAGACCCCGTGGGCGTCCAGCAGCGCGTCGCTGATCAACTTGCAGTGCACGGGGTTGCACACCATGAGCGGCACGATATGGCTCGGGTTCTCCAGTACGGGCAGCCCTGCTTCGCCGAGTGCGCGCTTTACATAGCCCGCGCGCTCCTGATGGCGCCTCCGCTCGAGCATGCTGACCTTGAGGTGCCGGATGCTCGCCAGGGCACCGGCGGCCAGCGCTGGAGCAAGAGAGGTCGTGAAGATGAAGCCCGGCGCGAATGAGCGGATGGCATCGCAGCAGCTTCGGCTCGCGGCGATATAGCCGCCCATGACGCCGAAGCCCTTCGCGAGCGTGCCGTTGATGATGTCGACCTGATCGAGAACACCGTCGCGCTCGGCGATGCCGCCGCCGCGCGGCCCGTACATACCGACGGCATGCACCTCGTCGAGGTAGGTCAGGGCGCCATACTTCTTTGCAAGCGCGCAGATCGCGCCGATCGGCGAGATGTAGCCGTCCATGGAGTAGACGCTCTCGAAGGCGATGATTTTCGGCACGTCGCGAGGCAGCGCCTTCAGCTGACTCTCCAGGCTGACGAGGTTGTTGTGCTTGAATATGTGCTTCTCCCCGCCGCCGTGGCGGATGCCTGCGATCATGGAGGCGTGGTTCTTCTCGTCCGAGAGGATCACCGCGCCGGGCAGCAGCTTGACAAGGCTCGAGATTGCAGCGTCGTTCGCGACGTAGGCAGACGTAAATACGAGCGCCGCTTCCTTGCGATGGAGGTCGGCGAGTTCAGCCTCGAGCTCGATATGGTAGTGGTTCGTGCCTGAAATGTTGCGCGTGCCGCCGGAACCGGCACCGCAGCGATCGAGCGCCTCGTGCATGGCGTCCAGCACGATCCGGCTCTGACCCATGCCGAGATAATCGTTCGAGCACCAGACAGTCACATTGCTTTCCGAGCCGGCCTTGTAGCGCACCGCTCGCGGGAACTCGTTGCACTTGCGCATCAGGTCCGCAAAGACGCGATAACGACCCTCGGAGTGAAGCGAATTGAGATAGCTCTCGAACTGGGCTTCGTAGTTCATTTTGTCCTCCAAGGTTGGCGAGGGATGTCGACGATCGTTGCCTCGACAGGGCTCGCGCCCCGCCCGACCGCTGATGAAATGACTTGTGGCCGGACGTGCGGTCGATCGCCGGTCGCTGCCGGATCGCTCCCGGCGTGTGCTGCGTTAGTTGGATGGCCGATCGCGAGCGATCCTGCGGAACGCTCCGGCGCTGGCGCCCATGGCCAGATCGCGGCCGTCGCCAGCGGCAGGACGAGCATCCAGTGCTCGATCAGCGCGAGCGCCGAGAATGTCGCAAGGAGAGCCGCGGATGCTCGCTCGAAATCGCTTGCACCGGGGCTTGCCGCCAGGCCTCCGAAATAGAAGACGCATGCCGTCGCGCCCGTGACGGAGAGCGGGAAGAGCGCATTCATCGGCGCCTTGCGGAAGTAGCTCTTCAGATAGCCGATACGCGCCGGAAGTACCTCCTCGCTGACATTCGAGACGCCGAGGAAGATGTTGAGCTTCGTCGACAGCCGCATCACCCAGAGAAGCGCGAACGTGTAGAGGGCAACGCGGTTCGGCTGATCGGCGACGAGCCAGGCGAGTGCTGCCAGCGCAGCCACCAGCAGCAGCTCGTGATGGGCGAGCGCGGCGAACGACACCTTGAACCGCTGCCAGCCCGTGAGGCCCGGCGGACATGGCCCCCGACGAGGTCCGACAACGAACCCCATCAGGAATGACATCTCGATCGCGCCCCAGATACCGATGGCGGCGATGAAGGCGATGAACGCCCCCTGCGTCGTCGTCGCGCGGCTGCTCGCGACGACTGCGGCGATCGCCGCCACGCCGAGCAGCGCGGCGCCCAACATGCTCCAGCGATAGGTGCTTTCGCCGCGACCGATCAGCGACAGGATCGCGCCTGTCGAGGCCCACCAGACCAGGCAGGCTGCAATCGCAATTGGGCTCGCATCGAGCATCATGGAACGTGCACCGCCTACCGTCTACCAGGCTGGATGGAGTCGGCTGCTGTCAGGCAGCTCGTTCGTCTTGGGCCGGATCAGGAAGAGCCTGAGGAACGTCGCGCCGGCCCGGATGCCGAGCGCCGCTCTCTGCAGCCGCGTCCCAAGTCCACCACCCTCGGGCAGCTCGTTCATGGCATCGGAGATTCGACGCAGCCGCTCGAGGCACGCCCAGAAGGCCGGGCTGTCGATATCGATGGTGACCGGAAAGACCTGGCGCGAGATCTCGTTGGTGATGTGGAAGACCCGCGAGCCGAACTCTTTCGGATCCATGCCGATTGCCTTGTGGAACTCGGGCCGGGCATGGTCGCGCACGTACATCGTCGCGTAGACGGCGAGAAGGAAGAAGCGGATCCAGAGTCTGTTGATCCCGCTGAGCAGCGCCGGATTGGACCGCATCAGCAGCGCAAATGCCTCGCCGTGGCGGAACTCGTCATTGCACCACTTCTCGAACCATTTGAAGATCGGATGGAAGCGCCGGTCGGGGTGGCGCTCCAGATGGCGATAAATGGTGATGTAGCGCGCATAGCCGATCTTCTCGGAGAGATACGTCGCATAGAAGATGAACTTGGGCCTGAAGAACGTGTACTTCTTGGCCTTCGTCAGAAAGCCAAGATCCACGCCCATGCCGCTGTCCTTGAGCGTATCGTTGATGAAGCCGGCATGGCGCGCCTCGTCGCGGCTCATGTACTTGAAGAGCTCGACGATATCAGGGTTCTTGCCGCGCTTCCTCATCTCGGCGTAGAGCACGCAACCTGAGAACTCGGCTGTGAGCGGATCAGGAAATCCTTGAACTCTTTGCGCAGGCCCTCGGGCAGCATCTCGAGATCCGCGGCATCCCAGGCTTCCGTGCGTCGGAAATGGCCCTTGTTCGGATCGCTGCGCATCTCCGCGAGGAGCTCGTCCCATTCACGCCGCACGCTCTCGACGCTCATCGCGTCGAGCTCGGCAAAATCGGTCGTGTAGAAGCGCGGCGTGAGGAGCGCATCCTGCTGCGCGGTCCGCGTAGCCTCGTTCGGCGCAACGCCGAGGGATTCAATGGTCATAGCTTCCTCCCGGACGAGAAACTCACCTCATAGAGCTCGGTCAGCTCGAAGCGCGCTGCGAGCTTGGTCAGCAGCCGGTCAATGCCGCTCGCCCGTCTCACCGTCGCCTGCCTGCGGAGGGTCATTTTCTGCCCGTAGGGCACGCGGATCGTATCGCCATGAACGAGCACCTCGTCGCCGGCCTCAACCGCGACGTCGCCGTCGAGCTCGACGTGCGCATGCAGGCTCTCGAACGTGTTCTCGATCTCGATCGTGCACGGAATGTCGAATTGGGTCCGTGGCCTCAAAAGCCTGATCATGGTGTCGCTCCCGCGTGGGCTAGCAGCTGAGAGAAGCTCGTCCGGTTGGCATGGCCATAGGCATCGAGCAGAAGCAGGCGGCCCGTCGCGAGATCGCGCAGCCAAATGCTCCCGTCGGCCTGCTCGCCGAGACGGAATGGCACCTCGCTTCCAATCCCGATCAGTGCCCGGTCGCGCGCAAGGCTTCTCAGCGCGACCCGGACAAAGCCGTCCTTTCCCGGCTCGATCATGCGCGGCGGCAGCCGCCCCGAGACGTCGGTTACCAGGATCCGACCGGCGGCCTGATCCTCGAACCGAAGGTCGATGACGCGAACCGCATGCGGCTCGCCAATGCGTGAGGCGCCGATCCCCGAGTAGCGCGCGATTGCCGCCAGCGATATCGCTGCCACCACCAGGAGGCTGGCACTGGCGAGCATCCAACCCGGCTGACCCCAGGGCTTGGCATTGTCGTGCATGGGTGCCTCCTCTTCGCTATTCGGCCGCAGTCAGCGCTGGACGTGCGATCGGCTGGTGGCTAATCACGGCCTCCGGCTCGCGACCCTGCCGCACCGATGACGCAACTGTCCGCACGCCGGTCCGCTGCAGCTCGACCTTGAGTGCCGTACTGAGAATCCCGGAGACGCGCGCAACATACAGCACAGCGCGAAACATCGCCTCTGGCGTCCTGAGCCGCCACGGCCGGACGTGCGGCCAGAGGACGAGGAAGGCGATCCTCTGCCCGGCTCCAAGCTCGAGAGCGAGGTCGCCGCGCCCGCCGCCGAGATCGCGGACGCCAGCGCTGTTGATGACGCTGAAGGGCAGGTTGAAGGTGACAGGCAATGCAATGCCGAACCGCATCGCAACTCGCCGGCTTGTGATGGTGTAGACCGTGGTGCGACCGATGCCCCAGGCCAGCAGTGCCAGCACGCCGACCGCCAGGATCGACAATGCAGCGAAGGCAGCAAGCGACACGGCAATCTCAGTTCCCGGCAGACCTGTAGCGACGCCATTCGCCACCTTCCAGGCTCCAATCGCCAGAAAGTAAGCAGCCACGAGATCGATGTGCATGACGCGGCGGGCGAGCGTCGGCCAATGCGGCGCCCCCTGCCAGAGCACCTCCTCGCCGGCTGGCGGCCGCTCCGGCAGGCCACGGATCGGCTCGTGTGCAAAGTCGTCGTGGGTCATAGCAACGACTCCTGCCGGCTGGGCGTCGCGTAGAGTGTGCCGCCGCCGAAATAGCCGCAGATGCGATCCTCCTCGCGTCGTGTCACCGCGTCAGGCGTACTGATGGCCGGGACACCCGCGAACTGCGAGGCGAGGATGGAGCGCACGTGGACCAACCGCCGGTTGCCGGCAACACGGGCGAACGTCATCGGCAGCAGCACGGTCCTTGCCGCATCGGCGGGCGCTGCGCCGGCAGCGGCCGGAAGCTTCACCTCGAGATAGCGGATGAGGCTCTCCGAGCGATCGACCCAGACATCCGCTACTGTCCCGCCGACAAGCCCGTCGGCGCCGACCACTGCCATGCCGATCGGATTCGGATCCCGCGTCTCGAGATGGAAGCCCGTCGCGACCCGCAGCGGCACGATGCGATTGTGGCCATCGACCGAGAGATCGGGTTTGTCTGCACGCTCGGCCCAAGCCGCCGGACCGACACCGTCGCGCATCGGGTCGCCGGTTGGGACCAGCGGCGCTCCGGGCCAGGGCGCTGAGGGCTTGGCCTGGAGGGTGCGCGAGTCTCGCTCGTCGCGAGGCGCTGTCTGCGTGCCACCATGAGGCAAGAGGTACGTCTTCGCGACGGGAATCGCCGGGAAGCCCTGCACCTTGATGTTTCCACCTCGATCGGAATCGAGCGGGTAGCCCTCACGCTTGTTTTCGCGCAGGAGATAGAAAATCAACCCGGCGAAGAAAAACCAGAACAGGTACAGTGTAACCTGCGCCACATCGATATAGCTGGTGATCGATCCCTTGGGCATCGCTGATCTCCTTTCAGTTAGCTTGGATGCTCGGCAACACCGAAGCTTCCGTCCCGCTCCGACATGGTCGTGGCGCTCAGCCGGACCATCGGGCCGATGGCAACGAGCGCCGCGAAGAGGAAGCCGATCTCGATGTGATAGACGACGAGGTAGCCGCTCTCGGGTCCGCGCAGCGCGGGGCCAAGATGACCGCCGGCCGCAAGCGACGACGTGAGGTCGCGGATAAGGCCGCTCGCCGCGAGCGCGAGGCCAAGTGCGATCGCCTGCGCCGTTCCCCAGGCGCCGAGGATCTGACCGCCGAGGCCGTGCCTGACGTGCTGCATCGCGCTCGTCAACGTGCCGACGGCGAACACGCCCGTCCCGAAGCCGATCAGCGTCGCACCGAACCGGAACAGCCCGGGCGAGCGCAGCGGCGAGGCGAAAACGACTGCCGAGAATGCGACGATGCCGACGAGGAGTCCGGCCGCCGCGAGCCGCATGGGATCGCCGCCGCGATCGAGCCAGCGCGCCGCGATGGCGAAGCCGGCGAGCGTGCCGAGCGCGACGAGGGAGTTCAGCACGGTCGTGCCTGCAACGGAGAGACCGAGGATTTCGCCGCCGTAGGGCTCGAGAAGGATGTCCTGCATGCCGAACCCGGCCGTACCGAGCGCGACCGCCACCATGAGCCTGAGGCAACGCCGGTCTGAGCGGATCTCCCGCCACGTCTCGCGGAATGCCGGCTGGATCTGATCGTGCCGCGTCAGCGCCGGCTGCCGCGCCTCCTGCTTCCAGAGCGCCACGAGGTTCAGTGTCATCGTGAGCAGCGCGGCGCCCTGGATCACCTGAATGAGGCGCACCTGCGAGAAGCTCGCCAGAAGCCATGCGAACGCGAGCGAGGCGAAAAACGTGCCCACAAGCAGCATGACATAGAGAAGCGCAACCACCCGATGGCGCTTCTCGGGAGCGGCGAGGTCGCTCGCCAGCGCCAGGCCCGCGGTCTGGGTCGTGTGCATGCCCGCGCCGACCATGAGGAAGGCCATCGCCGCGGCGAGCGGCCCGACGAACGCGGGTCCGTTCGCATCGCCCGACAGAACGATGAGCGCGAACGGCATGATGGCGAGGCCGCCGAACTGCAGCATGGTGCCGCCCCAGATATAGGGGACGCGCCGCCAGCCGAGGAAGGAGCGGTGATAGTCGGACCGGTAGCCGAGGAGCAGTCGCAGGGGCGCGAGCAGCACGGGAATGGCGATCATCGCCGCGACGATGGATGCCGAAACGCCGAGTTCGACGATCATCACGCGATTGAGCGTGCCATTGAGCAGCACCAGAGCCACACCGATCGAGACCTGGAAGAGCGACAGTCGCAGCAGCCGGCCGAGCGGCAGTTCGGCCGAGGCGCTGTCTGCGAACGGCAGAAAGCGTGGGCCGAGCCGGCTCCAGAGCGTCGCAATCCTGTGGCCGCGCCCGATCATCGCCGTCTCAGCTCCATGGCTTCGGAGGTGTAGAAGCCGCGCGAGACGTGGTGGCCGCGGGCCACGTGCCAGCAGGAGAGGCCGCGCTCGCCCGCGACGAGGCTGCGCGCAGCGTTGTTCCCGAGTGGACGGAACGACGGGGATCGATTGCTGCTGGGAAACAGGCGGCCGACGGAATGCATGGCGACGAGAAGCGGTGTGCGGGGCACGAACGTGAAGGTGATCGATTGCTCGACCTGCGATGCCAGCAGCGCCAACGCCTTGGCGATGTCGCCGGCCTCGTAGTGGATCAGGCTGTCCATGGCGATCGCGTGATCGAATCGCTCGGGCGTACGGCTCAGCATGTCACCGACGCGGAATGTGACGCGGCCGCGGCCGATCCGGGCGGGATAGCGCTCGCGGGCAAGCTCGACCAGCCGTGGCGAGAGGTCGATCGCGAGCACATCGGCGCCGCGCGAGGCGAGCTCCACTGCAAGAGCCCCCGTGCCGCAGCCCGCATCGAGCACACGGCGGCCCGAGAGGTCTTCCGGCAGCCAGCCGACGATCGTCCGCCGCATGTCATTGCGGCCCTCGCGGACGGTCGCACGGATCCGCCCCACGGGCGCGTCGCTGGTGAGCTTCTCCCAAGCCTCGACCGCGGTGCGATCGAAGTAGGTCTCGAGCTCTTTGCGCCGTTCGATGTAAGTTGCTGTCGGCATCAGTCGAATCCCAGGAAATCGAAGATCTCACGGTCCTTCATCGGCCTCGCCTCGAGCGGCTCGGCCCCTCGCCAGAGCCTGTCGGCCAGCGCGAGGTATTCTTGCTGAACCCGCTCGAGGGCGGGCGTCGGCGGCATCTCGAAGAGGGTCGACTTCTTGAGCCGGCTGCGAC
>DAORNH010000022.1:5611-10653 GCA_035440865.1 Hyphomicrobiaceae bacterium | reverse complement strand
TTCGTCGAGATCGGGGAAGTGGGCGATCCGCGCGAGCCCGGTCGCCGTTGCGTAGCGGTCAATCTCGTCGGTGCCGGCACTGCGGTTCGCGATGACGCCGCCGAGCCTGACGCGGTAGTTCTTGGCCTTCGCCTGGATGGCGGCGACAATGCGGTTCATGGCGAAGATCGAATCGAAGTCGTTCGCCGTGACGATCAGGCCGCGTTCGGCATGTTGAAGCGGCGACGACATCGCCGAGCACGTCGAAGATGACGACGTCGGTCTCGTCGAGGAGGTGGTGCTCCTTCAAGAGCTTCACCGTCTGGCCGACCACATAGCCGCCGCAGCCGGTGCCCGCCGGCGGTCCACCCGCCTCGACACACAGCACGCCGTTGTAGCCTTCGAACACGAAATCTTCCGGCCTGAGCTCTTCGGTGTGAAAATTGATCTGCTCGAGCACGTCGATGACCGTCGGCATCAGCCGCTTGGTCAGGGTGAAGGTCGAATCGTGCTTCGGGTCGCAGCCGATCTGGAGGACGCGCTTGCCGATTTTCGAGAACGCGACGGAGAGGTTCGACGACGTCGTGCTCTTGCCGATGCCGCCTTTGCCATAGACAGCGAAAACCTTCGCCTTGGTGGCGATCTGGAGCTTGGGATCCAGGCGAACCTGCACGCTTCCCTCACCGTCATCGCGTCCAGCCGGAGGGCGGCTTCTCGGCCGTGCATCGAGCACCGTGGTCATGCGGCAGCCTCCTTGGCGGGAATTCCTTCGAGCCGATCCTCGAGCTCCTCGCCGGCCTCACGCAGAGCCGCAAGTGTCGCCTCGTCGGCGGACCACAGCTGGCGATCGTGCGCCTCGATAAGCCGGCTCGCCATGCGGGCGGAGGCGGTCGGGTTGAGAGCGGCGAGCCGTTCGCGCATCGCTTCATCGAGGATGAAGGTCTCGGAAATTCCGCGATAGACCCACGGCGCGACCTCGCCGGTGGTGGCTGACCAGCCGACGGTATTGGTGACGTGTGCCTCGATCTGGCGCACGCCTTCGTAGCCGTGCTTCAGCATGCCCTCGAACCACTTCGGGTTCAGGACGCGTGTGCGGGATTCGAGTGCGATCTGCTGGCCGAGCGTGCGGACGCGCCCCTCGCCCCTGGTCTGGTCGCCGATGTAGACCGGCGGTGGCTTGCCGGTTGGGCTAACGCGGCGCGCAGCCCCGGCGATTCCACCGAGCGTATCGAAGTAGGTGTCGATCGATGTAACGCCGAGCTCAACGGATTCGAGGTTCTGATAGGCGAGGTCGACGCCGGCGAGGACCTTGGCGAGCAGCTCAGGCTGAGGGCTCGGCCGGCCCTGGCGACCATAGGCGAAACCCTTGCGGCGCGAGTATGTCTCGGCAAGCTCGTCGGCATCCTCCCAGCGGCTGCTCTCGACCAGATGGTTGATGTTCGAGCCGTATGCGCCCTCGGCATTGCTGAAGACCCGCAGCGCCGCCGTTTCGAGGTCGCAGCCCTGCTCCGCCTGATAGGCGAGCACATGCTTGCGCACGAAATTGTTCTCGACGGGCTCGTCGGCGGCGGCTGCGAGATACGTCGCTTCCGCGAGCAACTTGATCTGCAGCGGCAGCAGATCACGGAAGATACCGGATACGGTCGCGAGTATGTCGATCCGCGGTCGCCCGAGCTCGGCAAGCGGTATGAGCTCGGCGCCGCAGAGCCGGCCATATCCGTCGAAGCGCGCCCTCGCGCCGATGAGCGCCAGAGCCTGTGCGATCGGACCGCCGCCGGATTTGAGGTTGTCCGTGCCCCAGAGGACGATCGCGACCGTCTCTGGCAGCCCATGGCCGTCCTCGACATGGCGCGCGAGGAGCCGCTCGGCCTGCCGCTGGCCGTCGGCGAGGGCAAAGGCGCTCGGAATCCGGAACGGGTCGAAGCCGTGCACATTGCGGCCCGTCGGCAAGATCTCGGGCGAGCGGATGAGGTCGCCTCCGGGCGCCGGGCGGATGAACCTGCCGTCGAGCGCCGCGACGATTGCGTCGGTCTCGCGGTTGCAATCGAGCTCGGTCTTGACCTGGATCAGCGACTGGAGCCCGGGGGCCTTCTGCAGGGCCGCCCGACCAACCGAACCCGTTTCGGCGAGCGTTGCGATAGTTGCCGTGTCGACGCCCGGCGCGACGCCCGCCTCGGCGATGGCGGCGAGGAGGTCGCGCTGCTCGGCCGCCGGCATCGGCGCACCGACGACATGCAGGCCATGCGGAATCAGCGTGTACTCGAGCTCGACGATCGCCTGCCCCAGGCTCTCGACGGCACCTAGGTCTTGCAGCGTCCAGGCCGGCTCCGCCTTGGCAAGATCGACCGCCACCGCCTGCGCCTGGACGAGCGCCAGCAGCTCCGGCCTCATGGCCTGGTCGGCCGGCGCAAGCTGCCGCCAGTCGTTGAGTGTCACCTTCAGCTCGGCGAGGCCGCGATAGAGCCCGGCCTGACAGACCGATGGCGTCAGGTAGCTGATAAGGGTCGCGGCCGAGCGGCGCTTGGCGAGCGTACCCTCTGACGGGTTGTTGGCAGCGTAGAGATAGAAGTTCGGCAGGCTGGCGATCAGCCGGTCCGGCCAGCAGTCCGCCGCAAGGCCGGCCTGCTTGCCGGGCATGAACTCGAGCGCGCCGTGCGTCCCGAAATGCAGAACGGCATGCGCGCCGAAATCCTCTCGCATCCAGCGGTAGAAAGCCGAGAAGGCGTGCGTCGGCGCGAATCCCCGCTCGAAGAGAAGCCGCATCGGGTCACCTTCGTAGCCGAAGGCAGGTTGAATGCCGACGAAGACGTTGCCGAAAGCTGCGCCGAGAACCTGGATTGCCGCGCCGTCGCTCTGCTGGCGTCCGGGCGCGCTGCCCCACTGACGCTCGATATCGGCAAGCCAAGGCTCACGACGCACATGGTCGTCGACGGGGATGCGCGCATGAACGTTGGCGGAGGTCCCATAGCGGCGGGCGTTGCCGTCGAGAATTGCCTCGCGCAACGCATCGACGGAGGGCGGCACGGTAACGGTATAGCCGGCCCGCTCGAGTGCGACGAGAGTGGCATGAAGCGACTCGAAGACAGAGAGATACGCCGCCGTCCCGGTCGCGCCGGCATTCGGCGGGAAATTGAAGAGCACGATCGCCACGCGGCGCTGCGCGCGCGCGGTTCTGCGCAATGCAATCAGGCGCTCGATGCGCTCTGCAAGCCGACTGATCCGCTCCGGCTCGGGCTGCATGTCGTGGGCGGATGCCCGGTCGCCACTGAGTGATCGGCCGCCGAACACGAGCGAGCCGGTCGCCCCATCAAGCTCGGGGATGGCGACCATCACCGTCGCCTCGATCGGCAGCAGGCCCTGGAGCGAGCCCCGCCACTGGTCAAGCGACTGGAACTCGACCGGCAGCGCCGCGATATAAGGCACATCGAGACGCGCAAGAACTGCCTCGGCGGCCTTGGCATCATTGTAGGCCGGGCCGCCGACAAGTGAGAAGCCGGTAAGCGAGACCAGCGCATCGATCGTCGGACGACCGTCGCGCATGAAGTACGCCTCGATCGCGGGCCGCGCGTCGAGGCCACTCGCAAACGCCGGAATGACGCGCAGGCCGCGCGCCTCGAGCGCGGCAATGGCGGCATCGTAGTGCGCGACATTCCCGGCAAGCAGATAGGACCGCATCAGCAGGAGGCCGACTGTCGGCGCGCCATTGCCATTCCGCGGCAGATCGTCGAGCCGGTCCGTGATCCGTCCGGTCAGGCGCGGGTGATAGAGGCCGACGTCGTGATAGACGACCGGCTCGGTCACAGAGCCGCCGCGTCGGGAGACCCGTCTCGGGCCGTCGGCATACCGCTCGATCAGGAAGCGGACCAGGCCCTCGATGTTGTCGTCCGAGGGGAGCCAGTACTGCATGGCAAGAAAGTAGGCACGCATGTCCTGCGCGGTGCCGGGGATGTACTTCAGCACCTGCGGGATGCGCCGCAGCATACGCATCTGTGACGCCGCCGAGCTCGAGTTTTCGCCTTCCTTGCGCGAGCCGCGCAACCGCTTCAGCAATGCGAGCGCACCGCCCTGCTGACGATCCATCGTGAAGCGGCCGATCCGCGTGAGCTTGACGATCTCGCCGGCGGCAACGCAGCCGACCAAGGCGTCACACTGCGCCCGACGCGCCTCGAGTGCCGGTAGAACTGCACGGATATGGTCGTCCAGGAACAGCATCGTGACGACGATGATGTCGCCGCGAGCGATATCCTCGAGGCAGCGGGAGAGGGCCGCCGGATCACCGTGCCAATCCGCAGCGATGTGGAACGAGAGCTCGAGCCCCGGGTAGCTCGTCGCCTTCAGCCGTCGGCCGACCCGATCGACGACACCGGCAAGATGCCCGTCGAGCGTGATGATGACGACGCGGATCGGCGTCTGGTCAGCGGCTGAAATGTGCTTTTGCATCGTAGAGCGTCTCGAGGGTGATCGATGGCAGACCGCGCTCGCTGGCGAAGCGCTCTGTGTTGCGGCGGGCCTTGCCGCGCACGAAAAACGGGATCTTTGTGAGCTCCTTTTCTGCCTCGCTCGTCCAGGATGGTGTGCCGGCAGCGGTGGCAGGGGGCGCAGCCGACCGCCCGGACTCCGGCGGCTGAGATCGAACCTCGATCCGCTTGCCATGCCCGAGGTGGGAGGGCGCCGCCCCGTCATTGAACTCGAAGTCCTCGCGGAACATGCCGAGGAGGTGCTCCTCGAGCCCCATCATGAGCGGATGCACCCAGCTGTCGAAAATGACGTTGGCGCCCTCGAAACCCATCTGCGGCGAGTAGCGGGCCGGGAAATCCTGCACATGCACGGGCGCAGAGATGACGGCACACGGAATGCCGAGGCGCTTTGAGATATGGCGCTCCATCTGCGTGCCGAGGACGAGTTCGGGCTGCAATACCTGGATATGGCGCTCGACTGCGAGATAGTCGTCGGTGATCAGCGCATCGACGTGATGCTCGGCCGCAGCCACACGCACCTCACGGGCCAGCTCACGGCTGTAGCTGCCGATACCGGCGACGGTGAAGCCGAGCTCGTCGCGGGCG
>DAORNH010000022.1:0-5504 GCA_035440865.1 Hyphomicrobiaceae bacterium | reverse complement strand
CCGCGTCGCCGGGTTGCGCCTCGAGGCCGGCGAGCCGGGCGACCTCGGCGACAAATTCCCCCGTCGCGCCAAGGCCGATGGGCACGATCGTCGTCATCGGCTGGCCGTAGCGACGCTTCAGGTATCCGGCCGCCGCCTGCGCGATCTCCGGGTAGAGGACGACATTGAAGTCTGCCGCACCGAGACGCGCGATGTCAGCGGGTGTCGCTCCGGCGGGCGCCACGACGTTGACGCCGATCCCGATCCCGGTGAGGAGGCGCGTCACCTCCGTCACATCATCGCGGTTCCGGAAGCCGAGCGATGTCGGCCCGAGGATGTTGCACGTCGGCTTCTGCCCCGGCCGGCGTTGCGGGGCTTCGCTCACAGCGGGTGCTGGCGCCGTCAGGTGGCGGACGATCTGGTAGAAGGTCTCCGAGGCGCCCCAGTTCTCCTTGCGCTGGTAGGCTGGCAGCTCGAGCGCGACGACCGGAACGGGCAAGCCGAGCGCTGCGGCGAGACCGCCGGGGTCATCCTGGATCAGCTCCGCGGTGCAGGAGGCGCCGACGAGCAGCAGGTCCGGTCGGAACCGCTCGTAGGCTTCCCGAGCCGCGGTCTTGAAGAGCTCAGCGGTGTCGCCGCCGAGATCGCGGGCCTGGAAGGTCGTATAGGTGACGGGCGGACGGGTGCCGCGCCGCTCGATCATCGTGAAGAGCAGATCAGCGTAGGTGTCGCCCTGTGGCGCGTGCAGCACGTAGTGCACTCGTTCCATCGATGTTGCGATCCGCATTGCGCCGACGTGCGGAGGGCCTTCATATGTCCAGAGGGTGAGTTGCATGGCCTAGACCCTCAACCGTGACCGGCGATCGAGCGGCCGGGCGAAGAGCGCGGCGAGATCCGCGGCCTGCTCGAACCCTTGGATCGGCGTGAACAGCAGCTCGATAGACCACTTCGTCGTAAGCCCCTCAGCCTCGAGCGGATTGGCAAGCCCGAGGCCGCAGACGGTGACGTCGGGACGCAGGGCGCGACAGCGGTCGAGCTGGCGCTCGACATCCTGGCCCTCGCTAAGCGCTACGCCCGACGGCAGAGCCGCGAGCTCGGCGGCCAGATGCTCGCGGTGCAGATACGGCGTGCCGACTTCGAGCGGCACCATGCCGAGCTCCCGCGCGAGCATCCTCGCGAGCGGCACCTCCAGCTGACTGTCAGGGAAGAAGAAGATGCGTCGCCCCTCGAGATCCATCCGCCAGCGCGCGACCGCCTCGCGGGCACGACGGGCCGGCGCACTCAGCACCGCCTCGATCCGCTCCCAGCCTATTCCGAATGCACGGGCTGCGGCTGTGAGCCAATCCGTCGTGCCGTCGACGCCGAGAGGGAAAAGTGCGCCGATGCGCCGCGCGCCACGCCGCTCCAGTGCCGCCCCGGTCTCAGCGAGGAACGGCTGCGCGAGCAGGAAGCGCATCGACGGCCCCACGCCCGGCAGGCTCGCAGCGCGCCGCGGCGGAAGGAATGCCACGTCCCGGATGCCGAGGTCGGCGAGCAGCCTCGCGAACTGGTCCTCGACGACATCCGACAGGGCGCCGACGACGAGCAGGCTCTGGGGCGAATCAGCGGCTGTCGCCGGCATCGCGCCGACCAGCGCCTGAAGGCAGGCGTCCTCGCCCTGCGTGAACGTGGTCTCGATGCCGCTGCCCGAATAGTGCAGGATCCGTGTCGCAGGAGCGTGGCGGCGCGACAGCCGCTCGGCCGCCTTGCCGAGGTCGAGCTTGATCACCTCGGACGGGCACGAGCCGACCAGGAACAGCAGCTTGATGCCGGTGCGGCGCGCCAGCAGTTCGGCGACGACCCGGTCGAGTTCGTCGTTGGCATCGGCAAGGCCGGCAAGGTCGCGCTCGTCGATGATCGCCGTGGCAAAGCGCGGCTCGGCGAAGATCATCACGCCAGCCGCGGACTGGAGAAGGTGCGCACACGTCCGCGATCCGACGACCAGAAAGAAGGCATCCTGGATTTTGCGGTGCAGCCAGACAATTCCGGTGAGGCCGCAGAAGACCTCGCGCTGGCCTCGCTCGCGAAGCACGTAGCGCTGACTGCCGCTGCTTTCGGCAAAGGCTGCTGGGGCAAGTGCGGCGGAGGGCATCATCCGAGCGCCTCCCCTCCGAGGCGCACGCGCGCGAGGGCGTCCTGCGGCTGCTCGATCCGTGCGCGGCGGAGCTTCAGGAGGAACTGGCCCGCATTGATGACGTAGCTCGCGTAGGCCAGAAGAGCGAGGATCATCTGCCCCGTCGCCGGCATGAGACCGAGCACGAGGACGACGAGGTACGCCGTATGCAATGCCAGCACCAGCATGCTGACGACGTCTTCCCAGAAAAATGCCGGCGCAAAGAGATAACGACCGAACACGGCCTTTTCCCAGATCGAGCCGGTGATCATGATCGCGTAAAGCGCGAGCGTCTTCAGAACGATCGAAGCCGTGGCAGCGACGTAACCTTCGCCGTTCGCGAGGAACCGAAGCACGAGTGCGGCGGAGACGAGGAAGATCACAAACTGGACCGGGGCGAGGACGCCCTGAACGATCGTCCATGGGGAGGCATCGCGGCGCCGCCGCTCATCAACCGAGTAGAGAGCTTGGCTCCGAGGCTTGCTAAGAGGCGCGTCGCGCATCGTGGGACCCCTCAGGCGATCGCACCCTCGGGTGCTTCTCGAGGGCATGAGACCGTCAATAATATTTTACGTCAAGTCAATTTTACTATTTGCGTAGAACTACACCTATCGCGTCGAGTCGTCGCATGGCTCACTGAGTTATCAGCCGATGGGGGGCGCAGGAAATCCTGCCGGCTCGGCAAGGCTGGGCAAGCAAGTCGCGGTCTACAAGCGATGTGCAAGCGGCAAATGATTGCGGGCGGCGCAGCAGGTCGCAGCATCACGCCGCACCGGGAGTGAACGGGAGTGCAGCGTCACTCCGCGCCAGAGTCAGGAGGGGCCGGCATGGTCACTTTGACGCGTTGGAACGGACCTTCATCCGGCTGTCGTGAAGAGTCACGTCCGGGGGACGGTACGCGGCCCGACATAAGAGGCTCGTTACAAACACGTCTGTCGAGTCCTCGTGACACGATTGTCCAGGAAATGCTGCTTCGATGCGCCATCGAGACCGAGATCGCGCCGCGCCTTATGTTGCTGACCCGTCAACAAGCTGCACAGCTCGGTGAGCGCGCAAGCGGGCGGATCACCATTATCGACGAGGATGTGGCAACACTCTGCACGGCGCTCCTCGACAGCGATACGGCGCGTGTAGCAGAGCTTGTGGACGCCTTCCTGGTGCAGGGCGCCAGCGTCGCACAGGTACTGCTTGAACTCTTTGCGCCGGCGGCGCGCCGACTTGGCGAGTTGTGGGAGAGCGACGAGCGGACTTTTGCCGAGGTCACCATGGCCATGGGCGAGCTGCAACGAGCCATGCACCATCTCGACGAGGCATCGGGCCGGTCCGCGCGGCAGGGAACGCTCAAGGGCCGGTCCATCCTACTGGTCCCTGCTGCCGGCGAGCAGCACACGTTTCCGCTGAGCATTCTCGATGCCTTCTTCACCATGGCCGGCTGGATCGTGGAGGCGCACTTCGAGCTGAAGATCGGCGCAGTCTGTGCCCGCTTGAGGCGGCATGCGACCGACGTGGTCGGCATGTCCATCAGCCGCGAGAGCTTGCTAGGGCAGGCCGCATCGGATATTGACCGGATGCGACAGGCAAGCATCAATCCACGTCTGCAGGTGCTTGTCGGCGGGCGCGCTCTCGAAACCGATCCAAACGTGGTCGCAAGACTGGGAGCGGATGGATCGGCGAGCGATGCACGCTCGGCCCTCCTGGCGGCTGAGAGGTTGGTGGCGGGCTGATCGCCTTGGCGAATGGCCTACAGTGCAGGCCAATAGGTCGAGAACGTTTGATTGGCACTGATTGGTGGCTCTGCGTATGGCCATACGTGCACCTTGAATGAGCGGTCGGCAACGTGCGAAGCCTCAGGAAAGCGATCAGCTCTCTCAACGCGGAAGCGGCCACACGTCTCGTGACCGTCGCGACCGACCTCGCCGTGATGATGGACCCGGACGGAACCGTCTGTGACGTGGCCATTTGCAGCGACAGTTTGTCCAAGGAATCTGACGTCCATTCCTGGATCGGGCGGAACTGGATCGATACGGTCACGATCGAGAGCCGGCCCAAGATTGCGCAGCTTCTGAGTGACGCCTCAACCATTGCACGCCAAGGCGCTCAGTGGCGCCAGGTGAACCATCCAAATCCCAATGGCCGTGGCGACCTGCCGGTTCGCTACGCGACCATGCGGATCGGGCAAGGCGGCCGCATCCTGGCCCTCGGCCGCGAGCTGCGCTCGATGTCGCTTCTGCAGCAGAAGCTCCTCGAGACACAGCAGGCGGTCGAGCGCGAACATGCACGAGTTCGGAGCGCAGAGACGCGCTTTCGTCTGCTGTTCCAGATTGCTGGCGACGCCGTCATCATTGCCGACGCGGCGACCTTGCGGATCAGCGACGCCAATCCCGCGGCCCAGCACCTCCTCGAGCCGGCCGCTCGCCGCATCTCCGGCAAGACAGTCGTCGAGCTGTTCCAATCCTCGAGCCAGGGTGCCGTCCAGCGGATGCTCGACGGGCTGCGGACCTCCGGGCGCGCCGACCCGCTGACGTCGCGCCTCGCCAATGCTCGTACCGAGGTCGTTGTCACGGGGTCTCTCTTCAAGCAGGAGGCCACGGCCCATCTGCTGCTGCGGCTTGTCCCGGCCGACGTGACGGAGCGCACGGACGCCCCATCGAGCGGCGAGACACTGCGTGCGCTCGTCGAGAGCATGCCAGACGCGTTCGTCGTCTCCGGCCTCGACCGTCGCGTCCTGATGGCGAACGCCGCATTCCTGGAGCTTGCTCAGATGAGCAGTCTCGAGCAGATCCGGGGCCAGCCCCTGGATCGCTGGGTCGGCCGCACGCCCGCCGAGACCAACCTGCTGATCGGAAGCCTGCGCGAGCACGGCTCGGTGCGCAGCTTCCGGACTGTGGTCCAGGGCGAGCTCGGCAGCTCCGACGATGTCGAGGTATCCGCCGTGACGGTGGAGAGCGGCGAGCAGCCTTGCTTCGGTTTCACGATCAGGAGCATCGGCCGCCAGCTCGCCGCCGAGGGTACGTTGAGCCAGTCGCTGCCGCGGTCCGCCAGTCAACTCGCAGGTCTCGTAGGGCAGGTGCCCCTCAAGAATCTCGTCCGCGAGGCAACCGACCTGATCGAGAGAATGTGCATCGAGACCGCACTGCAGATCGTCGACGACAATCGGGCCTCCGCAGCCGAAATGCTGGGTCTCAGCCGCCAGAGCCTTTATATGAAGATGCGCCGTTATGGGCTGAACGACCCTAGTGGCGATTGACCCCAGGCAATCAGGAATTGGCATGTGAACCGATATCCAAGCGGCTCACCCCACTTCCGGCGCGGACGCCGCGGCCGTCGCTAGTGTCCCGATCGCGAAGTTCGTTAACACGAGCCGAGAGCTCGG
>DAORNH010000021.1:14687-26627 GCA_035440865.1 Hyphomicrobiaceae bacterium | reverse complement strand
CGCGTCGCCGTCAACGGCGAGACGCTCGCCTCGCCCGCCCGCGATGTCGGCCCGCGCGACCGCATCACCGTCGACGGCAATCCTCTCCCCGTCGCCGAGCCGGCCCGCCTCTGGCGCTACCACAAGCCGCGCGGCCTGGTGACGAGCCACAACGATCCCGAGGGCCGGCCGACCGTCTTCTCTTCGCTCCCTCCGACCTTGCCGCGCGTCATATCCGTCGGCCGCCTCGACTACGGTAGCGAAGGCCTGCTCCTCCTCACCAACGATGGCGAGCTCGCGCGCCACCTGGAGCTGCCGGCGACGGGTTGGATGCGGAAATACCGCGTACGTGCGCATGGCCGCATCTCGCAAGCGGACCTCGACAAGCTCAAGGACGGCATCGAGGTCGAGGGTGTGCAGTATGGACCTGTCGAGGCCACTTTCGACAAGGAGCAGGGCAGCAACGTCTGGCTGACGCTCGGACTCCGCGAAGGCAAGAACCGCGAGGTACGTCGCATCCTCTCAGCCCTCGGCCTCGAGGTGAACCGCCTCATCCGCATCTCGTTCGGGCCGTTCCAGTTGCTGGAACTCGCGCCCGGCGAGGCCGAGATCGTGCGGCGCCGCGTGCTCGCCGATCAGCTCGGTCCCGAGCTCGCGGAGAAGTTCGGTCTGAAGGACGACCCGGAAGAGGTCGCGGTGAAGCCGGGCAAGCCGCAGCGCGCGGGCGAGAAGCGGCCCCGCCCGCGCCGCCCCCGCGACGAGCGCCCGCAATGAGGATCGTCGGCGGCAGGTTCCGTGGCCGTCCGATCGCGACGCCGATGCCGGGAGGTCAGGCGATCCGACCGACCTCGGACCGTGTCCGCCAGGCACTATTCGACATCCTCATGCATGGCATCGCCGACTTCGATCTCGACGGCACCCGCGTCCTCGACCTCTTCGCGGGAACGGGTGCGCTCGCGTTCGAAGCGCTGTCGCGGGGAGCTGCCAGCGCGGTGCTTGTCGACGAGAGCGCTGCCGCACGCGCACTGATGCGCGAGACCATCGTCGCAATCGGCCTCGCGGGGCGCGCCCGCATTCTGAAGCGCGACGCGACCGACCTCGGACCCGCCGAGGCGATCCCGCCGGCGAACCTCGTCTTCGCCGATCCGCCCTATGGGAAGAGCCTCGGCGAGCGAGCCATCGCCTCGGCCATCGCTGGCGGCTGGATCGCGGAGGGCGCGCTCATCGTGCTCGAGGAGGCCGAGGGCTCGACGATCGGCGAGATCGCCGGAACGGCGGTGATCGACGAGCGAGCCTGGGGCGGCACGCTCGTACGCTTCATGCAGCTCAGAACGCGTAGTCCTTGAAGATCGGCAGCACGCTCTTGTTCCACTCGCCGTGATAGCGCGCGAGGAGCTCGTCAGCCGTCGTGCGGCCAGAGGCGACGATATCCTCGAGCACGGCAAGGTAGATGCGCTCGTCCTGGCCCTTCTTGTCGAGGCGCTTGCGCCGCTTCAGGCCATCGCGCGAGATGGCCAGCACCTCGCGCGCGAGGTCGTGAACGCTGCCCTTGCGAAACGGCGTTTCGAGGGCGAGGCGCGGCACACCGTCCCGCAACCCCTGCCGCTCGTCCGCGCTCCACGACTTGACGAGGTCCCAGGCGGCTTTCTGTGCCGTCTCGTCGTAGAGGAGCCCGACCCAGATTGCGGGGAGCGCGCAGATGCGACGCCAGCGTCCGCCGTCGGCGCCGCGCATTTCGAGGAAGCGCTTCAGGCGAACTTCGGGGAAGAGTGTCGTCACGTGGTCCGACCAGTCGTCCATTGTCGGACGCTCGCCGGGAAGCTGTGCGAGCTTGCCCGCCATGAAGTCCTTGAACGAAGCGCCGGCGACGTCGATGTACTCTCCGTCGCGGTAGACGAAGTACATCGGCACGCCGAGCGCATAGTCGACGTAGCGCTCGTAGCCCATGCCCGGCTCGAACACGAACGGCAGCATGCCCGTGCGATTGCGGTCCGTGTCGCGCCAGACCTCGCTGCGGAAAGATTTGTAGCCGTTCGGCTTACCTTCGGTGAAGGGCGAGGAGGCGAACATCGCCGTGACGACGGGCTGCAGCGCAAGCGAGACGCGCAGCTTCTCGACCATGTCAGCCTCGTCGGCGAAGTCGAGGTTCACCTGGATCGTGGCCGTGCGGTACATCATGTCGAGCCCGTGCCGGCCGACCTGAGGCATGTAGCGTGTCATGACGCCATAGCGCCGCTTCGGCATGCGCGGCACCTCCTCGAGGCGCCAGTGCGGCGAGAAGCCGACGCCGAGGAAGCCGATGCCGAGCTCCTCGCCGACGGCGCGCACCTGATCGAGGTGCTCCTCGGTCTCATCGGACACCTCGTGCATGGTCGCAAGCGGCGCTCCCGAGAGCTCGAACTGGCCGCCGGGCTCCAGCGAGACGGTCGCCGCAGCCTCGCCATCGGGACGGCGCAGCGCGATGATGTTGTCACCCTCTGTGATCGCGAGCCAGCCATAGCGCTGGATGAGCCGCTCCATGATCGCACGGATGCCGCGAGGGCCAGCGTACGGGACCGGCGCGTGATCGGAGGTGTAGAACACCACCTTCTCGTGCTCGGTGCCAATGCGGAACTGGTTCCGCGGCTTGGCGCCGACGGCGATCCAGTCGATGAGATCCTGCTTCGACGTGATCAGCGGAGAGGGTGCGCCCTCCTGGCGTGTCGACATGAAAATGCTCCTCGGGCGCACGCGCGGTCGCCCGGACAAAGGTTTCGCGAAAAGTTATGGACGTCCGGCCGTCGGCTTACAAGCCCTTGACCTCGTCGCGCTCCGACCAGTCGCCGAGCACCGCATTCACGAGTGCGAGTGCCGCGACCGCCGCCGTATCGGCACGCATGATGCGGGGGCCGAGCGAGATGGCCGCCACGAAGGGAAGAGACAGAAGGCGCTGCCGCTCCTCCGGGCTGAAGCCGCCTTCGGGACCAATCAAGAGTGCGACGGCCGTCGGCGAACCAAGGCTCTTTGAGCGCAGTCGGCCGAGTGCTTTGAGCGGATCGGCGATGCGGGCGGCCTCGTCACAGAAGATCAAGGGCCGCGACGCGTCCCAATGATCGAGGACGCGGCCAAGCTCGGTCGGCTCGCGGATCGCCGGCACGTGCAGCACGCCGCACTGTTCCGCCGCCTCGATGGCATTGGCGCGCATGCGATGGAGATTGACCCGCTCGGCGACGGTGCGCCGGGTCATCACCGGTCTCAGTTCCGAGACGCCCATCTCGACGGCCTTCTGGACCATGTAGTCGAGGCGCGCACGCTTCAGCGGCGCGAAGAGATAGTGGATATCGGATCCGCAGATTTGAAGCCGCGACCGGTCGATGAGGCAAAGCTCGTAACGCCGCTTGCCGGTCTGCGCGATCGAGGCTCGCCACTCCCCCTCGCGACCGTTGAAGACGAGAACAGCATCGCCGGCGCCGAGGCGGAGTACCTGGGTCAGATAGCCCGATTGGGCTTCATTCAGCCTTATCAAGGCATTGGCGGCGAGGTCCGCCTCGACGAACAGTCGTGGCGCCCGTCCGGCCGCCCGATGATCCTCATCGTCTGCACTCATACCTTCGTCGATCTCCCTCGCCGCGGACGGTTGGCGTGATGAGCCATCGAAGCGCAAATCGCACTGTGAACACGGTAATATTTCAGCAAGCTGCGACTCTTGGACGAATTGAGGCCCTACTTTCGGCTTTCTAGACCAGAACGGCCTGGTCGTGGAGACCGGGCCTGTCGTGCATCTGCCAAGCGAACCGGCCGCCTCGTCGCGCCAACATCGAGGCGCCATAACCGATTGGCAAGCATTCGGACGACGCGCTCCTGTCGAAAGTCACCGCCTCGCGGTACTTTCGGCCGGGCCACGATGGTAACGTATCACTCACGATGGACCCGCAGGGCTTGAACGCGATGACCGAAACCTTCCCCCTCAATGCTTCGCCACGCGTTCATTATCAGACCGGCGAGGTCGATCTGGTCGAGCTCGCCATCCGGCGCGGCGAAGGCCGCTTCGCGTCGTCGGGCGCCCTGGTCGTCGAGACGGGGCTACACACCGGCCGCTCGGCGCAGGACAAGTTCACGGTCCGCGATACCACGACCGAGAACCAGATCTGGTGGGACAACAATAAGGCGCTGAGCGAGACGCAGTTTGCGATGCTGCACGCCGACTTCCTGGCCGAGGCGCGAAAACGCGATCTCTTCGTGCAGGACCTGCACGGCGGCGCCGACCCGAAGCACCGCATCCGCGTGCGCGTCTTCACGGAGTATGCCTGGCACGCGCTCTTCATCCGCCACCTGCTGCGCCGGCCTGCCGGTGCCGATCTCTCCGGCTTCCGCCCGGATCTGACGATCGTCAACCTGCCGAGCTTCCGCGCCGACCCGAAACGCCATGGCGTGCGCTCCGAGACGATCATCGCCTGCAATTTCGCGAAGCGCATCGTGCTGATCGGCGGCTCCTCCTACGCCGGCGAGACGAAAAAGTCGGTGTTCTCCTTCCTCAACTACATCTTGCCCGAGCTCGGCGTGATGCCCATGCACTGCTCGGCCAATGTCGGCGCCAACGGCGACGCGGCCGTCTTCTTCGGCCTCTCCGGGACCGGCAAGACGACGCTCTCCGCCGACCCGAAGCGCACCCTCCTCGGCGATGACGAGCACGGCTGGTCGGAGAGCGGCATCTTCAATTTCGAGGGCGGCTGCTACGCCAAGACGATCCGCCTCTCGCAGGAGGCCGAGCCGCAGATCTGGGCCGCGTCCAACCGCTTCGGCACCGTGCTCGAGAACGTGATCCTGCGCCCCGGCACGGGCGAACCCGACTTCAACGACGGCCGGCTCACCGAGAACACGCGCTCGGCCTACCCGCTCGACTTCATCGCCAATGCGAGCACGACGGGCCGCTCCGGCCACCCGAAGAACATCGTGATGCTCGCGGCCGACGCCTTCGGCGTGCTTCCCCCGATCGCCAAGCTCTCGCCGAGCCAGGCGATGTACCATTTCCTCTCAGGCTACACGGCAAAGGTCGCCGGCACCGAGAAGGGCATGGGCAATGAGCCGCAGGCAACCTTCTCGACCTGCTTCGGCGCGCCCTTCATGCCGCGCCATCCGAGCGTCTACGGCAACCTGCTGCGCCAGCTCATTGGCAAGCACAATGTCGATTGCTGGCTCGTCAATACGGGCTGGACGGGCGGCAAATTCGGCACCGGTCAGCGCATGCCGATCAAGGCGACGCGCGCACTGCTCGATGCGGCGCTCTCGGGCTCGCTCAAGTCGCAGCCGATGCGCACCGATCCGCTGTTCGGCTTCCAGGTTCCGACAGCGCTTGCCGGCGTCGACGCCAAGATCCTGACGCCGCGCGATACCTGGGCAGACAAGGCCGCCTACGACACGCAGGCCCGTGGTCTCGTCGACATGTTCAACAAGAACTTCTCGAAGTTCGAGGCGCACGTGGACGCCGACGTGAAGGCGGCGGCGCCGACGCTCAGGCAGGCGGCGGAGTAAGCTCGGCCTACTGCTGCAGAACGAGCATGTCGCGCGTCATCTCGGTCTTGCCGAGGCGCGACAGAAACGACATGCCGAGGAGCGTGACGCCGAGCTTGCCCCGCTCGGCGACGACGCCGCGGACGTTGCGCACGACGATATCGTCGATGCTGATCTCGTCGATCATGACTTGCGCCACGTAGGCCTCGCCGTTGGCCGTGCTGACCTTGAACTTGAAATCGCTGTCGCGCGGGCTGATCCCGGCCGCGACCGCGTCTTCGTACGTTAGCGCAACGAGCGTCGCCCCGGTGTCGACAAGCACGTCGATATGGCGCCCGTTGAGGCGGACTTTCGTCTCGAAGTGGCCGCTGCTGGAAGCACGAATGCGGACCTGCCGGTCGGCCTTGTCGGCATCTGCCGAAGATGGCGCGACCACGCCGGCGAGTGTGGCGACCGGCGGCTCGCGGGGCTCCCCCGGACCGATGTAGGCCCTGATCGCGTCCATGTTTGCGAGGCCAACCACCAAGATGGAAGCCGCACCGATCCAGGAGCCCGCGAGGGCCAACGAGTTGCGTGTACCGGAGGAAAGCGACATCGGATCGACCAACGATGGCCTGCGGGCCAGCGCCGGCAGCCGGCTCAGATCCGCAGGGTCAAATAGTCCCCAGAGAACTCATAAGACTTGAGACGGCTTAAGAAACTCATACCGAGCAGGCTTTCGCGCAATGCGCCCGGTCTTGCAACGAGCGCCTCGACCTGCTCAACCCGGATCGAGCCTATGCTGACGCTGGTGAGCCGGACGCGCGCCGCAAACGTCTGCCCGTTGGCGGTCTGGACGGGGACTGAGTAGACTAGGCTCTTCGGATCGATGCCAATTGACACCGCATCGGACTGCTTGAGGACAACCGTCGAAGCACCTGTATCGATGATCATGCCGACGGCGGTGCCGTTGACGCCGACCTTGGCGCTATCCGGCCGCCGCCGGATCCTCACGGATCGGTCGCCGGTTGGTGTTGTGCCACCCTCGATAAGCGTGCCGGGAGGCATAAGCTCGCCGGCCATCCGATAGTAGAGGCCGGTCAGATCCTCGCGGAAGCTGTAGCCCGCGACCAGGATGGCGGCGAGCCCCGTCCAGGCCAGCAGATCACGGATCGCCGTGCCGAAGCGGCCACGATAGGTCGCAATCAGCGGCACGCCGACGACGATCAGGAAGATCACACCGTAGGCGATCATCATGCTGTCCGGATGGCTCAAAGCCTCGAGCAGCTGTGGATCCGAGCGCACGAGCAGGAACGCCCCGCCGCAGACGATCAACATCAAGAGTATCAAGCCCGCCACATCACCCTCCCCGCTCAAACGGGTCGTCCGCTGCGCCGCGGCAGATCACGCATGATGCGCTCGCGCTCCGCCTCCGGCAAGCTCGCCCAGGTTGCGATCTCGGCCAGCGTCCGAAAGCATCCCTGGCAGAGGCCAGAGACCGGATCGATGACACAGACGTTGACACACGGCGAGCGCATGCGAGGCTCATGTCCAAGCGGCATCACGGTCGCGTTGGATAGCACAGACGCGATTCGCGTGTACCGATACTGGATCGCCATTGTGGCGGCCGCGTGCCGGCCCCATCGACAGTCTACGGGCCGTTGTCGATGCGAGGTCCGAGCGCAGCCCGAGGGTAGTACAATGTTCAAGGCCGATCTTCTCGCCAACAAGCGCATCCTGGTCACGGGCGGCGGCTCCGGGCTCGGCGCCGCCATGGGGCGCCGCTTCCTCGAGCTCGGCGCCGAGCTCGTGATCTGCGGGAGGCGCGCCGACGTGCTCTCTGCGACTGCCGAGCAGCTCTCCAGCGAGACCGGGGGCAGCGTGACGCCGCTACGCTGTGACCTCCGCGACCCCGAAGCCGTTGAAGCCATGATGAGCGAGATCTGGCAGGCCGGCCCGCTCGACATCCTCGTCAACAACGCCGCCGGCAACTTCATTGCGCGCACCGAGACGCTCTCGCATCGCGCAGTCGATTCGGTCCTCGGCATCGTGCTGCATGGCTCGGCCTACTGCACCATCGCCGCCGGACGCCGCTGGATCGAGGCCGGGAAGCGCGGGAACGTCGTCTTGAGCATCCTCACGCTTTCGGCGCTCCGCGGGGCGGCCTTCCGTGTCCCCTCGGCGATGGCCAAGGCGGGCGTCCACGCGATGACGAAGAGCCTTGCCGCCGAGTGGGGGCCGAAGGGCATCCGCACCGCCGCCATCGTACCGGGCTGGTTCCCGACCGATGGGGCGAGCCAGCGGCTCCGCCCGACGGATGACGCGCGTCCCGTGACCGCCGATATCCCGCTCGGTCGCGCGGGCGAGCACGCCGAGCTCGCCAATCTCGCGGCATTTCTCGTCTCGGACGGCGCCGGCTACATCAACGGCGAGTGCGTCGCGATCGATGGCGGCCGCCAGTTCATCGGCGACGGTGGCGGCAACACCGCGACATTGCTCGGCTGGGGCGATGCCGAATGGGCTGCGATGCGCCGCCAGGCCAAGGGCGAGTAGCTCAACACGCCACGGTGATCATCATTGTTTTTGCCTCTGCGCCCGAGCGCACTATAAGGCCCACATCCGGCTCACCTTCGCGGACCGCTGCCATGATCTCGGTCATCATCCCGACCCTCGACGCGCAAGATGGTCTCGCCGCGACCTTGACCGCGCTCGTGCCGGCCGTCGTCGAAGGTCTCGTGCGCGAGGTGATCGTCGTCGACGGCGGCTCGGCCGACCGCAGCGTCGAGATCGCCGACCAAGCCGGCTGCACGATCGTGCGCTCCGAGCGTGGCCGTGGACAGCAACTTGCCACCGGCGCCGCAGCAGCCCGCCATCCCTGGCTCCTCTTCCTGCACGCCGACACCATCCTCGAGCAGGGCTGGGAGCGCGACGGCTCGGCCTTCATCGAGCGCATCGACTCGGGTCTCAGGGAGCCGGCTGCCGCCGCGTTCCGCTTCGCTCTCGACGATCTCGGCATCGCGCCGCGCATCCTCGAGGCCGGCGTCGCCGCCCGCTGCGCCCTGTTCCGCCTCCCTTACGGCGACCAGGGCCTCCTCATCCCGAAGCGGCTCTATGACCGCATCGGCGGCTTCTCGAAGGTGCCGCTCATGGAGGATGTTGAGCTGGTCGGGCGCCTTAAGCGCTCGCAGCTCATCATGCTGCGTGCGCGCGCCATCACCTCCGCGATCCGCTATCGTCGGGACGGCTACCTTCGCCGGACGCTGCGAAACCTGTCGTGCCTCACGCTCTACTATCTCCGCGTCCCTCCGGGCCGCATTGTCCGCTGGTACCGGTGAGCGCCAGCCCGAACCCGGGCGAGAACACGCGCTATCAACTTCCCGTGAGCCTGTCGCCGGCAAGCCCATTCCGTCGCATAACTGCCGCAACGGCCGCGCTATGAGCAGCGGCCCTTGGTGCCTGAGCGGATCGACCGGTTCCGCGGGCGCCAACTCAAGGAGGAAACACATATGGCTGAAATCTCACGGCGCGACGTCGTCATCGGCGCCTCCGGCGCCTTCGCACTGTTCGGGCTCGCGAAGCCGGTTGCCTTCATCGGCACGGCCAATGCCCAGCTCGCAACGACCGGCCACTTCAAGCACAAGGTCGGCGACATCGAAGTCGTCCAGCTCCACGACGGCATCTGGGAAAAGGCGCACGACGCCGGCTTCATCAAGAACGCCTCGATCGACGACACCAAGGCCGCCCTTAAGGGCGGCGGCCTTACAGACGCGCATGTGCCGATCAACTTCACGGTGACGGCCATCAAGACGAGCGCCGGCGTCGTTCTCATCGACAGCGGCACAGGGGGTCAGACCGGCGGCCCGAAGGCCGGAAAGTTGATGGCCAACATGGCAGCCGCCGGAATCGACCCGAAGTCGGTGAAGAAGATCGTCGTCTCCCACTTTCACCCCGACCACATCTTCGGCCTTATGGCGAAAGACACCAACGCGCAGATCTTCCCCGAGGCCGAGATCGTCGTGCCGGCGGCAGAGTACAAGTTCTGGACCGATCCGGCGTTGCCGGCAAAACTTCCCGAGGCACGCCGTCCGCTTGCCGAGCGCATCCAGAAGACCATGCCGACCTGGAAGAACGTGAAGCCGGCCGAGGGCGAGGCCGAGGTCGCCCCCGGCATCCGCATGGTCGCGACGCCCGGTCACACGCCCGGCCACACAAGCTATCACGTCTCCTCGGGCGGCCAGCAGCTCATCGTGCTCGGCGACGTGTCGAACCTGCCGGCGCTGTTCGTGAAGAACCCCGGCTGGCATGCCGTCTTCGACCAGGACGCCGCCACCGCCGAGGCGAGCCGCCGCAAGATTTTCGACCGTGCGATCGCCGACAAGGTCACGGTAGCCGGCTACCACTTTGGCATGCCGAATGTCGGCACGCTGGCCAAGGACGGAAACGGCTACGCGTTCACGGCGCTGAAGGCCTGATGCCGGCCAACCGACCGGATCGAGAGAACAGGGCGTCGCGCAAAAGCGCGGCGCCCTTTCGCTGTCGGCTCGTGGTGATGGCGAAGGTGCCCGTCGCCGGACGCGTCAAGACGCGACTCGCGAAGGGTGTCGGCGTGGTGCGCGCCACAGCCTTCTTTCGCCATACGGCGCGCGCCGTGCTCGGCCGCATCGGCAGCTCGCCGCATTGGCAGACGATCATCGCCGTATCGCCGGACCACGCCAGATTGTCGCGAGCCTTCCCGGCGGGGATCGCGCGTACTCCCCAGGGCGGCGGAGATCTCGGGGCGCGGCTCGCACGAGCGATCGATCGGCAGCCGCCTGGACCGGTCGTGGTGGTCGGGCTCGATATTCCTGAGATCACCGCGGCGCCCATTCGAAAGGCCTTTTCCCTGCTCGGGAGCAACGACGCCGTCTTCGGGGCCGCGGACGATGGCGGCTATTGGCTCGTCGGCCTCAGGCGTCGCCCGTGCTCTCCGCGCATCTTTGGGCGGGTGCGCTGGTCGAGCGAGCATGCGCTCGCCGACACGCTCGCCAATCTCGCGGGCAAACGTGTCGCAATGACCGGCACGCTCGGCGATGTTGACGAAGCAGCTGATCTCACCAAACTCGAGGTCGAACCGGGCCGGCGGATCCTGCCGGTCGCGGCGCGCCATGACTGTGATTGGATACGCGATGCCTCTGGCCGGCTCGGGCTTTCTCGCCATCTGGAATGACACGGCCGACGGCGGCGACGCCGAATGGCGTCAGTGGCACACGGTCGAGCATATGCCGGAGCGGGTCGGCGTCGCAGGCTTTCTCGCCGGTCGCCGGTACGCAGCGCGCGGCCCGGCGGCCGAGCGCTACTTCACGCTCTATCAGGGTGAGAGCATCGCGACGTTCTCGAGCGCGCCCTACCTCGCCCGCCTCGACAACCCGACATCGTGGACAGTGAAAACTGCCCCTCTCTTCGAGAAGTTCCTGCGTGGCGCCTGCCGCACGCTCGCCTCCGCCGGCAACGGCATGGGCGGGGCCATTGCCACCATCCGCCTGGCGGTCTCGAACCCTGGCCGGCTCGAGCGAGCCTCCGGCGACATCTGCCGGCGCATCGTCGCGGGCGACATCGCTCGCGATCTTATTGCTGCCCACATCGGCCGCTGCGATCCCAATATCACGGGGGTTCCCACGCGAGAACGGGCGGCGCGCGGCAATCGGAGCGAGCCTGTCTTCGATGCCGTTCTGCTGGTCGAGGGCATCGGCGGCGCGGCCGTCGAAGCCGGACTACCAGGGCTCGAGGCGCTGCTGCAGCACGAAATTCACGGCGCCGAGCCGTCGGTCGTCGGCATCTACGAACTCGAGATCTGCCTCGAGAAACAGCATCTGCCGCCGACATAGCTCGATCGACCCGGCGACACTCCGCGCCGGGAGGGCTCTCAGCAGAAGAAGCAGTTCCGGCACATCGTGCGCACCTCCTCCACATCGCGGTCGATGCGGCCGCGCACGCTGCGCACGAGCTCCTTCGCGTGGGGCGTATCGCAGAGGAAGTTTTTCGTGCGCCCGAACTCGGCGACCTTCTTGCGGAAGTAGACGGCGACGCGGTCCAGTGCGGCCTTCTCGATGCAGGGATCGGCGGCCACGCGCATGCGGCGCTCGACATAGGAGGGCGCGCTACAGGCTTTCAGGAATGCCTCGGCCAGCGCATAGCCGTCGGCCCGCTTCCAGAGCTCCTGCTCCTGCGCCGCGTTCATGAAGCTGAAACCGAGTTTCGCCTCGTGCACGATCCCATTTCCTGTACCGCCGCTCGGCAGCTTGAGACCGCCGACGACGAGAAGCGCCGACAAGAGGGAAATCAGAAGGCTCGGCACGAACGGCTCCGCATCAGTTGAGCTCGAGGCGCGTATCTTATCCAGGTGAGCCCTGAGGTCCAGCCGGAACTGGGTGCCACTGCGAGTTGCATCGACGGGTGCGTGCTTCGCGCCTCACGGCTTGATCTCATGGCTGCGTGTCGCCTGACTCGCCGCGA
>DAORNH010000021.1:13128-14596 GCA_035440865.1 Hyphomicrobiaceae bacterium | reverse complement strand
GTCCAGTCGTTGGGCGCCCGTACGACCATCTCGGTCGCCGCCGCCGTCTCGATGACGGGGTCACCCGCGAGTCCCGATACGATTCGAGCATCCTTACCGTCCTGCTTTCCGGACGTGTGGGTGTGGACAAAGCCGTCGAAGTACATCTTACGCAGTGCGGATACGTCCTTCCGCGCGATCACCTCCGCCATCGACTTGCGGAACGCGAGCACCTCCTCGCTGATGGCTCTCTCTGCCGGACCCGTCAGGATCGTCGGAGGATGGGCCGTGCTCACCCCGACACCTGCGACCAACACACCAGCCATTGCGACGAGCCCGCCGAGACCATTCAACACGGATGCGAGCCGCATCTCCGACCTCCAGCACACGACACACGATCGGATCGAGGCTACCAATTGCATCGCGGCGCGACAAGTTGCGCCCTTACTGGTGACCCGGCGCTCGTGTGCTCACCCATTAGGGCTGCAACCCTCGCCGGTTGCCCGGTTCCACTCACCGCGCTAAGCCCCTCATTGACCGTCGTCATGCCTCGTGCCTCCGCCCTGTGCGATCCAATCGTGCGACGGCGCGGCACTAGGCCAACCGTGCCCAGGAGCAGGACAAAATGACCGTGAGCCAATCAGGCCCCATCGAGACCGATGTCGTCATCGTCGGCGCCGGCCCGATCGGCCTCTTTGCCGTCTTCGAGCTCGGCCTCGTCGACGTGAAGGCCCATCTCATCGACATCCTGGGCAAGGTTGGCGGCCAATGCGCCGAACTCTACCCCGAGAAGCCGATCTACGACATTCCGGCCCTTCCGATCGTTTCCGGCCAGGAGCTGACCGACCGGCTGATGGAGCAGATCAAGCCGTTCGGCGCGACGTTCCATCTGGGTGAGCGTGTCGATCAGCTGGAGAAGCTCGCGGACGGGCGCTTTTCCGTGCGCACCGACGCCGGGAAGGATTTCATCTGCAAAGTGATCGTGATTGCGGCGGGTGGCGGTTCGTTCACGCCGAAGCGTCCGCCGCTCGATGGCATCGAGGCCTACGAAGGCAAGTCGGTCTTCTACTCGGTGCGCCGCATGGAGGATTTCCGTGGCCGCGACGTGCTGATCGTCGGCGGCGGCGACAGCGCGCTCGACTGGACGCTCAACCTGCAGCCGATCGCCAAGAGCCTGACGCTGCTCCACCGCCGCGACGATTTCCGCGGTGCCCCGCATTCGGTCGAGAAGATGCGCGCGCTCGTCGCCGAGGGAAAGATCGCCCTCGCCATCGGCCAGGTGACGGAGCTGCACGGCGCCGATGGCATGCTCGACGCCGTCACGATCAAGACGAAGGACGGCGACAGCCGCCTCGCCTGCAATCGCATGATGCCGTTCTTCGGCCTCACCATGAAGCTCGGCCCCATCGCTGACTGGGGGCTCAATCTCGATGAGAACCTCATCAAGGTGGACACCGAAAAATTCGAGACGAGCGTGCCCGGCCTCTTC
>DAORNH010000021.1:12705-12967 GCA_035440865.1 Hyphomicrobiaceae bacterium | reverse complement strand
CAGAAGAAGCTCGGCGTCAAGTAGCTCGAAAGGAGCCTCGCCATGACCGCGGCCAATCCAGATCGCGTCGTGCTGATCACGGGCGCGGCCTCGGGCATCGGCGCTGCGACCGCGCGGCGGATCGCGCGACGCGGCCTCGCGCTCGCGATCCACACGCGTGCCGAGAGCACGGAAAGCCGCGTCCGTCTCGACGAAACGGCGGCCGAGCTGCGCGACCAGGGCGCGATGGTGCGCACGCTCACGGGCGACCTCGCCGAGCCGG
>DAORNH010000021.1:2415-12531 GCA_035440865.1 Hyphomicrobiaceae bacterium | reverse complement strand
AATGCGGCGCGCGATGCGCTCGTCGGCTCGCCCGCGGGCCGCATCGTCTTCGTCTCCTCATTCGTCGCGCACAGGTTCGTCGCGGGCGCCAATTTCCCGGCATCTGCCGCCGCCAAGGCCGGTGGCGAGGCGCTTGCGCGGGCGCTTGCAATCGAGCTCGCGCCGCATCAGGTCACGGTGAACTCGGTCGTGCCCGGCTACACGCGCAAGGATCATGGTGCCGGCGTCCTCGGCACCGCAGCCTGGGACGCCGCCGCCAGGCTGACGCCGCTCGGCCGCATCGCCGATCCCGCCGACGTCGCGGCGCTGATCGCCTTCCTCCTCTCGGATGAAGCCCGCCACATCACCGGCCAGTCGATCGCCGTCGACGGCGGGCTGTCGCTCGCCTGAGTGGCGGTGTAGTCTCGCAACCATCGGTGCGCGAGGCAGGCATGTTCACCGGATATCGGCTTGGTCGAGGAGCGGACGGGCGGACGCTTCGCCATCCGCTCGCGCTATCCGGCCGATGGGATCGCGATTGGCGCCTCGATCGCCTGCGACGGCTGCTGCCTGACCGTCACCAGGCTCACCCCGGTCGGCGCCGGCAGCATCTTCGCGGTCGACGTCTCAAACGAGACGCTGTCGAAGACGACGCTCGGTTCGTGGGCGGCCGGCCGCCACGTCAACCTCGAGCGGGCGCTGCGCGCAGGCGACGAGTTCGGCGGCCATGTCGTAAGCGGCCACGTGGACGCCGTCGCGCGCATTGCCGCCATGCACGACGACGGTATGTCGCGCCGCTTCACGCTCGAGGTGCCGGCCGAGCTCGCGCGCTACATCGCCCCCAAAGGCTCCGTTGCGCTCGACGGCACGTCGCTGACGGTGAACGAGGTCGAGGGCCACCGGTTCGGCATCAACCTGATCCCGCACACCTTGACGGTCACGTCATGGGGCGCCAAAAAGCCGGGCGACCTCGTCAATCTGGAGGTCGATATCTTCGCGCGTTACGTTGCGCGTTTCATGGAGGCCTCGCGGTGAGCCCGGGCAAGTCGTCAAAACCGATCGGGGGCCTAGGCACCGCAGTCTACGCGGAAGGCAAGGGCTTCATCTCGCCGATCGAGGACATCCTCGAGGACTTCCGCAACGGCCGCATGATCATTCTCGTCGATGCCGAGGATCGCGAGAACGAGGGCGATCTCATCGTGCCGGCACAGATGGCGACGCCGGACGCGATCAACTTCATGGCCAAGCACGGCCGCGGCCTCATCTGCCTGTCGCTCCCGCAGGAGCGCGCCAACGAACTCCGCCTCGAGGCCATGGCGCGCAACAACGAGGCACGCAACCGCACGGCATTCACCGTATCGATCGAGGCGCGCGAAGGTATCTCCACCGGGATCTCCGCGGCCGATCGCGCCCGCACCATCTCGACGGCCATCGACCCGACCAAGGATCATCGCGCGATCGCCTCGCCGGGGCACGTGTTCCCCCTCGTCGCGCGCGAAGGCGGTACGCTTGTCCGCGCCGGCCACACTGAAGCCTCCGTCGACCTCGCGCGCCTCGCGGGGCTGTATCCGGCCGGCGTCATCTGCGAGATCATGAACGACGACGGCACCATGGCGCGGATGCCCGACCTCGTCGCCTTCGCCCAGCGCCACGGCCTGAAGATCGGCACCATCGAGGACCTGATCGCCTACCGCCTGAAGAATGATCGAATCGTCAAGTGCACGACGCGGACGACAGTCGAGAGCGCGTTCGCGGGCTCCCTCGAGTTGCATGTCTACGAGACGGCCGTCGAGCCCGCCGAGCATCTCGCCCTCGTGAAGGGCGATCTCAAGGCGCCGGGACCGGTGCTCGTCCGCGTGCACGCTATAAACATGCCGGCCGACGTGCTCGGCATCGGCGCGACGAGCGGGAGCGGCAACCTGATTGAGAAGGCGCTGGCCGCCATCCAGGCTGAGGGCCGCGGCGTGCTCGTCCTTCTACGCGATCTGAGGCCCAAATCGGTCTCGAGCTGGATCAAGGCCGCGGCCACCAGCGGCGGCCGCGCCAAGACGCAAGAGCGCACGCTCGTCGAACTCGGCATCGGCTCGCAGATCCTGCGCGATCTCGGGGTCAGCGAGATGACGCTGCTCACGAACTCACCGGACACGCACTATGTCGGCGTCGAAGGCCACGGCCTGCGGATCGTCGGCACCAGAAAGCTCGGATAACCCCATGGCAGGAACGTCGACATCGGCAAGCGGACCGAGCCGCCGAATCGGCGGTCTACGGATTGCGATCATCGAGGCCCGGTTCTACGAGGACATCGCCGACGAAATGGCCGCCGGCGCCCTCGCCGTGATCGAGGCGGACGGATCGCATGCCGAGCGCTTCTCCGTCCCCGGCGCGCTCGAGCTGCCACAGCTCGCTCAAATCGTCGCCGCCTGTGGTCGCACAGGTACGAGCGCGCGCACGGCCCGCTTCGACGGCATCGTCGCGCTTGGCTGCGTCATCCGCGGGGAGACGTCCCACTACGACATCGTGTGCAACAACGCGAACCACTTCCTCTACGAGGTCGCCCGCGCATTCACGATCCCGATCGGCAACGCGATCCTCACCGTCGACACGCGCGAGCAGGCACTTGCCCGCGCGCGCGGCGGTATTGCGGGGAAGGGTGGCGACGCGGCCCGCGCCTGCCTGAGACTGATCGAGATTGCCCACGATCTCCACGGACGGCCCCAATGACGGGCGCGAGCGAGGGCGGGCTCACGGCGCGGCGGGCAGCGCGGCTCGCCGCCGTGCAGGCGCTCTATCAGATGGACGTCGCCGGCACCGACCTCAACGACGTGATCGGCGAGTTCCTGAGCTACCGCCTCACACCCGACGCCGAGGACCAAACGCTCGCGCACGCGGACCGCCAGCTCTTCGCCGATACGCTCCGCGGCGTCGTCAGGCGCCAGCGCGAGATCGATCCGATCATAGACCGTCAGCTGGCGGATGGCTGGCGCCTCACGCGGATAGATGCCATTCTGAGGGCGACGCTGAGGGCCGGCGTATGGGAACTGATCGAGCGTACCGATACGCCGTTGAAGGTCGTCATCACCGAGTACCTCGAGGTCGCGCGCGCGTTTCTCGACGACGAGGGCCCGAAAGTGGTAAACGGGATACTCGACAAGCTGGCCCGTCAGCTCCGCAAGCCGGCTGACGGACCGGCCAAGGGCTGATTAGTGCTTTGCCCGCATTCGAGTTTTTCGATCATCGACCTGACGGTAAAAGATTGCCACATTGCCCGCTGATCCTGTAGAGGGCGAGTGTCGCTTGAAAGTCGATCGGAAAAGCGTGGAGTTGTGCTGCCTCGAAACGAGGTGTTGATGATGGCCTTGAGAGCCCTGGTCGCGACACTGATGGCGCTCGCACTCTGCTGGACCGCCGAGGCGGCCGGGGATGCCGCTGCGGCAAAGATGGCCGAGGCCGCGCGCGCTCTGCAGGAAGGCAAGATGCAGTCAGCCGCCGATCTTTATTCCGAAGCGCTGAAGGATCCGACACTTCCCAACGACCGCCGGGCAGCAATTTTGGTCGACCGAGCGGTCGCCTTTGCGGCCCTCGGCCAGACCCGCGCCGCGCTCGACGATTTCAACCGGGCGACGCAGCTCTATCCGGAATATGCAGCACTTTACAATAACCGGGGCACCGTGCTCGCCTCACTTGGCCTGCTCAAGGAGGCCGTGAAGGATTTTGATCGGGCAATCGTGCTCTCACCGGCTTATGCTGCGGCCCACAACAACCGGGCCGGCGTCTTCCTGAAGCTCGATGCCCCGGACGAGGCGCTGCGCGACTACGGCCGCGCCATCGAGCTGATGCCGACGAGCCCCCTCCCCTACCTCGGCCGCGCACAAGTGCACTTGAAGCTCGACCGGCCATTCGCCGCAGTCCGCGATCTCGGCCGGGCCGTCGCGATCGATGCGCGCTTCTCGGCGGCCTATCGCGCGCGGGCCGAAGCAAAGATGCGCCTCGAACGCTTCGAGGAGGCCATCGAGGATCTCAGTCGAGCGACTGCCTTCGAGCCGCAAAACGTCGAGAACTACATGAAGCGCGGCTACGCCTACCTCGCCGCGCGCAACAACGTCGGCGCCTTGAAGGACTTCACCCGCGCGACCGAACTAGCCCCGAAGTCGGCGGCCGCCATCACCGCGCGCGGCTTCGGCCACGCCAAGGCCGAAGCCTACGACGAGGCCCTCAACGACTTCGCACGCGGCATCGAGCTCGATCCGCGCTCGCCGGTCACCTTCGCCTACCGCGCCTGGGCCTATCGCCAGTCCGGGCAGGCCGAGCTCGGCTTGAAGGACATCGAGCGTGCCTTGAAGCTCGACCCGGAACGGGCGGAGGTGCTCTGGGCGCGCGGCGAGATTCGCGAAAGCCTCGGCCAGAAGGAAGAGGCTATCGCCGATCTGCGCAAGGCCGTGGCACTGCGGCCCGACCTGCGCGACGCGGTGCTGGCGCTCGAGCGCCTTGGCGTACCGCCGATCGCCGAGGAGACTGCGGTTGCCGATCTCGGCATCGACGAGTGGCGTGTGCACGTCGTCGGCCGGCGGCTGTTCGCGATGAGCAGCCGAATGGCCCGATTGCAGGTACCGCTCGAGGTCGTCGGTTCCGGTCGCCCGAAGCTCCTCCATTGGGATGTCACGACACCGCCGCCCGGCTATGGTGTGCTCACGTTCGAGGCGGGGGGAGTCGAGCGCGGCGGCAGCCGCGAGGAACATGTGGGTTTTGCCGTCATCGACTTGCAGGGCCGCGCCATACTGGCTCTTGATCTCCTGAAGTCCGGTGCGAGATCAGCAACGCTTGCTTGGACACCGACGCGGCTCACCATTACCGGCCTCGACGGACAGACGGAGGAGGTCGCGCTCCGAAGCGCAAGCTCCGCTCTTGCCCCGCCGCCTGTTGCCGGTCCTGGCGGCCCCAAGCGGGCGCTGTCGGCTGTCGATGCCCCGCCATCCACCGCGAAGGCCAAGGGTCCGCCCGCATGGGCACCCTGGGCGGACAATCCCACCTATGCCCGGCCCGACCGCGCCCCGCCCAAATCTCCCTCGAAATCAGGCAAGCCAAAATCCTGGTTCGAATCTCTCTTCAATTGAGCCAACTCTTTCAAACGACCGAGACGAGACCAAACGCCGCTGCAGTTGATACGCAATTGAAATTCGCGCCCGTCGGCATCACTTCGATCCGAGAGTGTCGAGCCATATCCACGAGGCTTAACGTACAACCGTGACTTCTACACCCATCATACTGTGGTATCGACAGGACCTCAGGATCCGAGACCATCGGGCGCTGACAGCAGCCGTGCAGGCCGACGTGCCGATCGTTCCGGTCTACATCCTGGACGACGAGACGCCGGGGCCCTGGCGTATGGGCGGTGCCAGTCGCTGGTGGTTGCACCACAGCCTTGAGCAGCTGCAGGCGTCGCTGAAGGCTCTCGGCTCGAAGCTCATCCTGCGCCGCGGCGACACGCTCGACGTGATGAGCGATCTCATCCGCGAGACCGGCGCGCGGGCCATCCACTGCACACGCTGCTATGAGCCTTGGGCCGGCACGCTCGAGCGCTCGCTCAACGAGCGCCTGTCGGGCGATGGCGTCGCGCTGAAACGCTACGGCGGCGGGCTGCTTTACGAGCCCGAGGTGCTGAAGACGCATCACGGCGAGCCCTTCAAGGTCTTCACGCCGTTCTGGCGGGCTATGCTCTCCCTCGATCCGCCGCGGCTGCCGATCATGCCCCCGGCGGCGATCAAGGGGCCGTCGCGCTGGCCCTCCAGCGAGCGCCTCACCTCCTGGCATCTCCTGCCGAAGAAGCCAGATTGGGCAACGGGTCTCAAGGCCGCGTGGCATCCAGGCGAAGCCGGCGCGCTGAAGCAACTCGAGCGCTTTCTGGATATGGCACTTGCCGGTTATGCCGAAGATCGCGATCGGCCCGATCTTCCCGGCACGTCGCGACTGTCGCCGCACATCCATTTCGGCGAGCTGTCGCCCTGCCAGTGCTGGCATGCGGTCGCCGCTCGCGCGGCCGTCGAGCCGAGTGCGGCGAACGGCGCCTCGAGCTTCCAGCGCGAGCTCGCCTGGCGCGAGTTCTCCGTCAATCTGCTGCACACCTTCCCGACGCTGCCCGAGCAGCCCTTCCGGCCCGAGTTCGCCGAGTTCGAGTGGACGTCCGACCCGCAGGCGCTCGCGGCCTGGCGCAAGGGCCGAACCGGCTACCCGATCGTCGATGCCGGCATGCGCGAGCTGTGGGCGACGGGCTACATGCACAACCGCGTGCGCATGGTCGTCGCCTCGTTCCTGGTGAAGGATCTGCTCGTCTCGTGGAAGGACGGCGAAGCCTGGTTCTGGGATACACTCGTCGATGCCGATCTCGCCAATAACGCTGCAAGCTGGCAGTGGGTGGCAGGCTGCGGCGCCGACGCGGCACCCTATTTCCGGATTTTCAATCCCGTGAAGCAAGGACAGACTTTCGATCCCAACGGCGACTACGTGCGCAAGTGGGTGCCGGAGCTCGCCGAGCTATCCGACGCCCACATCCATGCACCGTGGCTCGCGACCGACGAAATCCTGGCCCGGGCCAACGTGAAGCTTGGCGAGACCTATCCGATACCGATCATCGAGCATCGCGACGCGCGCGACCGGGCTCTTGCGACGTTCGCCAAGCTCAGAGGCGTGCGGGGTTGATGTCAGATCATGCCCCGCTCGGGCCCGCGCGCGACGGTCGCCGCGCCCAGGCGCCATCGATCCGTCGCGCGAGGAATGCGTAGGCAGCGGCCCAGGCCGCCAGCACGACCGTCACTATGATCGGCGAAGCATTGCGGAACCCGAACGCGGTGATGGCTGCGGCGAGCATGATGGCGTAGGCCACAAGCGCCGCCAGCCGATGTCCCAGGCCGAGCTGGATCGTGCGCTGGTAATAGTGCGTGCGATGCGCTTCCCAGAACCGTTCGCCGCGCGCCATCCGCCGCAGCAGCGTCACCGTCGCATCGATCGCAAAGGGCGAGAAGACGAGGCAGGGCACCCAGGTCGGCCAGATGCCGCGCTGCCAGCCGAGAAGCCCGATGGCGGCCGCGAGAAATCCGAGCGGCACGGACCCCGCATCACCCATGAAGATCCGCGCGGGATGGAAATTCCAGACGAGGAAGCCCGCCGCCGCCGCCGCGATCACCCCGGCCGTGATCGCGAGCCCGCCGCCACCGCGATCAGCGCATAGGCGCCAAAGCCGATCACCGCCATGCCGCCTGCCATGCCGTCCGAACCGTCCATGAAGTTGTAGAGGTTGGCGCACCAGACGATGCCGACGAGGACTGCGAGCGCCATGAGCCCGCCGGAGAGACCACTCCCCGCGATGAAGAGCCCCGCGGCGATGATCTGCGCGCCGAAGCGCAGCCCCGAGCCGAGGCCCAGCACATCGTCGGCGAGCGAGATGAGCACAAGAATCATGGCCGACAGCGCGATCTCTGAAGGTGCTCCTCCAGCGGCGAGCCAGCCGGCCGCCACGCCCGCGACGATGCCGAGCCCGCCGGTCCGCGGCGTCGGCCGCTGATGCAGCGAGCGCTCGTTCGGCTGGTCGAGTGCGATGTTTCGCGCAAGCTCGGAGAACAGGAGCCGCACAACGGCGAGCGCGACTGCAAAGGCAAACAGTGTTGGCAGCATCGGGATATCGTGGCCTCGCCCGCGGTCCGGATCAGGCCTTGGCCGTCCGCCGCGTCTCGACCGCGGCGCCCTCCTTGATGAGGCGATCGATCTCGGCCGCCGCAAGCCCCGCCTCGACCAGTACCTCACGCGTATGTTCGCCGAACAGCGGGGCTGCATGCAGCACCTCGCCCGGAGTGCCCGAGAACTTCACCGGTAGGCCGATCGTCTGCACCGCGCCAGCAATCGGATGCTCGACCGCCGGCACCATGTCGCGCGCCAGCGTCTGAGGATGAGCATGCATCTCACGGATCGACAACACCGGACCTGCCGGTATGCCGAGCCGCTCGAGATCGACGAGCCAGTCCGCCGTCGTGCGCTTCTTGAAGTAGGGGGCGAGCGTCTCGATCAGCACGGCAAGATTGTTCATGCGGTCGCGCCCCGTTACGAAGCGCGGATCGCGGGCGAGCCCGGGCGCGCCGAGAAGCTCGCAGAGCATGGGGTACATCTTCTGGTTTGATGCACCGACATTCATCCAGCCGTCCTTCGTCTCGAAGGCCTGGTAGGGCGCATTCAACGGGTGTGCCGAGCCCATTGGTCCCGGCGATACGCCGGTCGCAAAGGCAATCGCCGACTGCCAATAGGTGAGTGTGATGCCGGCCTCGAAAAGCGAGGTGTCGACGATCTGCCCCTTCCCCGTCTTGAGCTTGCTTGCGTAGGCGGCGCAAACGCCCATCGCGCCAAGGAGCCCCGCGGTGATGTCGCAGGCGGGCGAGCCGACCTTTACCGGCTGCCGCCCGGGCGCCTCGCCCGTGATCGCCATCAGGCCCGACATGCCCTGCGCGATGAGATCGTAGCCGCCCTGCTCCGAGAAGGGGCCACTGCGGCCGAAGCCCGAGATCGCGCAATAGATGAGGCCGGGATTGACCTTGGCGAGTGCCTCATAACCGAGGCCGAGCTTGTCGAGCGTGTCGTGCCGGTAATTCTCGATCAGCACGTCGGCCGCCTTCACGAGAGCGAGCAGCGCCTCGCGGGCAGCCGGCTTCTTCAGATCGAGCACGATGCCCCGCTTGTTGCGGTTCATCATCATGTAGGCGGCCGACTCTCCCTTGATGTCAGGTGGCAGCATCTTGCGCGTATCGTCGCCGCCATCTGCCTTCTCGACCTTGATGACGTCCGCGCCCATGTCGGCGAGCATGCGCCCGCAGGTCGGTCCGGCCATGACGTGGCTGAGATCGAGGACGCGCATGCCGACCAGCGGACCGCGGCGCTGAAGCTTCGACATCTGAGGCTCCGTGTAGAAAGTGGGAACTGATTGCGACTCACCGCGCGCCGACGATTTCGGCCTTCTCGAGCACGGCGTGCGCGAGCACGTTGCAGCCGGCCTCCGCCCAGGCGGGCGTCATGTCCTCGGCCTCGTTGTGGCTGATGCCGTCGACACAGGGCGTGAAGATCATGGCCGTCGGGCAGATGCGCGCCATATAGACGGCGTCGTGCCCCGCGCCCGAGGTGATCTCGCGGGCCGAGAGCCCGAGGCGCTTCGCGGCCTTGCGGACGGCATCGACGCAGGCGGGATCGAAGGGCTGCGGCGCATAATCGGCGACCATCTTCATGTCGACTTTGAGGCCCGCCTTGGCGACAATCTCCTCGATACCGCGGCGGAGCTCCCGATCCATCGAGGCGAGCTTGGCCGCATCCGGATGGCGGAAGTCGACAGTCAGGAATACGCGGCCCGGGATCACGTTGCGCGAGTTCGGATAGGCCTGGATCATGCCGCAGGTCGCGCACGCCGCGGGATCATGGGCATGGCCGATCTTGTTGACGAGGTCGATGATGCGGGCCGCTCCGACGAGGGCGTCCTTGCGCCGGTTCATGGGCGTCGGCCCGGCGTGGCTCTCGACACCGTCGAGCGTGATCTCGTACCACTTCTGCCCGTTCGCCGCCGTGACGATGCCGATGTCGATCTTCTCCTCCTCGAGGATCGGGCCCTGCTCGATGTGCAGCTCGAAGAGCGCGTGCACCGGGCGCCGGCCGACCGGCTCCTTGCCGGCATAGCCGATGCGGGCAAGCTCAGCGCCGATTTCCTTCCCGTCCACGTCCTTGATCTTCAGCGCATCCTCGAGCTTCAACACGCCCGCGAACACACCCGAGGCCGTCATGGCAGGCGCAAAGCGCGAGCCCTCCTCGTTGGTCCACATGCAGATCTCGATCGGGTGCTTCGTCCTCACGTCGAGGTCGTTCAAGGTCCGGACGACCTCGAGCGCGGCCATCACGCCGAGCGCGCCGTCGAACTTGCCGCCCGTCGGCTGCGTGTCGAGGTGGCTGCCGACCATCACCGGCGGCAGGCTGTCTTCGGAGCCCTTGCGCCGCGCGAACAGCGAGCCGATCTGGTCGACCTTCAAGGTGCAGCCGGCGTCTTTGCACCAGCGGATGAAGAGGTCGCGGCTCTGTCGGTCGAGGTCGGTCAAGGTCAGGCGGTTGACCCCGCCTTTC
>DAORNH010000021.1:255-2393 GCA_035440865.1 Hyphomicrobiaceae bacterium | reverse complement strand
GCCATCTCCATGAGGCTGTCCCAGAGGCGGCCGCCGTTGATCTTGAGGTTGGGAAGGGTGCTCATGTGCGCTCCAGATGGCTGTCGCCTCCTAGACAAGGCCGGGCGCGCGAGCTGTCAAGACGGGACGGCGCATTTCGACCGGCAACAGCAGCGGCATCCGGACGAGGCGCGACTGCCGCGCCGGGCACGCAGCGTAAGGTTCGCTTCGCGACCGGGCCGCGGGCCCGGCCCTCTTTTGGCCGTTGCTCGTCCAGACATCGCCCCGAGCCTGGCCAGCTGTCGCCCTATTCCATGGCTACGCACGGAGCCATCGAGCTGGGGGGCTCGAACGTGCTCCGTGCAGCACGCCAAGCAGGGTGACCATCGCCGATGCGTATCGTCGTCTCGTTCGCCGCGGTCCTCGCGGTTGCTCTCGCTGCTGCTCCGGCATCGGCCGCCGACCTCGGCGCACCGCGTCCCGTGCGCGCCTCCGAGCCCTACTACGACCTGACGCGGCCCGAGATCTTCCACCCGCGCTGGCACGGCTTCTATCTCGGCGGCACGCTGGGGCTCGGCTTCGGCACGACGGCCGCGGACGGCGGCCTCGGCAATTTCTCCTTCGATACCGAAGGCGGATTGGGCACCGTCTTCATGGGCTACAACTGGCAAGTGACGCGCGGCATCGTGCTCGGCCTCGAAGCCGACATCGGCACGGGCGGGCTCGGCGGCAGTGCCGCGACCCCGTTCGGCACCGTGACGAGCGAGGTGAACGCGCTCGGATCGTTCCGCGGCCGCGCCGGCGTCGTGCTCGGCCCGGCCCTGATGATCTACGCGACGGCTGGTCTCGCCTGGGCCGATCTCGACCTGCAGCTCGCCGGCACCACCTCGCGGGGCGAGACCTTCTTCGGCTATCAGCTGGGTGCCGGCGCCGACCTCGCCATCTCCGATCACGTTGGGCTCCGGCTCGAGTACATTTACACCGACCTCGGTGCTGAGAGGATCATCCACGGCGGCACCGCGACCAACTACGATCCCGACTTCCACACCCTGCGCGCCGGCATCACGTTCAAGTTCTGAGCGTGGTCACGCCCGATCAATCCGTGATTTGACTTTCTGGCCCCGGACTGCGCAGATACCCCAGTTGTCTGCGCTTTGACTATTTGTGGCCGGCGTCAATCCCGAGGGGCGGGGAATGCGGCGGGTTGTGCGGAGTGTGTTGCTGGCGGGTGCCGTCTTCGCGCCCCTGCTTGGCGTGGCTCGCGAGGCCTCAGCTCAGTCCGCCGATCCTTCGACATTCAAGATGCTGCCCTGGCGCGAGATCTGGGCCGGCACCGACGTCATGGGGCATGCCTGGTCCGCCTATGTCGGCCAGACCTTCTCGCTCTCCGAAGGCATTCAGGCGGACGGCTGGCGGATCCGGGCCGTGAGTGGCTATGGGCGCTACACCTACGTCCGCGATCATTGGGCGGGGAGCGCCTCGACGCCGCTCCGCCATCACGGCGTCTCCTCGTTCGCCGACATCCTGCTCGGCTATCACGCGAACATGGGTGCGCTCACGGTGAAGGCTTTCGCTGGCGCCCACCTCGATCGCTACGACGTGACGCCGGCGGACCCCGATTTCGACCTCGCCGGCTATGGCACGGGCGCCAAGCTCGTCCTCGAGAGCTGGCTCAACATCGGAAGCGCCGGATTCGCTTCGCTCGACCTCGCCTGGACCACGGGGCGCGACACGGCCGACGCGCGCTTGAGGACCGGCTGGCGCGCACTCCCCGCGCTCTCGATCGGCCTCGCGGGTCAGGCCAATGGCGACCTCGCGCTGCAGTCGCTGCGCGCCGGCGCCTTCGTGCGCTACGAATGGGCGAGCGGAGAGGTCTCGGCCTCTGCAGGGGCCGCCGAGACGCGCGGCGACAACCTCCGGCGCGACGACGGCCTCTACGGCACGCTCAACGTGCTGTTCCGCTACTGAGCCGGCCCCGTCCGCGATCCCCTGATCGAGTTCAACGATCGGCGAAGCTCGGGGGTTGCCTGCGGGCAAATCATGCTATGCTCCGGTCGCGCATCTCCTATGCCGTTCAAGCAACGATGCGCATCCGTCAAGTGCCGCAACAGCAAAACAAGGAGGAGTGGCCGATGAAGTCCATCCTCGTACCCGTCGAC
>DAORNH010000021.1:0-245 GCA_035440865.1 Hyphomicrobiaceae bacterium | reverse complement strand
ATGCCATGACCTCGATCATGGCGACCGCGCGGCTTTTCGCCGAGCGCATGAAGGGCGCCGTGAGCGGCGTTGCACTCCGCCCGATGCACGTCGAGATCGTGGCGCCCGACCCGATCGTCGCTGTCACCTTCCCGCCGGCAGACTGGGATGACGGCGAATTCTCGGCGAAGGCGCGCAAGGCCTTCGAGAGCGCCGCGCAAGGGAGCAGTTTCCGCTGGCGCGCCGGCCCCTCGGTCGACGACACC
>DAORNH010000020.1:19236-26960 GCA_035440865.1 Hyphomicrobiaceae bacterium | reverse complement strand
CGATCAGTGGGTCCATGCGCACCGGCAGGTTTGTGGCAGCGGGGCACCGAGTTCCGTGACGATTGCCATGGCTCGATGGCGATCATCGCCGCCATCGTCATGACGGTCCTGGTCGTGTTGGCGGGCGGTGCCATAGACTATGGGCGCTGGCACGCCGCCTATAACAGAATACAAGGCTCGATCGATTCCGCGGTGCTGGCATCGGGTCGCGCAGTGCAGCTCGGACTGAGCAACAGCGAGGTGATCGCCGTCGCTGAACGCTTCTACTCGCGAAATCGCCCGGTTGGCTTGACCCGCGACGGCGCGACCTTCGAGATCCGCAATAGCAGCCAGATCGTCGGCATTGTCGACGCGGCCGTCGGCACGACCTTCCTCAACCTCATCGGCATCGGCGAGTTGCCGATCAACATCGCCGCGAGGGCCGACCTGGCTTCCGGCGGCAGCAGCGGCACGAACGTCGAGCTCGCACTGATGCTCGATGTCACAGGCTCGATGTGCGACGACGGTGTCGGCCCCTGCTCGAGCGGCACGAAACTCAACGCACTTCGGGCCGCCGCAACCGACCTCGTCAACATCGTCGTCTGGTCGGACCAGAGCCGCTACACGTCGCGGGTAGCGCTCGTCCCGTTCTCGACGCGCGTGCGGATGGCGCCCAATGGCGACGGCGACACGCTGATGCGCAACCTCACCAACATGGAGGCCACATGGTCCGGTTGGTACACGTTCTGCACGGAGGGAAGCGGCAGCGGCGGCAGCGAAACCAATGGAACGTGGGCCTGCACGCGGACGGAGACCAACAACTATTCCGGCTGGCGGATCATGCCGTGCGTCACCGACCGCACGGGGCCCGAAGAATTCACGGATGCTGCGCCCGGACCCTTCACCTGGCTCAACGCTCACGACGGCTCGCGCCGTCCGGTGAGCCATGACAGCGGCAACGACGTGCCGACCTCCGGCCTCGGCGGATCGAGCAGCGATCCCGGGTCGCATTGGAACTACAATCAGGACGGTAGCTGCAGCGACATTCCGAACGTCGATGTCGTCGTGCCACTGACGTCCGACAAGGCGCACCTGATCGACAGGATCAGCCGGCTCGAGGCCTACGGCTCGACCGGCGGCGCGCTCGGCACGGCCATGAGCTGGTACACGCTGTCGCCGCGCTGGTCCGGCATCTGGAGCAGCGACAGCCGCCCCGGCGCCTACTCGGACGTGACGACCATCCAACCGAGCGGCAATCCGCTTTTGCGCAAGGTTGCCGTGCTGATGTCGGACGGCGAATACAACACCTTCCGCAACTGGAAGGACCAGGATCAGGTGATGGTCTCCGACCGCGCCAAGCAGATCTGCGCCAACATGCGCGCGGCCGGCATCGAGATCTTCACGGTGGGCTTTGCGCTAGACCAGCTGCCGACCGCGAAACGCGCCATCGCCGAGGACACGCTGCGCTCTTGCGGCGGCGAAATCTCCCACTTCTACTCGACCTTCAACGCCGAGCAGCTGCAGATGGCCTTCCGCGACATCGCCCTGCAGGTGGCAAAGCTCCGCCTGACGCAGTAGTCGGATGGACCCCCACCTGCCTACTTGGCCGCGGACGGCAATTCCACCGCCAGATGACCCTCGTCGTCGGCGGGCGGTGACGCCGACCAGCGCATGATCTCGGCCTCCATGTCTCGGTCCGAGGCGAAGCGGCTGCGGTCATAGCATCCGAGCGGCAAGGTCGCGGTCTTGGCACAGCACTCGCCGCAGAACGTGCAGGGCCGATCCGGTTCGTCGCGGCCGTCGCGAAACGCATCGATGAGACCCGGATTGGCGAGCAACGGCCGGCCGACAGCGACGAGATCGGCTTTGCCCGAAGTGAGCGTCTCTTCGATGAGCCGCCGTGACTGGAAACCGCCGTTGGCGATCACGGGGAGCTTCACGGTCTTCTTGAAGACCTCGGCATAGCGCGCATTGGCACCCGGCTTCTTGTTCCAGCCGGCGCCGAAGGCGAGCCGCGCAAGCGGACCCGGCAGGAGGTTCAACGCGACTGCGCGGGCCCGAGACTTGAGGCTCAGGTGGCGCACGGAATTCGCGTAGAGGCGGAAACCCTCGAGCGGCCATTTGCCGAGGTTCACGTGGGGGTGAGGAAATCCGTAGCCGGCATCGATGTGGAGATAGTCGACGCCGAGCGCCTCGAGGGAGCGCGCGTGCCGGGTCGTCTCGGCGAGGCCGTTGCCGCGGAAGTGGTGGCGCAGCGGCCAGGCGATCGGCAAGCGGAGGTTGACGGGCGAGGAATTGAGATCTTCCGCGGCCAGCCGCACACCGAACAGGAAGTCCCGCCCGATCTCGCGGCGTACCGCAACGACGATCTCTCGCAGGAAGCGGAACCGGTTCTCGTCGCTGCCGCCGTACTCATCTTTGCGGCGATTGATGCCAGGATTGAGGAACTGGTGGATCAGATAGCCTTTCGAGGCCGTGATCTCGAGGCCATCACAGCCGATCTCGCGGACGCGGCGCGCGGCACTCGCGAATTCGCGGACCGAGGCCTCGATCTCCGATATCGTCATGGGTGTCAGGCGATTGCGATAGCCGTAGACGAAATCGAAGCCGGCCGAGGAGGACTTCGAATCCGCCTCCTCCGAGAAAAGACCGACCTGCGTGTGGCCGCCCGGATCGCCGATCTGCATGATGTAGCGGCAGCCCTCCGCCTGCACTGCGCGCACGCCCGTGCGGAAGGCCGGAATGAAGCGATCGTGCGCGATCGAGGGATACTCGTGCGGCGACATGCGCCGCGCATTGATGCCGATGGTCGCCGAGATGATGCTCGCGACACCCGTCTTCGCGAAACGGCGCTCGAAGCCGACCCATGCCGGGCTGGGCGTGCCATCGTAGTAGGATGATCGACCGCCGAGTGAGGAGCGCACGATCCGGTTCTTGAAGGTGATGCCGTTGATCGTCAGAGGCTCGAAGAGCATTGGACCTGCCTCCCGCATCGAAAAGCCCCGCAACGCTCAGTCGGATATCGCGGCAATTGCGCCGTCATCAGCCGCTCACCATGCATCGGTGGACTCCGTGAAGGTCTCGTTGATCGTATCCATGCCGCCCTGAGTGTTCTTCCAGGGCCCAGCGACTTGAACAGGCTTGAGGCTCGCAGGCATGGCAGTGTTCCGTTATCGGCCGATATAGAGGGCCGCGATCAGAGCTATTCTGACGGAGGAACGGCGTCAGTGCTAGCCGGCACAGGCCGGCAAATGCCATTTGAGCGCATGCCGCGCGGACCGGTTGCAGACCCGCTTTTCCGGGGCACTTGCCGATTGACCGATTGGCGATTTTGTCGGACACGAAGCCATGTCGCGACAGAAACAGACCCGAGACACCCGCCAGGGCGGCGGCTCGCAGCGCCAGCTGCGTGTCGGCGAGCTGATGCGCCACAAGCTCGCCGAGATGCTGGCGAGGGGCGAAATCCACGATCCTGTCATCACCGGCGCCGTGATCACGATTCCCGAGGTGCGCATGTCGCCGGACTTGCGGACCGCGACGATCTACGTGATGCCACTCGGCGGCAAGGACCTGAAGCCCATCATCGCCGCGCTCGAGCGCAACAAGCGCTTCATCCGGGGCGTGGTTGCCCAGGCCGTCAACCTGAAGTTCGCGCCCGACATCCGTTTCCGCGCGGATGATACCTTCGACGAGGTGCTGCGGATCGAGAAGCTGCTCGCCTCTCCCAAGGTCCGTCAGGACGTGGATCGCAAAGATGATGATGCCTGAAATCGCCACAAGAACGGCCAGCCAGGCCATGGCCGCGGTCGAGGCCGAGATTGAGGCACTGGCAAGTGGGGGCGACGCGTACGACCACGGCGCGGCCGTTGCGACAGTCGAAAAGCTGCTTGCGCTTGGCGAGCGCGTCCTCGAAATCTGGATCGAGACCAGGGGGCAGACCCCGACCGAGGAGCGCCGCGAAGGTTTCCGCCTCCTGGCGCTGCACCGCCAAGGCGCCAAGGGCGACCCCTCGTTCAACGCCTGCCGCGAGACGGCGCGCGAGCTCGCCTACCACTACAATCTGATCATCGCCGAGCCGGACCATCCCGAGATACAGCAGCGCCTTGCGCTTGCCGCCATGTTGGCACGCCATCTCTGCCTGTTCGTCGGCGGCAAGATCGAGGTCGCGGGCCTCGGCGAGTTCTGCTGCTCGTCACGGCCGCTACGCGCGGAAGGCGGCTGAGAAGCCGTCCGCGAGACAGAAAAGCCGCCGGCACATGACCGGCGGCTCGCGTGCGACCAGGTTCGTCCAAGCGGCGTCAGGTCCACTTCATGACCTGGATGACCGCGGGGCCTAGAATCACGACGAACAGCACCGGCAGGAAGAATACGATCATCGGCACCGTGAGCTTCGGCGGCAGGGCCGCTGCCTTCTTCTCGGCCTCGAGCATGCGCATGTCGCGGTTTTCCTTGGCCATGACGCGCAGCGCCTGGCTGACGGGCGTACCGTAGCGCTCGGCCTGGATGAGGGCCGTCGCGACCGACTTGATGCCGGGAATGGTGCGCTTGCCGAGATTCTCGAAGGCGACGCGGCGATCCTGGAGATAGGAGAGTTCGGCCGTCGTCAGGCTGAACTCCTCGGCGAGCTCGAGCGACTGGCTCGCGACCTCCTTGCTGACGCGCCCGAAGGCCGCTTCGACCGACATGCCCGACTGCACGCAGATGAGCAGCATGTCGAGGCTGTCCGGGAAGGCCGAGTTGATAGACTGCTGGCGGCGCTGCACAAGGTTCGAAAGGAACATGTTCGGCAGGTAGAAGCCGAGGTAGCCGGCGCTGATGGCCATGCCGAACTTTGCGATCGGCGGATACTGGATGTTGCCGATGAAGAAGAGATAGGCGAGCGCGCCGATGGTCACGATGATCGGCGCGACGAGACGGAAGAACATGTAGGCGACGAGCGGCGCCTGGCCACGCAAGCCCGCCATCTTCAAGGTGTTCTTGATCTCGTCGGTCTCGAAGGTCTGACGCAGGTTGAACTGGTTGACGATCTGCTGCATGAAGCCCTTCGGCGCCTGCCGGAGCTTGCCCTGCCCTTCCTTGTTGAGATCGGAGAGGCGTGCCGCCCGCATCTTGTCGCGCTCGACCGCCATCACCTTCATGCGCTGCGTCATGCGATCACCGGACAGCGCCGGCAGCACGATCGTCAGCACCGTCGCGAACGTAGCAATGGCGGCCAGCACCATCACGACGAGCTGCGGCTGCAGAAGCTTTTCGATGAGATCGACCATGGCACTTGCCTTGTGAGAGCTGCCCCGGCTCTGCCCCGGGCGCGCTGAAACAGCGTCAGAACTTGAAGTTGATCATCTTGCGCATGATGAAAATGCCGGCGGACATCCACACCGCCGCCGCGACGAGCAGGAACTGGCCCATCTTCTTCGTGAAGAGCAGCGCGATGTAGTCGGGGGTCGTGACGTAGACCATCGTCATGACGATGAAGGGCAGGGCACCGAGCACCATGGCGGAGGCCTTAGCCTCGGCGGACAGCGCCTTCACCTTACCCTGCATCTTCTTGCGGTCGCGCAGCACGCCCGAGAGGTTGCCGAGGGCCTCGGAAAGGTTGCCACCGGCCTGCGCCTGAATGCCGAGCACGATCGCGAAGAACTTCACCTCGGCGAGCGGAATGCGCTGCATCATTCGATCGAAGCAGTCGACCAGTGGAACGCCGACGCGCTGCTGCTCGACGATCTCCTGGAACTCCTCCTTGATCGGCGAAGGGCTCTCGCGCGAGATGATGCCGAGGCATTCGTTGAGCGGCAGGCCCGACTTGACGCCGCGAACGATGATGTCGATCGCGTTGGCAAATTCGTTCAGGAACTTGGCCTGGCGCCATTTGGTCATCTGCATCAGGATCCAGCGCGGCAGGCCGAGCGCGCCGACGAAGGCGGCAGCACCAGCCACGTAAGGGGGCATCGACGGAAACGCGAAAAAGGCTCCGGCGCCGCAAACGGCGCCGCAGATGGCCGAGGCGATCCAGAACATCGACGGCGTCGCATCGAGGCCCGCGCGCTGCAGGCGCAGCTTCATCGAGATCTTGTCTTTCGCCTTCTGCCGTTCCTCGAGCTCCTTCAGCGTATCGGCTACCTGCTTGCGCTTGGTCGAGGCGATGTCGGCCTGACTGCCTTTGCGCTGCGAGCGGCGCGACTTTGCCTCGGTAACGCCTTGGATGCGCTTGTCAGTCTGCACCTCGCCCGAGAGATAGGGATAGGCGAGAACGTAGATGATGCCGCCGACCGAGAGCGCGATCACGACACCGAGGATCAGCTGGAGGTTCTGTCCGTCAAGCATTGCTTTCTCCCATCGGGTTGCCGTTGCTGTCGCGGACCTCGGAATCGGAGAGCGCGATGGCGAGCTTGTCGGTGTCCTTGTAGTACTCGGCCCGATCCCAGAAGCGCGGGCGCGCAATGCCCGTCGAGCGGTGGCGGCCGATCAGCTTGCCGTGCGCATCCTCGCCCGTGATCTCGTAGACGATGAGGTTCTGCAGCGTGACGACCTCGCCTTCCATGCCGACCACCTCGGTCACGTGCGTGACCTTGCGCGAGCCGTCGCGAAGGCGCGAGGCCTGGATGATGATGTCGATCGAGCCGACGATCATCTCGCGGATGGTCTTCACGGGGAGCGCGAAACCACCCATCATGATCATGGATTCGAGACGGCTGATGGCTTCGCGCGGGCTGTTCGAGTGGAGCGTGCCCATCGAGCCGTCGTGGCCGGTATTCATGGCCTGCAGCAGGTCGAAGGCTTCCGGTCCGCGGACCTCGCCGACGATGATCCGCTCAGGCCGCATACGAAGGCAGTTCTTGACGAGGTCACGCATGGTGATCTCGCCCTCGCCTTCGAGGTTCGGCGGGCGCGTCTCGAGGCGAACCACGTGGGGCTGCTGCAATTGAAGCTCGGCCGAGTCCTCGCAGGTGATGATGCGTTCGTCGTGGTCGATGCAGCCTGTGAGGCAGTTGAGCAGAGTCGTCTTGCCCGAGCCCGTGCCGCCCGAGATGAGGACGTTGCAGCGAACCCGTCCGATCACCTCGAGGATCGCCTTCACGGAGGGCGTGATCGAGCCGAACTTCACGAGGTTGTCGAGGCGCAGGCGGTCCTTCTTGAACTTTCGAATGGTGAGCGCGGCGCCGTCGATGGCGAGCGGGGGTGCGATCACGTTGACGCGTGAGCCGTCCGGGAGACGGGCGTCGCAGATCGGCGAGCTTTCATCGACGCGGCGGCCGACCTGGCTCACGATGCGCTGGCAGATGTTCATGAGCTGCGCGTTGTCAGCGAAGCGCACGCCCGTCTTCTGCACCTTGCCGCCGACCTCGATGAAGGTCGTGCCGGCACCGTTGACCATGATGTCGGCGATGTCGTCGCGGGCGAGCAGCGGCTCGAGCGGGCCGTAGCCGAGCACGTCGTTGCAGATGTCCTCGAGGAGCTCCTCCTGCTCCGCGATCGACATCACCACGTTCTTCAGCTGGATGATCTCCGAGACAATGTCCCGGATCTCCTCGCGCGCAGCTGCCGCGTCGAGCTTGGCGAGCTGCGTGAGGTCGATCGTATCGATCAGCGCGTTGAAGACCGTCGTCTTGACGTCGTAGTACTCCTCCGAGTGCTTCCTTTGCGGCTCGGGCTCGGGAGCCGGCGGCTTCGGTGCCCGTGCTTCCGTCGGTGCTGCCGCCTTCGCCTCCTGCGGCTTGGGAGCCGCAGGCGACGCAGCAGGAGCC
>DAORNH010000020.1:15751-19149 GCA_035440865.1 Hyphomicrobiaceae bacterium | reverse complement strand
ACCTTAGCGCTTGAGCTTCAGCTTCTCGAGGAGCGGGGCGAGCGGAGATTTCTTCTCCACCTTCGGCAGCGGACGCTTGGTCAGCGTGAGGGCGATGTCGCGGAGCGGTTGCACCGCCTTCGCCTTCGCATTGAGCTCCTCGATCATCCGGCCGTGGTTGGCGGCCTCGCCGAACGTCTCGGCATCGAACTCGATGACGGCGATCGGGTTGAGATCGAGCGCCTGGGCGAACTCCTTGATCGGGATCTCGGGCCGCTTCGGCGTGTTGTGCATGTTGATCACGAGATGCGGCGGTCCGTCGTTGTTGCGGGCCCCCTTCAGGTGATCGACGATGTTCTTGGCGTTACGCAGGTTGGCCAGATCCGGCACGGCCGTGATGACGATCTCGTCGGCGGCGAGCAGCATGCGGCGCACCCAGCCGTTCCAGGCGTGCGGCAGGTCGAGCACGACGTGGGGGATGTGCTGGCGCACCACGTCGAGCACCATCTCGCAGGCGTCCGGCGCGAGGTCCCAGTCGCGATCGACGGTGCCCGGTGCCGAAAACAGCGAGAGCTTCTCGGAGCACTTCGTCAGCAGGCGGTCGAGCAGCACCTCGTCGAGGCGCTCCGGGCTCGAGATCGCTTCCGCGATGCCCTGCACCGGGTCCTTGTCGAAGTCGAGGCCGGCCGTGCCGAACGGCAGGTCCATGTCGGCAATGACAAGCTCGGTCTGCAATATCTCCGAGATCGCCCAACCGGCGTTGTGGCAGATGGTGCTCGAGCCGACGCCGCCCTTGGCGCCGATGAAGGCAAACACGTGCCCGACCGGATCGGCGTCCGGATCGTTGTAGAGGTTCGAGACCGATTCCATGAACTGGATCGGAGAGATGGGTGCGATCAGGTACTCGCTGACGCCCCGCTTCAGCAACTCGCGGTAGAGGACGACGTCGTTGGTATGACCGACGACGACGACCTTTGTCCCGGAGTCGCAGCTTTCGGCGAGCCGGTCGATCTCGCCGAGCAGCTCCGCGCGGGGAAGCGCGCTGTCGAGCACGATGAGATTGGGCGTCGGGCTTTCCTGGTAGTGGGCAACGGCTGCCTGCACGCCACCCATGTGCACCGAGACGTGCGCCTTGGCGAGGCGCCGGTCCTCCGCCGCGACCTGCAGCGCCTCGGCCGTGCGGCTCGACTCGCAGAAGGCCTGGATCGAGATGCGCGGGATGGGACGGGCCTTCTCCGAGCCGGCGGCGACGGGGAAACCTGGCTCCTCCATCACCGCGAGTTCGCGCCCGCCCGGCTCGTCGGCCGGTGCCGTCTGAATTTTGGCTTGCCTAGACATATGAGCCCTCGTCAGTTCGCGCCTTTGACGACGTTCTTCTCGTCATTGTCTTTCTTGGTGATCGTCGATTCACCCTTTACAAATCGTTCCCAGACCTGATCGCCACGCTCGGCGGAGCGCGGGGTCATGCCGCGGGGACCGACGAGATCGGCCGGGTTCGCGATCATCACCGCAAAGTTGCGCTGCGTCGCGCACCCGAAGTTCGGATAGGGCACATTGCGCGGGTCCTCGGCGAGGTTCGTCGGCCACTGGCCGCAGTGCGGGGCCTCGGCGACGAAGTGCGTGTAGGAGAGCTTCACCGGCGGGGCGTTGTCGCCCTCCATGTGGTAGGCCTCGACCCCGATCACGCTTTCATCGAAGCCGAGATCGCGGGCGAGATGACGGATGTCGGTGACGGCCGACATCGCCGAGACCTCGTTCGGCGCGCCCGAGGGAACCGAGATCACCAGGCGGCTGTTGCCCGCGCCGACGCCGCGGTAGCGCTCGAGAAAGCTCACGACCTGCGAGCGCTGATGCGGATTGAGGCCATCAGCACCGCGCGCCACTCGGACCGCGATCGTCGTCGGCTTCTGGTGGACGACGATCGGGTGGCGGTGGCTCGGATCGACGAGCGTCCAGCCGGCGACGTGGCCGGAGGGCTCCTCGCCGTGCTTGCAGCCGGCGACCGTCACTGTGAGTGCCATAGCGGCAATCATTGACGCGCCGACTTTGACCAGCGGGCGCTTGCTCGCCGTGGTGCTCGGAGGCATGTGGAGAATGTCAGTCATGATACGTTTCCTTGCCTCGGATCAATCGACGATGAAGCCGTAGTCGCCCTTCAGATCGCCGGCCGGCATCGCGGAGGAGCGGCCGTAGACGCGATTGAGGTGACCGAGCAGGTTGGCCTTGATGTCGGACGCGGGCGCCAGATTGTCGTCGGGGCGGGCGAAGTCCTGCCGGCGGCCGGGCTTCACCATGTAGGGCGTGACCATGATGACGAGTTCGGTCTCGCGCTTGATGAAGTCACGGCTGCGGAAGAGCGTGCCGAGGATCGCCACGTCCTTGAGGCCGGGCAGACCGTCTATGTTCTGGCGCGTATCGTCCGAGATGAGCCCGGCGAGGGCGAGCGTGCCACCCGAGGGAAGCTCGACCACCGACTTCGCCTGTCGCTTCTTCAAGGCCGGGATCGAGATCGAGGAGAGCGTCACGGAGCCGGCGTCGGTGAGCTCGGAGACCTCGGCCTCGATCTTCAGGTTGATGCGGCCTTCCGAGAGCACGACCGGGGTGAAGGTCACGCCGATGCCGAACTCTTTGAAGGTCACAGAGAGCTTGCCGAGGCTGTCCACAACAGGCACCGGATACTCGCCACCGGCCAGGAACTTCGCGGGCTCGCCCGAGATCGCCGTGAGGTTCGGCTCGGCGAGGGTGCGCACGAGGCCGTCACGCTCGAGGGCGCGCATCACGTGCGAGACGCAGTGGTTGCCGCTACCCCAGCCGCCGTAAGGCCCCGAGCCGCCGATGACGCCCGTCTTGGCGAGATCGAAGACGCTGCCGCAGCCTTGGCCCATGGGCGAAGCGAGATCGGAGCCTGCAACCGGCAAACGGCCGAGACCTGCGGCGGAGGTGAGCGGCAGGCCGTTGGCGGTGAGCAGACCCAGCGCCATGTTGCCGACGTTGAGCTCGGCGCCAATATTGATGCCGAACTGCTTCAGGATCGAGCGCTGCACTTCGGCAACCACGACCTTCAGCATCACCTGCTCCTCGCCTTCGACGGCGAGCAGGTTGATGACCTTGTCCTTGTGCTTACCGTTGGCTTCCGGCGAAGGCGTCACGACGAAGCGCGAGGCGATATCGGAGGCGCGGGCGCTGTCGGCGGGATTGCGCACATGACCGGTGAGGATCACCGTCTCGTTGAGCATCTCGGCCTTGATGCGCGAGCCCGGAATGAGGCGGGTGAACATCGCCTCCATGACGGCCGTGTCGTGCTCGATCGAGACCTCGAGGGTGACGATCTGCTCGCCGTTGGCATCAAAGAAGAAGACGTTGGCCTGGCCGGTCTTCTTGCCGATCAGGTAGACCCGGTTCGAGCTCTGCACGACCGC
>DAORNH010000020.1:13174-15725 GCA_035440865.1 Hyphomicrobiaceae bacterium | reverse complement strand
AAGCTCCCGTGGCAGCTCGACCAGCATCGATTTGTTGCGCCCGAGGCGCACGCCTTTGTGCAGGGGAAGCCGGTCGCTCTCGCGGATGCGGAGCGTCGACTGGTGCTCGGGGGCAAACGAGGCGACCGTGCCCGGCATCGGCGCGCCGCGCTTCGGTCCGTTGGCGAGGGCGGACGAGCCGAGGCCCGGCGCGAATGCGAGGGCGGCGATGCCCGCCAGCCCCACGAGGCCCGGGATCCAGGCGCTGTTCAATGTCTTCCGCATAGGTTCGACAAGCCTTCTGACGAGCTACCGACAAGGGTGCACTCAGACGCAACCGACGCGAGACAAAGGAACTGACGACTGGACTCTTGGGTCATGCTTAGAGCGGCGGACGGGGAGGCAGGCGTCGCCCTGCCTCAGTTCACGCCGTAATCACGTTTGCGCACGCCGTAGCGGAGCACGCGCACTGCATTGCCGCGCTGCGACTTGAGGTTCTCCGCGTCCGCGGCGTTGCCATCGGCGTCCTTCTTGAAATCGGCGACGGAGCGCAGCACGAGGCTGATCTCGCCCATCGATTTCGCGAGTGCCAGGAGTTCGGCCTGGCGCGATGTGAGCTGCAGTGTCGCCGTCGTACCATCAGCACCCTTCTTGCTCGGATCGCCGACCTGGATGACCTGGCCGATGGCGAGCACGCGGATGTTGCGGAAGAGCGTGTCGGAGACGTGCTCCTCGGCGCCGCCGCGGCCGCGCAGGCGCCGGATCAGGATGACGTCGACGTGGTCGTTCGGCAGGATCATCTTGCCGACGGCCGTATCGTCCGTGATCTTCGCCGAGATGGCACGATAGCCTTCGGGGAGGATCGAGGCGAGAACGCCGCCCTCACCCGCCTTGATGAGCTTGATCGCCGTGATCGGCTCGCCGCCCATGATCGGAGCGCGGGCGATCCGCCCGGTGTAGTCCTTCATACCGCTCGTCGACTGGCCGGCCCGGCGCGTGACGAAGCCCGGCTGGATGTTGTCCTGCGGCCAAGGCTGCCAGCGGAAATGCGATTCGGAGGTAACCTGACCGAGGCCGATGTCGTTGCGCGCGACCAGCACCTCGACGAGGTTCGTCGAAACCTCCTTCTGGATGACCTGAGGCTTGTTGACGACATTCTTCATCATCAGAAACGCGCCGACGCCGCAGGCGCCAGCGATGGCAAGTCCGATGAGCTGAGCCTTTTTCATCTCGCAAGGGTCCTTTCAACCGGCCACGAGCGATCCCGCGTTCAAGGCACTTTGCTGGAGAATTCTCAATGGCCCGTTAATGGCGATGCCGCCGTCGCCCCGTTTCGGTGCGTATTCGCACTTGTTTGAAAATTTTGCTTAACGTCCGGAAGCAAAGCTTGCGGCGAGGTTCAGGCTACGAGCACCTTGAACCAGGTCGTCGAGGGATAGATCCAGAGCGCCGCGGCAGCGAGCGCAATCCCATAGGGAATGCCGCTCGTCTTCTCGTGGAGGCGGCTCGCCCAGCCCTGACCGATGAGGCAGAGCGGGATCGTCATCGAGCGATAGAGCATGATCGTCGAAGCCAGCATGCCACCGGCGACAGCCACAAGCACCAGATAGCCGAGGAGATGTTCGAAGCCGAGCCAGAGGGAGGCGGCGGCCAGCAGCTTGGCATCACCCCCGCCAAGCCAGCCTCGCGAAAACATCAGGATGCCGATCACCAGCATCAGGAAGCCGCAACCGAGGTGCCAGGCGATCTGGGTGACGGTGAGGCCGCAGTAGGGTGCCGCGACCACGAATGCCGCGATGAGCGCGAGCGAGATGCGGTTCGGGATGGTCATCGTGAAGAGATCCATCGAACCGGCGAACGCCATCGCCAGCGGAAACGCAAGAAATACAAGCACTTCGAGCACGCTCAACTCCACGCGACAACGCTCTCTCGCGGACGCGTTGCTGGCGCATCCGGTCCGATCCTGGCAATTATGCCGAGGCAACGTATCGCAAGCGTTAAGGAGGGCCGGCCAGGCGGCGTTTGCGCAAGTCGCCGCATTGCAGATGCCGCTGTGCCCTGCGAGTTCAGCCCCGCATGATGCGGGCGAGCGCGGATCTGATCTTCTCCGGAATCGGCACCGGCTTGTTGGTCGCCCGCTCGACGAACACATGGACGCAGTGCGCCTCGGCCCGCGCGACGTCGTCCGGGGCGACGAACATGCCGACCTCGTAGCGCACCGACGAGGAGCCGAGCTTGCCGATCCTGAGGCCGCAGTCGATGAGGTCAGGGTAGGCGATCGACTTGTGGAAGCGGCACATCGTCTCGACCATGATGCCAATCACCGGATCGGCGTTGAAATCGAGCCGACCGACGTCGATCAGGTACCGGTTCACCACGGTGTCCGCATAGGAAAGGTACGTCACGTTGTTGACGTGCCCGTAGACGTCATTGTCCATCCAGCGGGTCGGGATCGGCAGGAAATGCTTGTAGTCGGCCCGGCGGCCCGGCGGCATGCGCTCTGACATTGCGTCCCACGTCTCCTGAACTGCGTGACAGGCGAGGCAACCGAACGATCGGTCGCCCAACAAGA
>DAORNH010000020.1:10279-13164 GCA_035440865.1 Hyphomicrobiaceae bacterium | reverse complement strand
CGAGGGTCTGACCTCATCTTAAGTGCCTTGTCCAGCCGCGCCGTCGCCGCGGTCAGCGCGCGGCGACGACCGCGATCTCGACGAGGTAGGCGGGGTTCGCCATCTTCGCCTCGATGCAGGCGCGGGCCGGCAGGTTGCCCTTGTCGACCCAGGCGAGCCAGGCCTTGTTCATGGCATCGCGCAGGCGGATGTCGGCGAGCCAGATGGTCGCGAAGACGACCTTCGACTTGTCGGTGCCGCAGCGGGCGAGCATCTGGTCGATGTAGGCGAGCGCCTCGCGGGTCTGGCCCTCGACGTCGAGGTCCAGATTGTCGGCGACCGAGCCCGCCGTGTAGACGAAGCCGCCGGCGCCGACGACGTTCGAGAGGACGCCCGCCTCCGGCTCGTGCCGGTCGATCCGCATGGCGCTCACTTCGCGGCGATGACGCTGATCTCGACGGTGAGGCGCGGATCGGCGAGCTTTGCCTCGATGCAGGCGCGGCCGGGGAGATCCTTGCCACCGGTCCAGGCATTCCACTCGATGTTCATCTGGTCGCGGAAGCGGATGTCGGAGACCCAGATCGTCGCCGAGACGACCTTCGACTTGTCGGTACCGCACATCTTCAAGAGCTTGTCGATGGTCGTCAGGATCTGTTTGGTCTGGCCCTGCGGGTTCTGGCTTGCATCGTCCGCCGTGATGCCGGCCGTGAAGACGAAGCCGTTGGCCTCGACGACCTTCGAGAGGATCTGCGAGGGCTCGTGGCGCTTGATGGTCATGGGAGGTTCCTTGATCAAGGGGGAGGCGGCTCTTGTAGCAACCGCGGCCGCACTTGAGGAGTGCCTTCGCCGCGCCGCATGCGTGCCTTGCACGGCGCGCCATTGCGGGGGTGGACCATGCCCCGACGCCTGTCCTATAGAGCCACTGTCAGCGCCCAATGTTGCGCCGCACACCGAGGACCGCCTCATGCACGATATCAAGTGGATCCGCGACAATGCCGCCGCCTTCGATAAGGGCCTGAAGAACCGCGGCCTCGCGGCCCTCTCGTCGAAGCTCATCGCCATGGACGAGGAGCGCCGCCGGCATGTGACGTCGCTCCAGGACGTGCAGGCGAGGCGGAATGCGGCGTCGAAGGAGATCGGCAAGGCGAAGAGCGCGCGCGACGAGGCCAAGGCGCAGGCGCTGATGGCCGAGGTGGCCACTCTCAAGGATCAGCTGTCGGCCGGAGAGGCGCGCGAAAAGGAGCTGACCGCCGCCCTCGAGCGCGAGTTGTCGATCATCCCCAACCTGCCGCTCGCCGACGTACCCGTTGGCAGCGACGAGAAGGGCAATGTCGAGAAGCGCAAGGTCGGCACGCCCAAGTCCTTCAACTTCACCAACAAGCCGAAGCAGCATTTTGAGATCGGCGAGGCCCTGGGCCTCATGGATTTCGAGACGGCCGGCATGGTGTCGGGCGCACGCTTCGTGTTCCTGAAGGGGCAACTCGCCCGGCTCGAACGGGCGCTCGCCAACTTCATGCTCGACATCCACACGGGCGAGTTCGGCTACACCGAGGTGGTGCCGCCCATGCTCGTGCGCGAGCCGAGCGTGCACGGCGTGACCAGCCTCGAGAAGTTCCGCGAGGATTTGTTCGGCACAACCAACGGCTTCTGGCTCATTCCGACCGCCGAGATGCCGCTCACAAATCTCGTACGGGAAAAAATCCTCGACGAGGCCGAGCTGCCGATCCGCGTCACGGCCTGGACGCCCTGCTTCCGCTCGGAGGCGGGTGCTGCCGGCCGCGACACGCGCGGCATGATCCGCCAGCACCAGTTCTCGAAGGTGGAGCTCGTCTCGATCACCACGCCCGAGGAAAGCCTCGCTGAGCACGAGCGCATGACCAGTTGCGCCGAAACAATCCTGTCGCGCCTGGGCCTCCCCTTCCGCACGGTGACGCTCTGCACGGGCGACATGGGCTTCTCGGCGCAGAAGACCTACGACATCGAAGTGTGGCTGCCCGGCCAGGATGCCTACCGCGAGATCTCCTCGTGCTCGGTCTGCGGCGACTTCCAGGCGCGGCGCATGCTGGCGCGCTATCGCCCGAAAGGCGCCAAGGACGTGCGCTTCGTGCACACGCTCAACGGCTCCGGCCTCGCGGTCGGACGAACATTGATCGCGGTGCTCGAGAACTACCAGGAGGGCGACGGGTCGGTCGCCATCCCCGAGGCGCTCCGGCCCTACATGGGTGGTCTCAGCCACATCGGCCGCGGCTGACGACCGCATATGTCGGAATTGAAACAGGATCGGCACGGGAAAGTCATATTCCGGGTTATCCTGCCGTGTTTCCTCCGCGGGTCTTGCTGGCGCATGCGAACGCCTCTAGAACGCCGCTGAACAGAGGTTGGGGCGATCCAGTCTATGCGAGCACCAACGTACCCGCCGCCGCCAGCGCAGCCGACCCGCAAGAAGAAGCGGCGCCGGAGCTGGCTCTTGAGCTTCCTCGGCTTCGCCTTCGCATCGGGCGCGGTGCTGTTCCTCGCCGGCTCGGCGATTGCCGGCTACCTCATCTGGAAAGCCTCGCAGGACCTGCCGAGCTACGAGAGCCTCGCCAACTACGAGCCGCCCGTCATGACGCGCATTCATGCGCACGACGGCAGCCTGATCGCGGAATACTCGCGCGAGCGGCGCATATTCGTGCCGATCAACTCGATCCCGAAGCGTGTCATCAACGCTTATCTCTCCGCCGAGGACAAGCGCTTCTACGAGCACGGCGGCATTGACTTCCAGGGCGTCATCCGCGCCGCCGTGAAGTTCGTCGAGGCGAAGATCAAGGGCCGCGGCGGCCTGCAGGGCGCATCCACGATCACGCAGCAGGTCGCGAAGAACTTCCTGCTGACGAGCGACCGTACCTTCGACCGCAAGATCCGCG
>DAORNH010000020.1:3708-10187 GCA_035440865.1 Hyphomicrobiaceae bacterium | reverse complement strand
GCCTACGGCGTCGCCGCAGCCGGCCTCACCTACTTCAACAAAGAGTTGCATGAGCTCGAGATCGAGGAGGTCGCCTATCTTGCGGCGCTGCCGAAGGCGCCGAGCAACTACCACCCCTTCAACAAGACGCAGGCCGCAACCATCCGCCGCAACTGGATCATCGACGAGATGGCCAAGAACGGCTTCATCAAGGATGAGGAAGCCAAGACCGCGAAAGCCAAGCCGCTCACCGTCAACATCCGACCCTTCGGCACCCGCGTCTACGCCGCCGACTACTTCGCGGAAGAGGTGCGCCGCCAGCTCGTCGGCTTCTATGGCGACGATGGCCTCTACGGCCGCATGGAGCGCATCAGCTCGGGCGACAAGCGCGTCAATGGCGGCCTCTCCGTCCGCACTACCCTCGACCCGAAGATGCAGGCCATGGCGAGGAAAGCGCTCGTCGACGGCCTCGTCGCCTTCGACCGCGTCCACGTCGGCTGGCGCGGCGCGCTCAAGAACATCGATGTTTCGGGCGATTGGGGCCCCGTGCTCGGCGCCATCGACGTGCCGAGCGACATCACGCCATGGCGCCTTTCCGTTGTGCTCGAGTTGCAGCCCAAGACGGCGATCGTCGGCCTGCGCCCGCCCAAGCTCCAGGACGGCACCTTTGCGCCCGCGATCGAGCGCCACAGTGTGCCGCTCGAGGAGATGAAGTGGGCAAAGGTCGGCGCCAAGAAGGCCGAGCCGAAGGCGCCGAGCGAGGTGCTCCAGGTCGGTGACGTGATCTACGTCTCGCCGAAGGACCCCGCCAATCCCGCCGGCGTGTGGTCGCTGATGCAGATCCCCGAGGTCGGCGGCGGCATCGTCGTGATGGACCCGCACACGGGCCGCGTGCTCGCCTCCGTCGGCGGCTTCAGCTTTGCGGCGAGCCAGTTCGACCGCGCCGTGCAGGCGAAGCGTCAGCCGGGCTCGTCGTTCAAGCCGTTCGTCTACGCGGCAGCTATCGACAACGGCTACAAGCCGACCAGCATCGTGCTCGACGCTCCGATCACCATCGAGACCGGCCGCGGGGACGAGATCTGGACCCCGCAGAATTACGGCGGCAAGTACTACGGTCCCTCCACCTTGCGCCTCGGCATCGAGAAGTCGCGCAACCAGATGACCGTGCGTCTCGCCCAGGACATGGGCATGCCGCTCATCACGGAGTATGCGCGCCGCTTCGGCATCTACGATGATCTGATGCCGGTGCTCTCGATGTCGCTCGGCGCGGGCGAGACCACGCTTCTCAAGATGACGGCCGCCTATGCCATGCTCGCCAACGGCGGACGCAAGGTGAAGCCTACGTTCATTGACCGCATCCAGGATCGCTGGGGCCGATCGATCTGGCGCCACGACGAGCGCGAATGCCTCGGCTGCAAGGCCGAGCGCTGGACGGGCCAGGCCGAGCCCGACGTGCCGGACGATCGCCCGCAGATCATCGACCCGCACACCGCCTACCAGATCACCGCCATGATGGAAGGCGTGATCCAGCGCGGCACGGCGACCATCCTCAAGTCGTTCATCTCCGACAAGATGGGCCTCGCCGGCAAGACCGGGACCACCAACGACTCGCGCGACGTCTGGTTCGTCGGCTACTCGCCGAACCTCGTCATCGGCGTATTCGTCGGCTACGACACGCCCCGTCCGATGGGCCAGATCGCGACCGGCGGCGCCGTCGCCGCGCCGATCTTCGGCAACATGATGAAGTATGCGCTCGCCGACAAGCCGGCCGTGCCGTTCCGCCGCCCGCCCGGCCTCAAGATGGTGTGGGTCAATCTCAAGACAGGACTGCCGACGGCACCGCGCTCGCCGGAGAGCGTCGAGGAAGCCTTCAAGCCGATGGAGGATCCGGACGAGCCGCATCAGGTTATCGGCTTCACGGCCGATGCAGCAGCCTTCGGAGGCGAGGGCGCCACGCCACCGCCGGTCCCCCCGCCGACAGCCGGCGCGCCGCCAGCGCCAGGATCGCCGTTCACCACCACCCCACGCCGCCCTGCCGGTAGCCCGTTCTGGTAAGCAGTCTGCGGCTTTGAAGCCGCCTGTCGTGCCCGATACGTCTCCAGCTCGCGCCAGATGAGGCAACCGTGCACGACCTGCGAGAGAGCCCGCCATCGCCGAGAGCCAAACGGATGCCGCTTGCCGAGGCGCTTGCCGAGCGCGCGGCGGCCGGCACGCCCGTGCGCGTTGGCCTCGTCGGCACTGGGCAGATGGGCACCGACCTCATGGTCGCGATTGCCGCCATGCCGGGGATCGAGATCGTCGTCGCCGCCGACATGACACCAGAGCGGATCGCCACCGCCGCCGGGATCGCAGGTGCCGCCTGTCGCACGCCCGAGATCGTGACGAGCCTCGCGGACGTCTCTCGCACGATCGGCCGCGGTCGCCTCGCCTCCGTTCAGAAGCCCGATCTCGTGTTCGCGGCACCCGAGGTGGATGTCGTGATCGACGCCACCGGCAATCCGAGCGCGGGCGCCGCCGTCGCCCTCGGAGCCATCGCCGCCCGCAAGCACATCGTGATGATGAACGTCGAGGCCGATGTGACGGCCGGCGCCTATCTCGCGAGCGAAGCCGAGAAGGCCGGCGTCATCTATTCGCTCGGCGCGGGTGACGAGCCGACCGCCGCCCTCGAGCTCATCAATTTCGTGCGCGCGCTCGGCTATCCGGTCGTCGCCGCCGGCAAGGGCAAGAACAACCCCTTCCGCATCGACGCGACGCCGGACGCCTACCGCGAGGAGGCACGGCGCCGGAACATGAACCCGCGCATGCTGGTCGAGTTCGTCGACGGCTCGAAGACCATGGTCGAGATGGCCGCAATCGCCAACGCCGCAGGCCTCGTTCCCGACATCCCCGGCATGCACGGACCCGCCGCGCCGCGTGAAGCCTTGCAGACCACCTTCTGCCCGAAGGAGGACGGCGGGCTCCTCTCCCGCCGCGGCTGCGTCGATTTCACGGTCGCGAAAGGTGTCGCCCCGGGCGTGTTCGCGGTCGCGGAGATGCGCCACCCGCGCGTGCGCGAGCGCATGGCAGATCTCCACCTCGGGCCCGGGCCCTACTACGCGTTCTTCCGGCCCTATCACCTGACGAGCCTCGAGGTGCCGCTCACTGCCGCCGCCGTCGTCATCCACGGCGAGTGCCACATGCGGCCGCGCCCGATCCCCTCGGCCGAGGTCGGCTGCGTTGCCAAGCGCGACCTCACCCCCGGCGAGACGCTGGACAAGATCGGTGAGTACTCCTATCGCGCCTTCACGTTGACGCGCGAGGATGCGGAAAGCCGGGCCGCACTCCCGGTCGGCCTCGCTGAAGGCGCCAAGGTGACGCGCCGGATCGCGAAGGGCGAGCTTCTCACTTATGCGGCCGTCGCGCCCGACGAGACGCGCCCCATCGCAATCGCACGCCGCCGCCAGGACGCGATGGTCGCAGGCCTGCTCGCCACGCGCTGAGGCCTTGCCATATTCCTGCTCGCCCCGCCGCGCTATTCACCCGCGATCGGCCGAGCGGCCGCCGAAAAATTGAGGGAGCAGATCATGAAAGCCGGCGTCTTCGCACTCACTGGCGCAACTCTCGTCGCGACGGGGCTCCTCCTCGTCTCGGCGACGCCCGTCGTCCGGTCGCAATCCGCCGCACCCAAGATCGAGTTGACGCCGGAGGAACTCAAGGAGCGCGAGGACCGCAAGGGCTGCAAGATCCAGATCTGCTCGGCTTTTGCGCTGAAAAAGCCCGGCCCCGACATCGGCTGCAACGTCTACAAGACGTGGCGCAAGGAGCAGATCGTCAAGATGGTCTCCAAGGGCGGCCTGCAGTGGCTCTGGGGCAAAGCCCGATGCGCCGCCGACATCAAGCTGCCGCGCGCGGGCCTCTTGAAGGCCGTCGAGGGTGGCGAGCACGAGATGGTACTCGAGAAGCATGTCGCCACCTGCGACATCGAGCGGCCGGGCGAGACACCCTTCACGATGAAGGTCACATTCCAGCCGAAGGTGACGTTCAAGGGCGGCAAGGCCGTCAAGGCCTCGCTCAACTGGGGTGACGTCGATGCGCCGATCGTCGCCAAGACCGCCATCTGGACGTTGACTGCTGCCGACAACAAGCTCGGCGTGCTGCAGTCGAGCATGGTCGAGGACATTAACGACTTCATGGGCCCGAAGTGCGATGAGGTGAAGGGCGAGCTGAAGTAGCCGCACTTCCGATGCGACGCGGGAGAGCGCGGCGCCAAGTGCGCCACACTCCGGTCCCGAGCGGCGCCACAATGGCGCCCTACCTCAACTGACTGACGGATGGGGAGCGTCCCCATCCGATCGCGCGCCGAGGCCAACGCGCATGCTCGCCGTCCTACGTCTGATCTCGAGAGCGATTGAGCTGGCGCTCGCCGTGCCGCTGCGCCTGCTGCCGCTCGTCGGACGGCTCCTCGCGCTGCCATTTCATGCCGTCCGCCATCTGCTCGTCGCGGTCTCGTTCAACCGCAAGCTCGGCCCGCTCCGCCACGTCGCAACGGCCGCGATTGCCTACCTCGCCTTCGCGCTCGTCCTCGTCTATGTTGTCGCGCCGATCCGCGGCTACGTCGGCAGCTACTATCTGGCCGACAAGCTCCGCTATGATGCCGAGCGCTGGCTGGCGACCGCCATCTACGACAACCGCGGCAACTTCATCGGCAGCTTCGACCCGCGCCTCGACAGCCGTCGCGACGTGAACTACACGGACGCCGCCATCGAGCTCGGCGACTACACGGCCCTCCCCGACCACAAGTCCGTCCCCGTCAACGAGGTACCGGAGCACTATTGGCGCTGCCTCGCCTTCCACGAGGACCGCAACATCGGCACCTGGATCAATCCGTTCGGGATCGACCTCTATGGCGTCCTGAAAATCCCCTACACCTCGATCCGCCGCTCGATTGCGCTGCGCCGTCCCTCGCTCGGCGTCGGCGGCTCGACGCTGCCGATGCAGCTCGTGCGCGTCATCGACAAGACGCCGCCGGATGCGAGCCACGGCGTTTTCGCCAAGCTATCGCGCAAGTTCCGCGAGTGGTGGCTCGCCCCCGTCATCTACCGCGAGCTGACGCGCGACGGCGACGACACACCATTGAAGCGGTGGGCCGCCAACCATCTCTGGCTCGCGCAGCGCACCGGCGGCTCGTCGCTGCACGGCGTCGAAATCACCTCGCAGATCGTCTTCGGCAAGGACGCCAAGGACCTGACCGTCGCCGAGCAGTTCGTGCTCGCTTCTGCCGTCAACAAGCCGATCATCCTCCTCTCCGGCGATGAGAAGCTCAACGAAGTGCGCATCGACCGCTGGCGCTACATCACCGAGGTACGAGCCCGTACGTGCGCCGAGAAGCTGGTCAGCGATCCCGAATTGCAGAAGGCGACCATCTTCGAGCTTGTCCAGCTCGCCGGCGGCCCTCCGGACCCGAAGGCGAAACCGTTGCTCCGCGCGACGCTCGTGGCCCACACTCCGGCACTCGCTGCCCGCGCTGTCGCCAACCCATTTATCCGTGCGAACGCGCTGCTGCCCGCCGCCCGCTTCGGCATCCGCGAGGAGATGAAGCAAAGCTGGGGCTTCGGCTGGCGCGACTATGTGCGCGGCGTCACGGTCACCCTCGATGTCGCCGAGAACCTCGCCTTCGCGGAAAAAATCCGCGCCGAGCTGAAGCGCCTCCACGCGCAGCACGGAGCAAAATTTGCCCCCGGCTACACGATTGACCCCGCGATGCTTGTTGCCGGCGCCACCCTCAAGATCCCGAACGTCATCGTCGTTGCCGCAAATGCCCGTGGCGAGATCGTCCGCTACTTCGAGCTCGGCGAGACGGCGGCCTACTTCGGATCGCCCTTCGCGCGCGATGCCGCGACCGGCTTCTACGCTCCGGCGCGCGAGCAGCGCCGAGTCGCCTCGACAGGCAAGATCCTGATCGCCATCGCGCTCGCCAACGAGGCGCGCGACGTCATCTCATCGCTCTACCCGGACGCGCTCGCGCCCGACCGCGGCGGCGACACGTGCGAGCGAGGCAGCGGCGCGACACCGGGCCACCGCCGCGCCATCGTCGCCTTCGCCTGCTCGCTCAACCGGCCGATCGAGTGGCGTGCGGCTCAGCTCGGGCAGGAGAGACTGCGCCGCCTGATCGATGCTCTCGGCTTCGCCATGCCGCCTGCGCCGTCCGCGAGCGAGGTGACGCCACCATCGACGGCCGCTGTTCGCGGGCTCATCTCCGGCTCGCCGCGCCGTGTGCATCACATGCTGATCGGCGAAGGCGCGAAACCGGTCCGCCTGCCGACGCTCGTCAAGAGCTACGACTACACGAGCCGCGAGAGCGCGCTCGCCGCCATGCACTCAGCCGAGAGCGCGATCCGCCCCAACACACTGATCCGCCCGCATGCGCATCAGCTCATAAAGGCGTTCCTCCAGGCGCCGCTCTGCCATTGGGCGGGCGGCATCGCGCATGGAACCTTGAAGAGCCTTTCGACCTGGTGCGC
>DAORNH010000020.1:3263-3567 GCA_035440865.1 Hyphomicrobiaceae bacterium | reverse complement strand
GCACCGGCTCGACCAGCCAGCCCTTCGCGACGAACCTGCACGCGGCGCAGCTGACCTCGCCGCTGCTCGCCGTCCTGCTCGAGGACCTCGAGGCGCACGGCCGGCGGCATCCGGTCCCGTCGCTGGCACCCAAGGCGCCGCCACCGCCAGCAGTCGCCGCCGCACCAGCCACCGCCGCCCCTGCATCCGCTCCACCGAAGGCCGATCCGAGGGCTGCCAAGCCGCGCCTGCAGACGGACGAGGCGCGGCGCCGTCAGATCTTCATGGGTAACTGAGGATGTGCATCTGAGTGCGGCGTCCCATT
>DAORNH010000020.1:1661-3104 GCA_035440865.1 Hyphomicrobiaceae bacterium | reverse complement strand
TGGTGAAGCCCATGGCGCCGAACAGCTGATGCGCGATTGCCGATGCCCGACCTGCCGCCTCGCCGACGCGCGCCTTGGCGACGGCGATCGAGAAGCGATCCGGCGCGCTGACGGACGCCTCGACCGCCATGTCCGACGCAGCGCTCGCCGCCGCGCATTCCGACGCGAGCTCGGCGACGAGATGCTGTACCGCCTGGAAGCGAGCGATCGGTTTGCCGAACTGGACCCGGTCGCTGACCCAGGTGAGCGCTTCCGCGAGCACGCGGGAGAGCGCGCCCGACATCTGCACGGCCCGCATCAGCGCGCCCTCTGCCTCGACGATGAGCGGCGCATCGTGCATCGTCCCGACCGCGACCGGCATGGCACGACCTAGATCGACCGTGTCGCGCGGCTCGCCCGCCTTCGAGATCGAGGCATGCGCTATCGCACGCTCGATATTGACCAGTGCGAGCGCGGCCCCGCGCCCGCTGCCGACGGGTATCACGAGATGGCGGACGCCGCGCGCGAACGGCACATGGGCGATGCGGCCCGTGATCTGCCCCTCGCGCACCGAGACGACGTCATGCATGCTTGCTGGTGCGGAAATCGTGAGTACGCCGTCAGGAAGCTCGAGGCCGGCACGGGCGAGGAGGCGGCGGGCGACAAACGTCTCGGCGAGCGGCAGCGGAACCGCGTGATAGGCCGAGCGGCGCACCAGCGCCATGCTGTCGACGAAGCCGAGATCACCCTCGGCGATCTCGCCGAGCGCCGTCATCCCTTGCTGCTCGAGGGCCGCCCAGACCTCTGACGGCCAGGGCTCCGCTCCCGCCTCCTTTGCCGTCTGCAGGTCGGCCGCCTCGCGTGCGCCCCTGTCGAGATGGTCGGCGACGACCCGGTCGAAGGAGGCAAGCATCATGTCGCGTGTCTCGCTCATGGTGCCCTCACCTCAGCCCGAGGCCGCGCGCGATCATGCCGCGCAGGATCTCACGCGTGCCACCACGCAGCGAATAGGACGGCGCCTGGAGCTGCGAGAGTTCGAGGAGCTCGATGTACCGGTCGTCGTTGCCGACCTCGCGGCGCGGCTCGATCGGCAGCACCCGGCGCGCAATCTCCGGGATCGACTGCTCGAGCGTGGTGCCGAGATCCTTCACGAGCGCCGCCTCGGTGACCGGCGACTGTCCCGCCTCCAGCATCCCGGCAATCGACAGTGACATGCGCCGGAGTGTTGCCACGTGCGCGACGAGGCGGCCGAGGTCGGCCGCCGAATGCGGAGCCGGCTCGGGCCCCATCGCGCCAAAGGTCTCGACGAGCAGCGGGAAGGTCGACATGAAGCGATCCGGCCCCGAGCGCTCGAAGGCGAGCTCGGAAGTCACCATCGCCCAACCCTGGCCCTCCTGGCCGACCGTCATGTCGAGCGGCACCAGCACGTCGTCGAATGTCACCTCGTTGAATTCGTGCGCTCCC
>DAORNH010000020.1:1074-1651 GCA_035440865.1 Hyphomicrobiaceae bacterium | reverse complement strand
GTAATGTTGATGATCGGCCGGATGCCGACGCCTGGCGACTTCGTGTCGATGATGAGCTGCGTGAGCCCCACCTGGCGCTGCTCGGGCGAGCCGCCGGTCCGGACGAGGGCGATGATGTAGTGGGCGCTGTGGGCAAAGCTCGTCCATACCTTGCGGCCTGTGACGCGATAGCCCTCGTCGGTGCGCACGGCCTTCGTCTTGACGCTCGCAAGGTCGGAGCCGGTATCAGGCTCACTCATGCCGATCGCGAAATAGCAGCGCCCCGCCGCGATCTCAGGAAGGATCAATCGCTTAGCGCGCTCGCTGCCGTGCTTCAGGATCTGCGGCCCGCTCTGACGGTCAGCGATCCAGTGTGACATGACGGGGGCACCTGCCGCCAGCAGCTCCTCGACGACGACGTAGCGCTCGAGCGCCGTGCGCTCGTGACCGCCGTAGGCCTTCGGCCAGGTCATGCCGAGCCAGCCCTTGGCGCCGCAGAGCTCCGAGAACGCCGGATCGGCCGCCGTCATCGCCCCGACCGTCGGCTTGAACGCGCCGCGCACGATCTCCGCCTCGAGCGTTGCGCGCACATCGGCTC
>DAORNH010000020.1:0-1064 GCA_035440865.1 Hyphomicrobiaceae bacterium | reverse complement strand
GAGCTGCTGGGCCGCCGCTGGCAGCTCGGGTGCGTCGAAGACGAATTCTCGGATCATTCAGCGCTCCTCGGCCGGTGCGATCAACTCCGCATTATGCAGAAGCATCACGCCGAGGCAAAGCGTGGCGCGGCACGGCACACATGCAATGGCGCTGGCCGACCGAGGTTCAACGCGAGCCGGAAATGCTCGCCCAGGGCACGGCGTCGGCCGAGGTTCCCCGCGCAATGCGATCGATCGCCAGCATGATGAGCGCGACGAGCACGGTCGCGACCACGCCGAGCGCTGCCGCCTGGCTCGCGAGGCCCGCATCCTCGAGACTCATCAGCGCGACGCCGAGCGTCTCGGTGCCGGCAGTCCACAGCAGCGCCGAGACGGTGAGCTCGTTCAAAGCAAGCAAAAAGACGAGGAGCCCGCCCGCGACGGCCGCCGGCGCCAGGCTCGGGATCACCACGTGACGCAGCCTCTGACACATGGTGGCGCCCTCGAGCGCGGCAGCCTCCTCAGGCTCCCGCGAGACCAGCGCCATCGCGGCGAGCGTCGGCTTCAAGGCGAGCGCCTGGAACCGGGCGAGGTAGGCGACGAGAATGATCGCCGGCGTCCCATAGAGCGAGATGCCGATGAGCGGCAGCGGCCGCAGGAACAGCAGGATGCAGGCGATGGCGAGAACGATCCCGGGGATCGCGTAGGGCAGCTCGATGAGGACGAGTAGCGCGCTCCGCCAGCGACGGGCGACGCGCTCGATGCCGTAGGCGACGACGATCGCGAGACCGGCCGACAGCACCGCAGCGGTAGCCGAAAGCACCAGCGAATTCAGCGCCGCCCGCCGTGTCACATCCTGGCGGAACAGCACCTCGCGGAAACTCTCGAGCGTCGCCGTAGGGGCGCGGAGCGGCACGCCGAGCGCGGGGACGAGCGAGGTCGCGATGAGCGACATCAGTGGCACGACGATGGCGATTCCGATCAACAGCCAGAGCGCGCCCTCGATCAGAGGCCGCGCGCGTCCGAGCCGCCAGAAGGGGCGCAGCGTCTGATCAGCGCTCTCGACCTCACGCGCGGCCCGTCTG
>DAORNH010000019.1:21021-27972 GCA_035440865.1 Hyphomicrobiaceae bacterium | reverse complement strand
CGGCGACCGGCACCCTGCCGGCCATCAGCGGCACCGCCGTTATGGCCGAGCCGGTGCTCTTCCGACCCGCCTTTTCGATCGGCGCCATGATCGAGCTCGTGATCCCGCTCGCGATCATGGTGCTCGTCGTGCAGAACGGCCAGGGCGCCGCCGTGCTCAAGGTCGCGGGGCACGACACGCCGATCAACGCGTGCTCCGCGGCCTGCGGCGTCTTCTCGCTCGCCGCCGGGCTCGTTGGCACGGTCTCGACCTGCCTGACCGGGCCGACCAATGCGATCATCACCTCGAGCGGGGCCCGGGAAAGCCATTTCGCCGCCGCCGTGATGGTCGGCGCAATCGCGCTCGGCGTCGGCATTTTCTCGCCGATCGTCACGCGCGTGCTGATCGGCGCACCGCCTGGATTCCTGGCGACGCTCGCCGGGCTCGCCATGCTGCGCGTGCTGCAGACGGCGTTCGTCGCGGCGTTTTCGGGCCGCTTCCAGCTTGGCGGGCTCGTCACGTTCCTCGTCACGGTCGCCGGCATCCCGGTCCTCAACATCGGCGCCGCGTTCTGGGGGCTGCTCCTCGGCCTCGTCACCTCGTGGCTCCTCGAGCGGAGTGATTTCACGGGCTGATCACAGAGCCCCGCCATGATAGCATCGAGCACGTCGAGCGACGGGAGAACACCTTGAGCGGAATGACGACACGCGTCATCGCGGTCCTGGTTGCCGCAGCCATCTCGTTGATCGGGCCCGCCGGCGCCGCCGACAACGTGACAAGCACGACGGCGCCCGACCTCACGGCGGTGCGCGCGCTGATCAAAGCGAAGGAATTTGCCAAGGCGCGTGACGAGCTCAACCGCATCGCCGACGGCACGCAGCACGCCGACGTCTACAACCTGCTCGGCTTCACCAACCGCAAGCTCGGCGACTATCCGACCGCGCTGACGTTCTACAAGAAGGCGCTCGACTTCGACCCCGAGCACAAGAGCGCACACGAGTATCTGGGCGAACTCTATGTCGAGACCGGCGATCTCGAGAAGGCGCGCGGCCACCTCGCCATTCTCGTCAGGCTCTGCCCGACGGGCTGCGAGGAGCGCGAGGACCTTGAGACGGCGATCGCTGCCGCCGCGCCCAAGATAAAGTGACCGCGCTGTTGCCTCAGCAATGGTCGAGCCCATCGAATCGAGCCACGCGTACCTCTTGGCGATTGCCGGAGCGTCGGTCCGTGCTAGGTTCGATCGGTCGTTGGCGTCTCCACACGATGGCCTTGCCTGCCTCGGCCGATCGACGCGAAATCGCCACCGACGTCGTCTCGAGCACGAGGAGGATGTTGCATGAGACCTCTGCGAATGGTGAGTGCCGGCATGGCAGCGGCGATCGGCCTGGCACTCGGCGCCACGGCCGCAATGGCCCAGCCCAAGAAAGAGGTGACCTTCGCCCACCAGGACATGATCATACCCTATCGGGTGCTGATGGCCGCGGGCGAGATCGAGAAGAAGACGGGCTACAAGATCAGCTGGAAGATGTTCGGCGGCGGCGGCGATGTCATCAAGGCGATGGCTTCCGGCGAGGTGCCGATCGGCGAGGTGGGCTCCAGTCCGGCGACAGCTGCGGCTTCGCAAGGCATCGACATCCAGGTGATCTGGATCCTCGACGATATCGGCAACGCCGAGCAGCTTGTCGCCTCGAAGAAGTCGGGCGTGACGACACTCGCCGGACTCAAGGGCAAGAAAGTCGCGACACCCTTCGTCTCGACGGCGCACTACCAGCTCCTGTTCGCGCTGAAGGATGCCGGCGTGAACGCCAAGGAGGTCAACATCCTCAACATGCGGCCGCCGGAGATCGCCGCCGCCTGGGAGCGCGGCGACATCGACGCGACCTTCATCTGGGACCCCGTTCTCGGAAACATCAAGAAGGGCGGCACCGTCCTGATTTCCGCTGGCGAGATCGCCAAGAAGGGCGCCCCGACCTTCGATGCCCTGATCGTCAATCGCGCCTGGGCCGCGCAGCACAAGGAATTCGTGACGACACTCGTCAAGATGATCGCGGCCAAGGACGCCGAATTCCGGGCGAACAAGGCGAAGTGGGTGGCAGGTTCGGCCGAGGTCGCGGCAATCGCCAAGATCGTCGGCGCCAAGCCCGAGAATGTGCCCGCAGTGCTGAACGACTACATCTTCCCGACGGCCGAGGTGCAGGCCTCGAAGGCCTGGCTCGGTGGTGGCGCCGAGGGTGGTGTCGCCCGGGCCATGCTCGATACGGCGCGGTTCCTGAAGGAGCAGGGACGGATCACGGACGTCGCGGCAGACTATGCGAAGTTCGTGACGCCGGAGTTCGCAGCCGCCGCGAAGTAAGAGCCCGCAACCTTTGAGATCAAGCGTTCGAGGGGCTCGCCCCTCGAACTCCCGACCGGGGACTCGTCCCTGGACCCATCATTCAAAGTTGGGCAGGCGTTCCTCAGAAGGCGACGGTGTGGCCAAGCTCGAAATCAAGGACCTCGCCGTTCGCTATGCGACCGACACCGGCGTCACGGAAGCACTATCGCGCGTCAATCTCGACATGACCGCCGGCGATTTCCTCGTGGCGATCGGCGCCTCAGGCTGCGGGAAGACGACGCTACTCTCGGTGATCGCAGGCTTTCTCGCGCCCTCGGATGGCGAGGTGCTGCTCGATCGCCATCCCGTCGCAGGGCCGGGCGCCGATCGCGGAGTCGTGTTCCAGCGCCATGCCCTGATGCCGTGGCTCAATGTCATCGACAACGTCGCCTTCGGCCTCAAGATGCGTGGCATTCCCCGCGAGGAGCGCCACGCGATCGCACGCGAGAAACTCGCCCTCGTCGGCCTAGACGAGTTCGCGAACAAGATGATCTACGAGCTCTCGGGCGGCATGCAGCAGCGCGTCGGCATTGCGCGCGCGCTCGCCTCGGACCCGGAAATGCTGCTCATGGACGAGCCGTTGGGCGCGCTCGATGCCTTGACGCGCGAGCAGGTCCAGGAGCTCATCCTCGACGTCTGGCACCGCACGGGCAAGATGATCTTCTTCATCACCCACTCGGTGGAAGAGGCGATCTTTCTCGCGACGCGCCTCATCGTCATGACACCGCGGCCCGGCAAGATCGAGAAGTCGTACACGCTCGACTTCGGCCGCCGCTTCATCGAGAGCCGCGACGCCCGCGCCGTGAAATCGCACCCCGAGTTCATCAGGGTGCGAGAGCAGGTGCTGGCCGATATCCAACGGCGGGTCTGATGTCAGCGCTTCTCGTGATCCCTCTGCCAGTAGACGAGCAGTACGCTCACCACGGCCGTGAGCAGCATCGTGGTCTGGATGTCGGGTCGCTTGATGAAGCTGAGCCAGGTGGCAACGCCCGCCTGGAGTGTGGCGCCACGTCCGATCAGCATGCCGTTGGCAATGACGACGACGAGCGCGAGCAGCGACGTAAGGCTGACGGCGACGGCGATTTGCAGTGTGCGCTTCAGGACCTTCGAAACTGTGAATTTCCGCCCCGGCAGGACCAAGGTTGTCTTGTCGGCCATGAAGCTCCTCCCGAAGCGGTTGATTCGTCACGCGTTTACCTGATTCGACCCCGCCTAGGCAAAACACAGTTGCAGCCGTGGGCTGCACCAACCCAGTGGTTGCGGCGAGCCGAAAGAACGCGCATCACGTCTGGAGTCTCCGATGGCTGACCAATCGATCCGCTCGACGGGCGACACCGAGTCCACGCCTGTGGCTCGCCCCAGGACATCGCGCTACCGCGTGCTCGGCGAAGGCTCGAGCGTCACCATCAGCGTCGTGACGATCGCCTTGTGCTTCATCCTCTGGTGGCTCGCAACCCGTCAGGGCCTCAAGTACCCGGCCTTCTCCTTCGAGAACGGCTTTCACTGGGGCGAGACGCCGCTTCTGAAGCCGCTCTTCCTGCCGAAGCCCGAGAGCATCTGGCTCGCCTTCCGCCAGGCCATGGAGGGTGAGCTCGACAACAGCACGCTCGTCGGCCATTTCCTCGCGAGCCTCGGCCGTGTCGGCAGCGCATTTCTGCTCGCGGTGGCGCTCGGCATCCCCGTCGGCATCGCCATGGGCGTATCGCGGATCGCGCGCGGCGTCTTCGATCCACCGCTCGAGTTCTACCGGCCGCTGCCGCCGCTCGCCTACCTGCCGCTGATGATCATCTGGTTCGGCATCGGCGAGAAGAACAATATCATCCTGCTATTCCTCGCGATCTTCGCGCCGGTCGCCCTCGCCGCGCGGGCAGGCGTGCGCTCAGTCTCGCAGGAGCAGATCCAGGCGGCGCTCTCCATGGGCGCGAGCCGGATGCAGGTCGTTCGCCACGTGATCGTCCCCGGTGCGCTTCCCGAGATCCTTGTCGGCCTCCGGATCGGCATGGGCGTCGGCTGGACGACGCTCGTTGCCGCCGAGATGGTCGCGGCCGATGCCGGCCTCGGCAAGATGGTGCACAACGCGTCGAACTTCCTCCGCACCGACGTCGTCGTGCTCGGCATCCTGGCCATCGGCTTCGTCGCCTACGCCTTCGAGCTCGCCATGCGCTATGCCGAGCGGCTGCTGGTACCGTGGAAGGGGCGGGTGTGAATCCGGGAGAGCCGGTGTAATGTTGCAAGAGAACCCGATCGCGTCTACCAACCGAGACACTGATGGCAACGCTCCTCGTCACCCATCCCTGCTTCGTCGAGCACGACACCGGCCCCGGCCATCCCGAGCGGCCCGATCGCATGCGTGTGCTCGATCCGGCGCTCGCGCCCGAGCGGGCCGAGGAGCCGCCGTTCCGCCAGAAGCTCGCGCGCGACAATCCGGTGCTGCGCCACTGGCAGGCGCTGCCGCGGGAGCAGTTCAAACCGCTTGTCCGGCGCGAGGCGCCGCTCATTGCAGACGTCGAGGAGTGGATCGCCCGCGTTCATCCCTATCAGTATGTCGAGGCCGTGAAGGCGGCGCGCCCCGGTCCGGACGACGAGGCGGTGCGCCTCGATCCCGACACCGTGCTCTCGCCGACGTCCTGGGAGCCGGCACTGCGGGCAGTCGGCGCCGGTCTGCTGGCCGTCGACGAGGTGATCGCCGGCCGGGTCCAGAACGCCTTCTGCCAGGTGCGCCCATGCGGGCATCACGCGGAAACGGCCCGGGCGATGGGCTTCTGCATCTTCAACAACATCGCCGTTGCGGCGCGCTATGCCCAGAAGAAACACGGCGCCGAGCGCATCGCCATCGTCGATTTCGACGTGCACCACGGCAACGGCACGCAGGATATCTTCTACGCTGACAAGAGCATCTACTTCGCCTCGACGCACCAGATGCCGCTCTATCCCGGCACCGGCGCGCTCTCCGAGACGGGCGTCGGCAACATCTGGAACGCGCCGCTCCGGCCGGGCGATGGCGGCAGCAGCTTCAAGGAGGCGTTCGAAGCCCGCATCCTGCCGTCGCTGCGCAATTTCGCGCCAGATCTCGTGCTGATCTCGGCAGGATTCGACGCCCACGAGGCGGACCCGCTCGCGAACCTGCGACTGCTCGAGGACGATTTCGCCTGGGCGACGGGCAAGCTCGCCGACATTGCCCACAAGCATTCCGGCGGGCGCATCGTCTCGATGCTCGAAGGTGGGTATGATCTCGCCGCCCTCGCGAACTCGGTGTCGCTGCACGTCGCGGGGCTGATGGACGCCGGCCGCTGAAACGGCGCCTGAAACGATTTCCGAAGGAGAGCGCCCCATGTCGTCACCCGCTCCGGCATCCGAGGCTGGCCGCCGCGGCCGCTTCGCCGACATCAAGGACATGACCTTCGAGCGCGCGCTGAAGGAACTCGAGGCGATCGTCGGGCGGCTCGAGCGCGGTGATGTGGAGCTCGAGGAGAGCATTGCCATCCACGAGCGCGGCAAGGCGCTCGAGGAGCATTGCGACAAGCTCTTGAAGGCGGCCGAAGCCAAGGTCGAGAAGCTCACCTTCGACGCCGAGGGGCGGCCGAGCGGGACAACAGCACTCGATCCCGAGCGCAGCTGACGCTGCGGCGGCCCGCCTGGCAGGAGGACCGACATGGAGCTCAATGCCGACTTCGCGAAGCGTGCTGTCGAGCATTCGGCCTGGCGCCCCTGGCAGCCGTCGCCGATGGCGGGTGTCGATCGCATCATGCTCGACCGTATCGGCGGAGAAGTCGCGCGCGCGACGACGATCGTGCGCTACGCAGCGGGAAGCCGCTTCTCACCACACGTTCACGGTGGCGGCGAGGAATTCCTGGTGCTCGACGGCGTCTTCCAGGACGAGGACGGGGATTACCCGGCCGGAAACTACGTCCGCAACCCGCCAGGATCTCGGCATACGCCGCGCTCCGACCTGGGCTGCACGATATTCGTCAAGCTCTGGCAATTCGATCCGGCAGATCGCGCGGTCGTCCGCATCGACACGGCCCGCGCCGCCTCAAGAGAGCTGCCGGGCCGTCCAAAGGTCTCCGTGCAGCCGCTCTTCAATGATGCCCGCGAGGACGTACGCATCGAGACTTGGGCACCCGGCGCCGAGATCGCCTATGATCCCGTTGGCGGGCTCGAGCTTCTGGTGCTCGAAGGCGCCATGGCAGTGTGCGAGGACGCGCTTGGCGCCCGCGATTGGCTGCGGCTGCCGATCGGCATGCGGCTCGAGGCTCTCGCCGGCTCAGAGGGTTGCCGGTTCTGGGTCAAGGAAGGCCATCTGCGCTTCGCCAAGGCTGTCGCGCCCGGCACGAGAGGCTGACCACGTCCGGCGGAAACCGTGCTAGACGGTGCGCGCCATGATCACGAACTCTCGCTCGACCCTGCGAACGATTACTGATCTTGAACGGGAAGGGCTCGTTCCGGCGAGCGCTGCTCAGCGCCTCGACCGGGTGGCGAAGCGCTACGCCGTCGCCGTGACGCCGGCCATGGCCGCGCTGATCGAGGCGACCAATCCCGCTGATCCGATCGCGCGCCAGTTCATCCCCGACCCGCGCGAGCTCGATCTCGCGTCCGTG
>DAORNH010000019.1:17435-20995 GCA_035440865.1 Hyphomicrobiaceae bacterium | reverse complement strand
ACGAGCCGCTCTCGGGCCTCATTCACCGCTATCCCGACCGCGTGCTCCTCAAGCTGACGCTCGCCTGCCCGGTCTACTGCCGCTTCTGCTTCCGCCGCGAGATGGTCGGCCCGGGCGGCCCGCCGCCGATGGTCGGCGACCGGCTGGTCCCTGCGCTCGACTACATCCGGGCGCGGCCGGCGATCCGTGAGGTGATACTGACGGGCGGCGATCCATTCATGCTCGCGCCGCGGCGCATCGCGGAGGTTACCATGGGCCTCGGTGCGATCCCGCATGTAGCGAGCCTGCGCTGGCACACGCGCGTGCCGGTAGTCGATCCCGAGCGCATCACGGACGAGCTCGTGGCGGCGCTTCGTCATGCCGACCGGGCGGTGTGGATCGGCATCCACACCAATCACGCCCGGGAGCTGACGCCCGCCGCACGTTCCGCGATCCGCCGGCTTGCTGCCGCAGGGCTGGCGCTCGTCGGCCAGACCGTGCTCCTGAAGGGCGTCAACGCGGACGCCGCGACGCTCGCCGAGCTGTTCGGCACGCTCGTCGGCCTCGGCGTGAAACCCTACTACCTGCACCATGCAGACCTTGCGCCCGGAACGAGCCATTTCCGCACGACGATCGCTGAAGGGCAGGCCCTCGTGAAAGCGCTGCGCGGACGGATCTCGGGGCTCGCCCTGCCGACGTACGTGCTGGATGTTCCGGGCGGCTCCGGCAAGGTGCCGCTCGGCCCAGATCACGCGAGCAACGATGGCACCGGCCATGTCCGGACACTCGACGGCGAGCGACGAAGTCACCCCGACGCGTGATACTTACCAGCCAAACCTTTGATGCCGGATTCCTCGAGTTGCAGGCCCGCATCAGATTGATTGTCTGCTGGGCTACACCGCTGAACCCGCGCGCGGGACTGTAAGCGCGATCGGTTGCACGACAGAACAGGCGTGCGCAGCTTCGCGAAGGGTGCCGCTCAATCGCCGAAGAGCTGCTTCTGGCCGAGGTTGCGGAAGAGTGACTTCAGCACGCCTTCATCGCGCGCATGGCTCGGTGTCTCGCGTCGCACGAAGTCAAAGACGCGGCCGTCTTTCATGCCGTAGTGGGCCACGCGCTCCACACTGCCAACGGGCGTGAAGTAGACGGCGACCACGCGCCGGTCGACCTCGGTCGGCTTGAAGAAGGCCGTCTGCGAGGTGGTACTCGAGATGTAGTAGAAGGCGTTGCCTGCGCCGACCGAGGACGTCGTTGCCGGTGTGCCGAGCGCCATGCGCACGGCTTCCGCGCTCATGCCCGGCTGGATCTGGGCGATGTCGGTTTCCTGGAACTGATGGCCGTGCTTGGTAATCTGCGACGAGCAGGCGGTCAGCACGAGCGCGAGCGCCAGGGCAAGCGAGGGCCTGACGAGTGTAAGCCGGCGAAGCTGCATGTCCTTCCCCCGATCGATTGCCAACTCTACCCCCGCGACTGCGCGACCGCACGCCGGATTGCCCGCGACATTCCGCAACTTAACAGAATCACTGCGACTGCCTATCTCCCGAGCGCTAGCCTCAAGTATGACCAACTGCAATCGGGAGACCGATTGAACCCACCGACCGGACGCCGCAGGCCCTGGCCTGCCGTGCGCCCCGGTCAACGGAGACCGACCTGTGCTCGACTGGATCAGGAGCCGCGCTCGTAAGCGGCGGATCGCGCAAGATATTTACGGCTCGATTGTGGCGCAGGCGAGGAGCGAGGCGTTCTATCGCGGCATGGGTGTGCCGGATACGGTCATGGGACGCCTCGAGATGATCATCCTGCACACGGCGCTGCTGATCGAGCGCCTGCAACTCGAAGGCGAGGCCGGCGACAGGCTCGCACAGGATGTCGCCGAAGCCTACGTCGCCGACATGGACGACAGCATCCGCGAGATCGGCATCGGCGACATGGGTGTGCCGCGCCGGGTGAAGCAGGCGGCGGCCGCCCTGTTCGAGCGCCGGCGTGAACTTGCCGCGGTCGAAGCCGAGTACCCGGGCAATGAGGCGGCGCTGGCAGCATTCCTCGGCCGGATCGTTGGAAACGGCGCGCAGGTGGAACCGGCTGGGGCAACGGCCCTCGCCCGATACATCGGAGCGCTGCGCCGCGCGCTCGCCGAAAATCGTCTCGAAAGTGTCGCCGAGGGCCGCCTCGATCTGTCCGCGGCGGCGGCCCTGGCCCTCGTTCAGGATGGGAGTGCGCCGCATGCCCGCAGATGACAAGCATTCGATCGACGAGCCGTCGAGTGCCCTCGCCTGGAGCCATGCCATCGACGACATCGGTCCGAAGGGCGTGCGGGTCGAGCGGGCCGCGAGCGAGGCGGAATGCGCAGCGATCGCGCGCCAGATCGGCATCCGCGGATGCCGCTCGCTCGCCGTCAAGTACCAGATCCGGCCGATGGCAGGGGGCGCATACTTCGCCGACGGCAAGCTCCGGGCCACGGTCACACAGTCGTGCGTCATCACGCTCGAACCGGTCGAGGAGACCATCGAGGAGCCTTTCACAGTCGAGTTTCGCGACGCGTCCGAGATCGAGGCCATCGAGGCGAGTGAGATGGAGTTCGATCCGGACGAGCCCGATGATCCCGAGCCGATCGTCGCCGGCCGGCTGATGATCGGGCCGCCCATCATCGAGCATCTGATCCTGGCGCTCGACCCCTATCCGCGCCTGCCGGGCGCCACCCTCGACCAGACCAGTACGGGCACCGAGGCCTCGCGCGACAACCCCTTCGCGGCGCTCGCGAAGCTGAAGCCCAGGTCATGACCGGAACTCTGAGGCTCGCGCACCTCTCCGACATCCATATGCCGGTCGAGCCCGAGATCGAGCTGGCCGATCTGAACCTGAAGCGGATGCTCGGCCGCATCGGCTGGCGGCGCCAGCGTCGCTTCATCCACTCGCTCGACGCCCTCGAACGGATCGTTGGGGACGTGGCCGCGCTGCGTCCGGACCACATCGCGGTGACAGGCGACCTCGTCAATCTCGGACTTGGGCGCGAGATCGTCGCGGTCCGCGGCCTGCTCGCCCGCCTCGGCCCTCCAGACCGCGTCTCGGTCATTCCGGGTAACCACGACCTCTATACGCGCCGCCGACCGGGCGAGGCCGGCATCGACGTCTGGTCCGACTACATGGGAATGGTCGAGGCGAGGGATGGCCTGGAAAGCGCGTCGGACCCGCGCGCGCTGCATCTCTTTCCCTATGTGCGCCGGCTCGGAACGGTCGCGCTCGTTGGCGTCAACTCGGCGCGGCCGACACGTCCGATCTCCGCAATGGGCGGCGTCGGCGAGAGCCAGCGCCGGCGCCTCGCGCTGACCTTGGATCAGCTCGCTGCCGAGGGGCTCACGCGCGTCATGATGATCCATCATCCCCCGCTACCGGGGCAGACGACGGCGCTGCGAGGGCTCGACGACGACAAGGAGATCGAGGCTCTGCTCCGCCGGCATGGGGCGGAGCTTGTTCTCCACGGCCACAATCATCGCAACATGCGGGCAGAGGTGCCGGGACCGCGTGGGCCGGTACCGATCCTCGCGGTACCATCCGCGTCGGCGGGAAAGGTCCACGGCGGG
>DAORNH010000019.1:8144-17343 GCA_035440865.1 Hyphomicrobiaceae bacterium | reverse complement strand
GGTCGAGCGGCTAGATGCCTTCGAGATCGCGGCCCGCTGAGTTGGCGGGGTTCCAGCGAAAGGTCGCTCGCGAAAATGCGGCTTGGCCGCCTCGCGCCACGGCGATAATGTGCCGGCGATTGCGCCAGGGCATCGACGAGCTCTCGTGCGATGCGACCCCTTCATGTCAGTCCAGGCCCAGCATCAAGACCACAAGGAGCGTAGCATGACCATCAAGGTCGGAGATCGCCTGCCCGAGACAACGTTCAAGATCATGGGCGCCGAAGGCCCGAAGGATGCGACCACGGCCGATGTGTTCGCGAACCGGAAAGTGGCGCTCTTCGCCGTTCCGGGCGCCTACACGCCGACGTGCCACAAGTCGCCCCTGCCGGGCTTTGTCCGCCAGTACGACGAGATCAAGCGCAAGGGCGTCGATGTCATTGCCTGTACGGCGGTAAACGACATTTTCGTCCTCTCGCAGTGGTCGAAGGACAGCGGGGCCGACGGCAAGGTCCTGATGCTCGCCGACGGCTCGGCCGATTTCGCGAAGAAGATCGGCCTCGAGATCGACCTCGGATCGCGCGGTCTCGGCACACGCTCTAAGCGCTACTCGATGATCGTCGAGAACGGCGTCGTCAAGGCGCTGAACGTCGAGGATGCGCCGCCGAGCCACGACAAGTCGAGCGCCGCGACGCTTTGCACGATGCTTTGATCCGCATCGATTTCCACGACCGGCTGAATGATGCCAGCGGCGGGGCCTCGTGCGCCCTGCCGCCCGCCTGAGCAGACAAGAGACGTTTTCGCGAGGCCGCGGCCCGACGTGCAGATCAAGCCGATACTTTTTGTGCTCGGGCTGATGCTCTGCGTCGTGGCGGCGAGCATGCTCATGTCCGCAGCCGTCGACATCGCCGACGGCCAGCAGACCTGGAAGGTCTTCTTTGCGTCCTCGATCGGCACATTCTTCGTCGGCGGCCTGCTCGCGCTCGTCGCCTACGACGACGGGCATGCACGGATCGGCATCCGCGAAGGCTTCCTGCTGACGACACTCTCCTGGGTCGTCATCACGGCCTTTGCGGCGATGCCCTTCGTCGGCCATGGGTTCTCGTTCACGGACAGCTATTTCGAGGCCATGTCCGGGCTCACGACGACCGGATCGACGATCATTCCGAACCTCGACAAGCAGCCCCGAGGGATCTTGCTCTGGCGAGCGATCCTGTGCGGGTTCGGCGGCCTCGGCATGATCGTGATCGCGATCATCATGTTGCCGTTCCTGCGGGTCGGCGGCATGCAGCTTTTCCAGACCGAAAGCTCGGACAAATCGGAGAAGGTGCTACCGCGCGCCTTCCAGCTCGTCGCGGCGACGGCAGGTGTCTATCTGGTGCTGATCGTCGCGTGCGCGGTCGTCTATGCGGCGCTCGGGATGACATTCTTCGATGCCGTCTGCCATGCGCTGCCGACACTCGCGACCGGCGGCTACTCGTCGCATGACGACAGCTTTGGCTTCTTCAAGAGCCCGTCCATCGAATGGGCAGGCATCGTCTTCATGGCGCTTGGCGCGATGCCGTTCGTCGTCTTCATCAAGGTGTTCGCCGGACAGCCGGTGACGCTCTGGCGCGATGTGCAGGTGCGCGGCTTCGTGACCTTCCTGCTTGCCGTCAGCCTGATGCTCGGCGCCTGGCTGTCGCTGACCAGCGGCCGGCCGTTCCTCGACGCCTTCCGCTCAGCCCTCTTCAATGTGACGTCGATCGTCACCACAACCGGCTTTGCCTCTGAGGACTATTCGAAGTGGGGTCCGTTTGCGGTCGGCCTCTTCTTCCTGCTGACGTTCGTCGGCGGCTGCTCCGGCTCGACATCGGGCGGCATCAAGATCTACCGGCTGCAGGTGACCTCGATCCTGACGCGCAGCCATTTCCTGCATCTCGTCAGCCCGAACCGGATCGTGATGCTCGCATACAATGGCCGGCGCCTGCCGGAGGACGTGCCATTCTCGGTAGTCGCTTTCCTCGCCATTTACATGGCAACCGTCGGACTGTTCACCGTGGTGCTGTCGGCCTTCGGCCTCGATCTCGTCACGGCGCTTACGGGTGCGGCAACCGCGCTCAGCAACGTCGGCCCGGGGCTCGGCGAAATCATCGGCCCTGCCGGCAATTTCTCATCGCTGCCGCCGCTCGCCAAGTGGGTGCTCTCGCTCGCCATGATGCTCGGCCGGCTCGAGCTCTTCACTGTGCTCGTGCTGCTCAGGCCGGAGTTCTGGCGCAACTGATGGCGGACCCAGTCGCACCCTTGCCGCAGCATTCCAAGATAAGCTCATGTATGCGTGCGACAATCCGGATCGACTGGGAGCACCTGCGACCTGTCGTGGCAGGTTGACCAGCAGCGCGTGAGCCGACATGCTCGCCAGAGCAGGCCGCCAAGCGCGAGATCCGACATCCCAGTGCCGCTGTCCCATAAGCCCCGGAACGCCGTACTTCGCGGCCTGCGCTCGATCGCGGTCGCTGCGCTCTTGCTCATCAGCCTCGCGCCGCTCGCCGCCGAGGATGTGCGCGTGCCGCTCGGGCAGCCCTCGGCCGATGCATTGCGCAAGGTGCAGCGCTGGGTATGGTTCACGGGGCCGCCTGATGTTGCAGCTCTCGCCGGCAGCCCCGCGACGATGGTGATCGTCGACCCCGAGGGTGTCTCGGCCCCGAGTGTCCAGCGGCTCAAGCGTATCGGACGGCGCCAAGGGCGGCTCGTCCTCGCCCAGATCGATATCGCCATGCTCACGAGGGCGCGCGAGCCGGGCTCGGAGATCACGCTCGAGCCGGCACCGGGGTGGCTCGGGCCGCCGGCATGCGGCATGGGCTGGCACCGTATCCGCTACTGGCAGGTCGGCTGGCAGGATGCGCTGTTCCGGGACGACACCTCGTATGTCATGCAGCTTCTTGCCCGGGGCTACGATGGCCTCGTGCTCGGCGGCATCGAGGCGTACCGCCCCTGGCAGACGGAGCGCTGGCAAGCCGCGATCGAGATGGCCGAACTCGTCTCGGAGCTCGCCATCGCCATCAAGACCAGGCGGCCGAGCACGCTGATCCTCCTGCGCAACGGCGAGGAGATCGGCGCACACCCGGATGTCCTCAAGGCCATCGACGGCATCGTCAGGGCCGACCTCCTCTACGGCGCGAGGGTGAAGGGCGCCGCCAACAGCGAGGCGACGACGGCGCGCAGTGTCCGCAACCTCGCCGCAGCACGGCGCGCCGGACTGGCGCTCTTCAGTCTCGAGAGGATCGCGGACAAGACAGCGGCCGCTACTGCCGACCGGCTCGCGCGTGGTTTCGGCCTCCTCCCAGGCGAGAGCGCGGCGCGTGGCGGCCAGCTTGTGCGGCCGGCGGTGCCGCCCGCATTCGACGTCGCCGGCTGGCCGCATTGCTGAGCAGCGTCCCGGAACCGGCCACCGCTTAAGCCCTTCTTAAATGTTGTCGCCGATAGTCGGCCTACGAGCAGTCGCGTGTTCAGCGTTCTGTGCGGGCTCGGATGCTTGCCGGCATGCTTCGAGGCCGGTTTCGGCAACTAGGGTCATGAAAGCTTTTTGCGCGACCCTTGCCCTCGGCGCGGCCCTGCTGACAGGCAGTGTTGCGGTGGCAAACGCCGCGGATCTCTACGGCGCGCCCGGCGGCAGCATCAAGGATGCGACGCCCGTCATTCCGTACGGCAGCCCGATGTCGTGGTACATCCGCGGTGATATCGGTTGGGCATCGCACGACAATCCGGTGATGGTCGAGGACGGCATCTACGATCTCGTCGAGACTAAGATCGGCCGCAACTGGACCTACGGCGGCGGCATCGGCCGCTACTTCTCGCCGAGCGTGCGCGGCGACATCACCGTCGATGTGCGCACCGAGGCCGACGTGCGCGGCCGCCTTGCCGATCCAGGTGCCACGGCGCCCGGCACGCGCCACTTCGGACTGAAGAGCACGGTCACGCTCTTCAATCTCTACTACGACTTTGATACGCGCACCCGCTTCACGCCCTACATCGGCGCGGGCCTCGGCTTTGCGCATCTGAAGACGACGACGGGCACGATCACCGACACCTGCGGTTGCGGCTTCACGAGCACCTCCATCGCGACGGGCTCGGACTGGCACGTCGCAGGTGCGCTGATGGCGGGCTTCGCATTCACGGTCCGCGATCGCGTCCACCTCGATGCGGGCTACCGCTTCCTCTACCTCGGTGAGGTCGCAACCGGTCCCGTGACGACGACCAACGCGCTCGGCACCGCGATGATCTCAAAGGATCCGACGGTCGAGGACATCCACGCGCACGAGTTCCGCCTCGGCCTGCGCATGGATATCCGATCCAGAACCGATACGGCGCCAACGCCGTCGACAAGACGCATGCTCCCGGCCGATCCGTTCGGCCGGGGGAGTGAAGACCAGCGACCGGATGGTCGCGGCCGTCCGGGTTCTCTTTCGATCTCCAGGTCCCGTAAGCGTACGGCGAGTTCGCCACCAGGTGAGACGCCTCGAGGAGCCCCGGTTCTTTCCCCCGACGCATGAAATTTGCCGTCACCTCAGGGACCGATCTCCATGAAAGTCTCGTACGCCTGCCTTGCGCTCGGCCTCTTCGCTGCCACGCATGTCCTCCCGGCCGAAGCCGGCGATTTTAACACGGGCGCTCCCGGCTATCGTGGACCTCGCGCCGCCGGAACGATGGTGCCGGCCCCGGTCCCCATTCCGGAGACCTTCTCCTGGTATCTGCGCGCCGATATCGGCCTCGGCCTCCCGCACCAGCCGTCGGTTTCCGAGGTCGGGCGCCTCTATGGGCGTGATCCAGCCGGAAATCTCGAGGCCTTGTCGACATTCGGCAGCTCGGCCTCCTGGTTTCAGAGCGATTTCGATACCTTCCTGACCGGTGGCGTCGGTGTCGGCTACTACATCACCCCGCGCATCCGTGCCGACGTGACACTCGATGCGCGCACCGAGGGAGAGGTGAGCTCGAGTGGCTCGTACATGTACGTGCGCCACGACCATACCGCCGTGCCGCCCGCTCCGATCGGCGAAGTCTATGGCGAGGTGCGAGAGAGAATTGCCGTGCGTTCGACCGTCGGCCTGTTCAACGCCTATTACGACCTCACCGAGCGCGGCCGCTTCACGCCCTACATCGGTGCAGGCATCGGCTTCGCCGTTCATGATGTCGAGCGCTCCTACACGAACACCGAGCGCGTCTTCGATACGACCGTTACTCCTGCCGTCATGACGGGCACGCGCTTTGCCACCGCCCGCGACAAGACCCACGGCGTCGCCTTCGCCGGCATGCTGACGACGGGCGTCGCCTGGACGCTCTGGCAGAGTACAGTGCTCGATCTCAACTACCGCTACCTCTATCTCGGCAGCACGAGCACCTCGGTCGACGTCTATGGCGCGGCGAGCAAGCTGACCATCGGCGACCAGCACGAGCATCAACTTCGCGCCGGCCTGCGCTGGAACGTGTGGTAAGGAGCACTCCGCAAGGCAGAATTGAGGGGTTGCCGAGAGGATCGGCGGCCCTTCGCTGCGTGGTCGAAGGTCTCGAGGGGCGTCGAACGAAGTCGAAGTGAGGGCTAAGGGCATGATCGTGCGTCCCAAGCTCGGCAGTGCGCTCGGCCTCGCGGCGGCGCTGCTTGGTCTCGTCGCGGCTGCCTGCGATGCGCCGAGCCCGCGCGGACGCACGTCCGGGCTGCCAAATCTCGGCGCGGCCCCTGATCAGACGACGGTCTCCGGCATTTCGTCCGGCGCCTATATGGCAGGCCAGATCCAGATCGCGCACTCGAGCCGCATGCTCGGTGCGGCCATCATCGCGGGCGGCCCCTTCGGCTGCGCCGAGAGCCCCTATGCCGTCCTGGTGCCGGGCGGCAGCCTGATGATGAACGCCACGCGAGCAATCAACACTTGCATGAAGGGGCTCGCGGGGAAGCCCGACGCGGAGCCGCTCGTCGAGCGTGTGCGGCGACTCGCGGCACGCGGCGAGATCGACCCGGTCGCGACCTTGGCGCTGCATCGCCTCTACGTCTTCTCTGGGACGCGCGACGAGGTCGTCGTGCCGCGCGTCGCGGCGGCAGTGCCGGACCTCTACGAGCGCCTCGGCATGCCCGTCGAGCGCATGAAGCGGGTGACGACCATGGCCGCCGGCCACGCCTTCGTCACCGAGAACAACGGCCTCTCCTGCAGCGCGACGGGCAAGCCTTACATCGTCGGCTGTGGCTATGATCAGGCGGGCGATCTCCTCGCCCATCTCTACGGGCACATGCGACCGCCCTCGACGGCGCGGACCGGAACACTGAGTGTCTTCGAGCAATCGCCTTTCACCCGCGACCTGCCGTTCAATGCGGGCATGGCGATCTCCGGCGCGATCTATGTGCCGAAGGACTGCGCCGATCGCGCTGGCTGCCGCATCCACGTTGCCTTCCATGGCTGCGGCCAGTCGCGGCTCGCCGTCGGCGACGCCTTCATCCGCGAGACCGGATTCCTGCGCTGGTCCGATACCAACCGGCTGATCATCCTCTTCCCGCAGGCAGCGCCATCGGCCACCAATCCGCAGGGTTGCTGGGACTGGTGGGGCTATACGGGCCGGGATTTCCTCACGCAGAAGGCGCCGCAGATCAGGGCGGTCATGCGCATGATCGACCGGCTGAGCGAGCCCGCCGGCCGCTGATGGGTCCTTTGGGGCTCGCCGATGTCAGCCGCCGGGAGCGCCCTGCGTCTGCACGTAGAGGGCATACACCGACTGGCTCGCCGCCATGAACAGCCGGTTGCGCTTGAGGCCGCCGAAGCAGACGTTGGCGCATCGCTCGGGGAGGTGGATATGCCCGATCGGTGCGCCGTCGGGCGCGAAGATGCGCACGCCGTCGAGGTCAGCACGGCCCATTCCCCAGCCACACCAGAGGTTTCCGTCGACATCGCAGCGGAAGCCGTCCGGCGTGCCGGGACCCGCGTCGATGAAGGTGCGCGCATTGCGGAGCCGCTTGCCGCTCGCGTGCACGTCGTAGGCCTTGAGCAGTCGGTTCGGCGCCGCGCGGCTCTCGACCACGTAGAGCACGCTCTCGTCGGGCGAGAAGGCGAGCCCGTTCGGGCCCTTCAGGTCGTCGACCACGACCTCGGCGCGGCCGGTCGCGGGGTCCAGCCGATAGACGAACTGGCCAAGCTCCGCCTCGGCCTTCTCGCCCTCGTAGTTGCCGAGGAGGCCGAACGGCGGGTCGGTGAACCAGATGGCGCCATCGCGCGCCACGACAACGTCGTTTGGCGAATTGAGGCGTTTCCCCTCGAAGCGGTCCATGAGCACCGTAACGCTTCCATCGTGCTCCGTACGGGTCACGCGACGGCCGTGCTCGCAGGTGACGAGGCGGCCTTGGCGGTCGCGCGTATTGCCGTTGGCAAAGTTCGAGGGCTTGCGGAAGACGCTGACCGCGCCTGTCTCCTCCTCCCACTTCATGATGCGATTGTTGGGGATATCGCTCCAAAGGAGATAGCGCCCGTCGCCGAACCAGACGGGACCTTCCGCCCAGCGAAAGCCATGTGCGATCCTCTCCACCGCACCGAGCTTGATCCAATATCTTTCGAAGCGCGGGTCGAGTGCCTCGATGGCGGGATCGGGGTAGTAGGTCGCCGGCTGCCAGGGCTTGGGCGGTGTTGCAGACAGGGACATGGGGAACCTCGATCGGCGCTATGGTTGTAAGGGAGCCACAGGCGTGCGGCACTGCGACCCGAGCCCCTATTGCATCGCAAGATCGAGCCTGCGACAAGCGTTCGTCGCAATGGCTGGTTGTTGCAGAGCCACGCTTGACTAGGGTCATGGAATGCCGTGTCGCATCCGCTCTATCAGGAGCGGCCCGTCATCAGGAAGTGCTCGACATGCGTATTGATGGGAGTGCTTGTTCGGTTGAAGGCGTGGTGAGGCTCGTCCGCCGCGCGCTTGCTTGGGGAAACAGCGATGCCTGCCGGCGCGAGGTCGCTGGTCGCTGCCCGCTGTAGTTTCTGAAGACACTGATGGGGCGAGGGAGCCTTAAGCGCATGGATCGCATCAAGATCATCGGGGGCCAGAAGCTCAACGGCACCATACCGATCTCCGGTGCGAAAAACGCGGCTCTCCCCCTAATGATCGCCAGCCTGCTGACCGCCGACCGCCTCACCCTGAAGAACGTGCCCAATCTCGCTGACGTCAACCTGCTCGCGCGCATCCTGCGCAACCACGGCGTGGACCTCGGCGTCGACGGCAAGCGTCCGGGACCGAGCGTGCACCTCGGCGACACGTATCATCTGACCGCGCGCGATATCGTCGACACGACCGCACCATACGAACTCGTGAGCCGCATGCGTGCGAGCTTCTGGGTGCTCGGGCCGCTCATCGCGCGCATGGGGAAGGCGCGTGTGTCGCTGCCGGGCGGTTGCGCCATCGGCACGCGGCCCGTCGATCTCCACCTCACCGGGCTGAAGGCACTCGGCGCCGAGATCGAGATCGACAGCGGCTACGTCGTCGCCAAGGCGCCACGCGGCGGCCTCAGGGGCGCGCGAATCGTATTCCCGAAAGTGTCCGTGGGCGCGACCCACAACGTGCTGCTCGCCGCCGCGCTGTCACGGGGTGAGACGGTCATCGAGAATGCCGCGCGCGAGCCCGAGATCGGCGACGTAGCGACGTGTCTGACCCGCATGGGCGTCGAGATCGCCGGCATCGGCACGTCAACGCTGCGAATTCAGGGCTGCGACCGGCTCGAAGGCGCGGTGCACACCGTGCTGCCGGATCGCATCGAGACCGGCACGTTCGCCATGGCAGTGGCAGCTGCCGGTGGTGATGTCACCCTTGAGGGGACGCGCAAGGAATTGCTCGAGACGGCGCTCGACACGCTCGCCTCGACGGGCACCGAGGTCAGCGAGACCGCGACGGGCCTCAGGGTCGTGCGCAACGGCAAGGGCATCGGTCCCGTGACCGTGGAGACACAGCCATTTCCCGGCTTTCCGACTGATCTGCAGGCGCAACTCATGGCGCTGGTCACCACGGCGAGCGGGACGAGCGTCATCCGCGAGACAATCTTCGAAAACCGCTTCATGCACGTGCAGGAGCTCGCGCGCCTCGGCGCCGACATCCGCCTGCATGGCGATACCGCGACGATCCGCGGCGTGAAGGGCCTGAAGGGCGCGCCGGTGATGGCGACCGACCTGCGCGCCTCCGTCTCGCTCGTCATCGCCGCGCTCGTGGCCGAGGGGGAGACGAC
>DAORNH010000019.1:7636-8120 GCA_035440865.1 Hyphomicrobiaceae bacterium | reverse complement strand
CGGCTTCGAGCGCCTCGAAGAGAAGCTCGGGCGCTGTGGGGCACGCATCGAACGCATATCGGGGTAGCGCAAGAGTTAAAGCTGGCGCGGGCACTTGCTGGACTTGAGCTCGCGTCGGGTGTTAGCAGGCGCCGTGCTCGCGCCATCTGTGCGAGACGCGAGCCCTGAACGACAACCGAGGGTGCCGATGAACGCAGTTCCAGCCCACGTCGAACGGCTCGGCGACCAGGACAGCATCTGGTACAAGCTGTCTGCGTTGTCGCGGGGCAGTCCCGACAATCCCATGACCACGCTCATGCAGCTGACCGAGCGGCACGGCAGCGTGATCGCGGTCAATCTCGGCACGCAGCGCGTCGTGTTCCTGTCGGAGCCCGAGCAGTTCAAGCGGGTGCTCGTCACGAAGGTCGACAAGTACATCAAGTACTTCGATGGCCTGAAGCCGGTGTTCGGCAAGTCGATGATCACGCACGATGGCGCGCTCTGG
>DAORNH010000019.1:7294-7602 GCA_035440865.1 Hyphomicrobiaceae bacterium | reverse complement strand
CCGGACATCTTCGCCGAGTATGTTCCCTATTTCATCCAGGCCATCCACAGGAAAATGGACCTCTGGTCCGGCTATGCGAAGTCGGGCGAAGAGATCGAGATGGTCGAGCAGACCTGGACGCTCGCCGCCGACATGATCTGCAAGGCCTTGTTCGATCGCGACATGCCGTTCAATCCGCACTTCGTCTTCAAGTGCGTGAAAACCTATACGAACATCCTCAATCACAAGTCCGTCCGCCTGAAGAAGGTCTCGGGCGCCGACTTCGAGATCACCGAGGAGGATACCGCCAAGGCCATGGAGGTGTGGGC
>DAORNH010000019.1:992-7249 GCA_035440865.1 Hyphomicrobiaceae bacterium | reverse complement strand
AGCAAACGCTGCTGCGCATGATCCAGGACGCGGTCGCCAATCCCGCGATCCCCGAGTTCGACGAGCAGCAGGCGATCGACGAGCTGAAGCAGTACCTTTGGGCCGGAACCGAGACGACCGCGCTGACACTCGCCTGGGCACTTTACGAGACTGCACGCGACCCCGAGGCGGCCGATCGCATCCGCGCGGAGGGCGAGGCCGTCTATGGCGACCGCGAGCCGACGGCCGCCGACTACTCGGGCCTCGCCTACACGCGCGCCGTGATCCAGGAGACGATGCGGCTCTATCCGCCGATCTGGGGGCTCGTACGCATTGCCGCCGAGCCAGATGTCATCGACGGGCACGAGATCAGGGCCGGCGATCGTGTCGCCCTCTTCGCCTATGGCACGCACCACTCGGCCAAGTACTGGGACGAGCCGGAGCGCTTCATGCCGGAGCGCTTCATGGGGGACGCTGCCAAGAAGCGCAAGCCCTACACCTACATCCCGTTCGGTGGCGGCAAGCGCTCTTGCATCGGCGGCGCCATGAGCCAGGTTGAGAACACACTCGCACTCTCCATGTTGCTGCGCCGCTTCCGCCCCGAGTACGTGGGGCCGAACCCGGCCGGCATCGACGCGACGGTGACGCTCGCGCCGCGCGGCGGCCTCAAGTTTCGCATCCGCGAGCGGGCGTGAGACGGGCATCCAGCGGTTCGGAGAGGCGTGTTGACGCGCCGGCGCCGAGGTGGTCTCTCTCGGCCGCGCCGGAATGATCCGACGTCGGCGGCGGCGGCCGTTCACACGGGAGGCTCTCGAGCCATGTCTGGAGCCGAAGCTGGCGCCTATACGATGTCGATCGAGGGCTGCCTTGCCGAGGCGATCGGCGGGCACGGGCTCGGGCGCGGCACCCTCGCGAGCGTGCTTGATGAGCTTGCACCGGCCTTCGCTGACCTGAAGGCAAGCGTCGGCACGGGGCGCATGGCGTTCCTCGACATCGTGCGCGCGCGTGACGACATCGCCGAGGCACGCACCGCCCTCGAACGGCTCACGCGCGGTGCCCGCACGCTCATATTCTTCGGCACCGGCGGCTCTAGTCTCGCGGGGCAGACACTCGCGCAGCTCGCCGGCTGGAACATCCCGGGGAGTGCCGTGGAGAGCCAGCGCGGGCGCCCGCGGACGCGCTTCTACGACAACCTGGACCCCGTGACGCTCGAACGCTCGCTCGCCACCCTCGACATGGCGACGTGCCGCTTCGTGCTCATCTCGAAGTCAGGCGGCACGCCTGAGACGCTTGTCCAGGCGGCGGCAGCGGTGAGCGCAATCCGGCGTGCCGGGCTCGGCGAGCGGATCGGCGAGTTTATTCTCGGCATCACGGAGCCGGCGGCTCCCGGTTCCGCAAATCCTCTGCGCAAACTTCTGTCCTCGCTCGGCGCGCCCATGCTCGAGCATCATCCCGGTATCGGCGGACGCTTCTCGGGCCTGACGAACGTCGGCCTCGTTCCGGCCATGGCGCGGGGCCTCGACCCGCTCGCCATCCGCGCCGGCGCCGCAGACGTCATCGACGCGCTGCTGGCGGCGCCGTCTCCCGAAGCGTGTCCGCCCGCGCTCGGTGCTGCCGCCATCATCGGCCTCGCACGCCATCGCGGCATCCGCACCCTCGTCATGATGCCCTATGCCGACCGGCTCGGCCGGTTTGCGCACTGGTGGGTGCAGCTGTGGGCCGAGAGCCTCGGCAAGGGCGGCCATGGCAGCACGGCGCACGCCTGCTTAGGCCCGCTCGACCAGCACAGCCAGCTGCAGCTCTTCATGGATGGCCCGCGCGATCACGTGGTGACAGTGCTGCGTAGTCCTCTCGCTGGAACGGGGCCGCGGGTCGAGGCCGACCTCGCACAGGCGGCCGGCGTCGACTATCTCGCCGGCCGGACGGTCGGTGATCTCGTCGCCGCGCAGACCTCGGCCATCCCCGAGGCTCTGCGGCGCGCGGGCCGTCCTGTTCGCACATTCGATCTCGCCGCACTTGACGAAGCGACGCTTGGCGCTCTGATGATGCACATGATGCTCGAGACGATTCTCGCGGCAAGACTTCTCGGCGTCGATCCCTTCGGGCAGCCGGCCGTCGAGCTCGCGAAGGATCTGACCCGGCAGGCGCTGCGCCCCAAGGCGTAATGCGCGCGTCGCGGGCCGAGCGCTGGATAGTTGGCAGCGGAGCCAGGGCGTGGCCATTCGACAGCTCTCGCCGGAAATCGTCAATCGCATCGCCGCCGGCGAGGTGATCGAGCGGCCGGCGAGCGTCGTGAAGGAGCTCGTCGAGAACGCCATCGACGCTGGAGCGAGCGAGATCGAGGTGGTGCTGGCGGGTGGCGGGCTCTCGCTCATCCGCGTGACCGACGACGGCTCCGGCATGGGCCGGCCCGATCTCGCGCTGGCGGTAGAACGCCACGCGACGTCGAAGCTCGCCCACGACGACCTTTTTCACATCGCGACACTCGGCTTTCGCGGCGAGGCGCTGCCCTCGATCGGTTCGGTGGCCGCGCTCTCGATCCAGTCGAACCCGCGCGGCGAGCGCTCGGGCGGCGCCGCGATCCTCATCGACAAGGGGCAGAAAGGCGCGGTCGGTCCCGCGGCCGTAAATCCCGGCACCATCGTCGAGGTGCGCGATCTCTTCTCGGCGACGCCGGCGCGGCTCAAATTCATGAAGTCCGAGCGCGCCGAGAATGCCGCCGCCGCCGAGGTCGTCCGCCGCCTTGCGATGGCGAACCCCGAGATCGGCTTCTCGCTGACCGCCGGCGAGCGCACGAGCTTGCGCTTTCCGAAGGCGGGTCCAGGGCCGGACGGGCTCCTCTCGCGGCTCGGCCGCATCATGGGCCCCGAGTTCATGCGCGATGCACTTTCGGTCCGCGGGGAGCGCGACGGCATCGCCATCGCCGGCTTCGCGGGTCTGCCGACGCACAACCGGACCGACGCCGGCCAGCTCTACCTGTTCGTCAATGGGCGGCCGGTGCGCGACCGCCTGCTGCTCGGCGCGCTCCGCGCGGCCTACGGCGATCTCGTGCCGAAGGGGCGGCAGCCGGTGGTCGCGCTCTTCATCACGCTGGCGCCGGCCGAGGTCGACGTGAACGTGCATCCGGCCAAGACCGAGGTGCGCTTCCGCGATGCGGGCGCCGTCCGGAGCGCAATGATCGGCTCTGTACGCGCAGCCCTCGATTCGGCCGGCCATCGCTCGAGCGCGCGCGGCGGCGACACCCTTGTCGACGTCTTGGCCAACAACGCGACCGCAGCCCCGCCACGGGTGCCACAGCTTGCGGCGAACACTCCTGCAGCATCTCCGATCGCACCTAGGCCGGCGATGCGCTACCCCGCGTCACGCTACTCGATCGCCCGCACCATGACGCCGGGCCTGGCCGATGCGATGCAAGCGCCGCTCGCCGGGCTCGAGGCGATCTCGGCCGATACGTCGGCCGCCGTTGCCGAGATTGCGCCGGCCATCACCGCTCGCCCACTCGGCGCCGCCCGCGCCCAGCTCCACAGCACCTACATCCTCGCCGAGACAGCAACGGGCGTTATCCTGATCGACCAGCACGCAGCACACGAGCGCCTCGTTTATGAGCGGCTCAAGGCGATGCTGGCGAGCGGCGGTATCGCGCGGCAGGGCCTGCTCGTTCCCGAGGTCGTCGAGCTCGCGGGCGAGGAGATCGATGCGCTCGCCGAGCGCTCGGACGAGCTTGCCGAGCTCGGCATCTGCCTCGAGCCGTTCGGTTCCGGCGCGGTGATCGTTCGTGAGGTGCCGGCGCTCCTCGGCCAGGCGGACATCCGCGGGCTGGTCGCGGATCTCGCCCGCGATCTCGTGAGCGAGGGCCATTCGGAGCGCTTGAAGGACCGGCTCGAGGCGATCGCGTCGACCATGGCCTGCCATGGCAGCGTGCGGGCCGGCCGCAAGCTGCAGCCTGACGAGATGAACGCGCTCCTTCGCGAGATGGAGGCGACACCGCACTCGGGCCAGTGCAATCACGGCCGGCCGACCTGGATTGAACTCTCCAAGACCGACCTCGAGCGGCTCTTCAAGCGGCGCTGAGGCCGCGTCAGGCGAGCGGATCGGCGGCGTAGGTTGCAATCTCGACGAGGTTGCCGTCCGGGTCCTCGGTGTAGACCGAGGTCATGCGGCCCTGTGCGCCGGTGCGCGGGACGGGGCCGACCGTGACCGGGATGCCGGCCGCCTGCCAGCGCTGCATGACGGGCTTCAGGCTGCCACTGATCAGAAAGCAGAGATCGAGCGAGCCCGGCGCATCGATGCGGCAGGTCTCCCAGCTCGCGTCGCCGGTCTGGCGGAGATTGAACTTGTGCGGTCCGAACTTGAGCGCGATCCGCGGTCCGGGCGCTGCCGGACTCGTGTAGACCTCGCGGACGAGGCCGAGCGCTCGCTCATACCAGGCGGCCGTCGCCTCGACGTTCCTGCAGTTGACGACGATATGGTCGATGCTGTCGATGAGCATGGCGCGCCTCGCTCGAGATCGGTCGAGCCGTTCTTATCCGGCACGCAATCGTAGTCGAGCGCGCCCCGGATCACCAGTTCGCGGCCGCGGCCGTCTTGGCCGCGGACCACTCAGTGCGACATGGCGGGACGCCAGCCGGCGGCGATCGCCTCCTCCTCGGAGCAGAACCAGCGCTTGCCTTTGTCGAGGTCCATGCGGATCTTGGCGTACCAGGGGCTCCAGGGCATGTGATAGATGCGGCCGTTGGCGGTCACGTTGCCCTTGATGGCGCAGCCCGCGGGTGCCTTCTCCTCGGCCGTCCGCCAGGTACCGGCGCGGAAATCCCACGGCGTCATGGTGTCCGTCTGGAACACGCCGACCTTCTTGGCGCGTGCCTCGGCCTCGACCGAGACGTAGGTGGTCGAGTATTTGACGAAGGCCCAGGCGAGCCCGAGGCGCACCATCTCCGCATTGACGTCGAGCGTGCCGAGATGGCAGGTCGCGAGCGTGCGGCCATACTTATCGGTGCCGAGCGGCGTGCACGTGAGCGGCTTGCCGTCGACGAGGCGGACGAGCTCGTTGGTCGCGGCAGCGCCGCAGGCCCAGGTGCCGATCACGCGATGCGTACAGCGTTGCGCGGCCTCGGGCGCGTCTATGCCCTCGAGACGGATGCGCACGCCCGAGATTTCGACCGTATCGCCATCGAGGACGCGGGCCATGCCAGCGATATCGGCCGCCGAGCGCGCCTCGGGTTGGCCGGGCGCGAGCGACCATACAACCAGTGCGAGTGCGGCAGCCAGCGCGAACGCCACTGACTGTCGGATTGCATACTGACGGACCGATTCAACCATAACGTGAACATCGCTGATTCGAATGTCGGAATCTAGGCGATGGGGCGACCGATCCACGGCCGATCAAGCATTGGAACAAAAATGAAACACAATGCGGCCACTCTGCCACACTCAGGTGTCAACTCGTTAAGGTTGTATCGCCGTAGTGGCCGGTCCTATCGGCGCGGCCTTGCCTCGAGGCCCTGCAGGAGCGCGAGCGCTGCTCCAGCCATGAGCACGGCGGCGGACACTGAGAGCCCGTCCTCGAGGTCTCCGGTCAAGTCGGCGAGCAGCCCCGTCAGGATCGGACCGAAGCACTGCAGGAGGGCGAACATCAGCGTGAACGCCGCCACCGCTTCGCCCCACACGACCGGCGGCAGGGCCGTCCGCACGATGGCAGTCACGCTCGCCGGCGTCATGAAGAAGGCGCCGAACAGGGCGGCAGACACGATCATGACGGCAGGGGTCGCGACGATAACGGGGAGTGTTGCTCCGATGCCGATCGTCGCGAGCACGCCTGCGAGCGCGAACCCCGGCGGCCAGCTCGACATCGGCCCGGACCAGATCCTGGGTCCAGCGAGTGTCGCCAGGCCGAGCATCGCCCACATGAGGCCGATCTCGACCGAGCCTGCGCCGTTATCGCGCATGAAGGCGACGATGAAGGTCATATAGGCGGTGTAGCCGAACGCGAAGCAGGCATAGGCGAGGAAAGTCGCGAGCAGCGGCAGCTTGGCCCAGGCGACCGGCGCAGCCACCGGTGCAGGCGCTGCGACGCGGCGTGCGGCGAGCGTCGCCGCGATACTCGCTGCCGCCGACATCGCCCCGAGCAGCAGCCAAGCCTTGGGCCACGCCCGGTCGCCGGCCATCGCCAACAGCGGCGGGATGGTGATCGCGGACATGAGCAGGCCGAATCCGCCGCCGCCGAAGTAGATGGCGATGGCACGCGCCGACGCCGCGCCCCGTCCCGGAAAGACGCTTGC
>DAORNH010000019.1:0-845 GCA_035440865.1 Hyphomicrobiaceae bacterium | reverse complement strand
AGGCGTCGGACGGAGCGGAACGCCGCCGCCGCCCCGATCAGGTAGCCGATCGCATTCGCCGTGTTGAGGGCGCCCGCATCCGTGTAGCTCCAGCCGAGGTCGGAGCGCATGGCGGGAAGCACCAGCGCATAGGCAAAGCGCGCAAAGCTGTTGACGACGGCCATGCCGAGCGCGAGGCCGGCCGCGATCCAGAGGCCGCGCCGGTCGGCATGCCTGTCGGAGCTCGTCCGGACGGTCGCCAGATCTGCCAAGTTCGCCGTCTTTCCTTGAGCCGCGCCGCGCGCCGGACCGAGAGTGCCTCGGCACTCTCCCGACGCCACCAGTTTCCACGATCGTGGGCCGGCGTGCTATCGCTTCGGCGTGAGGCGGCTCAGATGATGGAGCATGACATGAGCGATGAGCTTGTCTTCTACACGCATCCGATGTCGCGCGGTCGCATCGTGCGCTGGATGCTCGAGGAGGTCGGCGCGCCCTATCGTACCGAGGTGATCGACTACGGCCCGAAGATGAAATCGACTGCTTATCTCGCCATCAATCCCATGGGCAAGGTGCCGGCCCTCGCGCACGGCTCCCATGTGGTGACCGAGTGCGCCGCAATCTGCGCCTATCTCGCCGACGCGTTTCCGGCAGCGGGCCTCGCCCCGCCGCCAGGCAGCCGGCAGTAGCAATAGACGAACTGCTGAACCGATCCCCCGGGCGTCGTGTGCTCCTCGGTGGCGCTCCCGACCTTGCGGAAGGCGGGGCCGAACTCGGCGTGGATCTCCTCCGCCCCGTACCGGAGGACATCCAGCCCGCTGCAGCGCTCGGGGCCATCGGGCCCGAAGGTGGCGACGAGGACATGCCCG
>DAORNH010000018.1:27449-28616 GCA_035440865.1 Hyphomicrobiaceae bacterium | reverse complement strand
AACGGCGATCGTGAGCCTGCTGCTCATGCCTGCGCGATGCCGCCCCGATGCCGGCGCGTCTCGATGAGGGCCAGCACGACGAAGGCTGTATTGAAGGCATAGAGCGCGATGATCGGCGCATTGTAGCGCTCGATGTTGACCGATACGAAGCCGTGGAACAGCGCCATGCCGAGTGGCGGCAGCGCGAGCGACAGGTACGGAAGCAACAATCCGCGCGCGTGCATGCGCCGCCCCACAAGCCAGACGAGTGGCAGCCCGATCACGGAGAGATACTTCGCAACGCCGAGCCCGCGCATTGTGAGCGGCAGCGTCACGAGTGCATGTTTCAAGGCATCGCCAACGAGATAAGTGCGCACGAGATGGCCGAGGAGGAGTTCCTTCGATCCGGCTTCGGCCATCACCTTGTCGAGGAACACGCCGCTGCCGCCCTCGTAGAAGTAGCTCGTCGGCATGTCCCAGCCGAGCTTGGCATAGAGTGCTTCGGGGAAGAGTTTGCGGGCGAGCCCGTCGCCGAAGTCGGGGAGCCAATAGATCCAGGCGACGCCCCACTCGGCAAAGCTCATGCGATTATAGGAAAGGCGCTGCGTGAGAATGATCTCGGCATAGCCCTTGGAGATAGCCGGATCGCCGAACTGCACCAGATTGCGGACGAGCCAGGGGGAGAGCACGAGGATAGCCGCACCCCCGAAGACCAGCGCATGAACGACAGTGATGCGGGGCACGAACCGGCGTCCTGCGACGGCAAGAATGAGTAGAAGGGCGGCGAGGCCATAGATGAGATAGAGGTACGCCGGACGGGTGAGCGCCGCCATGGCAAGTGACGCGCCGGCGAGTGCGAAATCGTGGCGGCGAAAATCGCGCATCGCGTGCACGGCGAACAGCAGGAACGCCAGCATCGCCGCGATCGTCAGCGTCTCCGAGAGGTAGCTTCGCGCATAGAAGCCGAGCTCGCCCGAAGCGAGCGCGATTGCCAACATGCCCCATGCCAAGGCCTCGGAGCGCACGAGCGACCAGCCGATCAGGAAGATGGCGAGCCCACTCACCGTCGCGATGGCGATGTTCGCCGCGATCAATGTGGCAAACGCGTTCGGGCAATGGGCCTGGCTACCGCCGAAGGCCTTCACGTGGCAGCGCACGGATTCTCTGAGGCGCGGATCGAAAAACGAC
>DAORNH010000018.1:26377-27439 GCA_035440865.1 Hyphomicrobiaceae bacterium | reverse complement strand
GAGGAGACGAGGATCGGATAGGCGGGGCCGAAGACGCGGCCGGGCCTCGAGGCCTCGGGCCGCTCGTCAGCGGTGACGTAAGCGGGTAGCAATAGGTCGGGCAGCCGCGCCTTGAAGGGGCCATCCGTGATGACGCCATGCAGTGAGAGGTCGCGGGCGATCGTCAGGTAGTAGAACTCGTCCGCGAACGGCGCCTTGATGGGCTTTCGCAATGCCTGTGCGGCGATCACCGCGAGCGAGATGACGAGGGGAAGAATGAGGAGCCGGAGGAGCCCGAGCCGCCGTCCAGGTTGGTGGGTGCCGCCCCCGTCCAGGTTCGTCCCTGCCATGCCGGCATCCCCCGTAAATTCGATCCGCCTACCCCAGTTTACTTAAAACTAGAACGACCCTGATAAACGGAGAACAATACTTGTGAGGTAATCTCTTCCCGTCACGTCTCAGGATGGTGTCATGCGAATCGGTTCACCGCTTCTCGACAGCTACGCGCAGAATGTCCGCCGCTTCGCCTGGGCGCAATCGGCCGAGCGCCAGATGAGCCCCGGCACTCAGGTTTCGACGGGCTGGGTAACAAATCCTTACGACTTCAACCTCAAGCAGTCCTCGCCCCTCGGCAACGGCCTGCCGGCCCCGGCATCCATCCCCCGCTGACGGCCTACTGGCGCGTGCGCACGAGCGTGAACTCGCCCTCTTTGACGCGCGTCACAAGGCCGGTGACGAGCTTCACGACGGCATCCTCGCCATAGGTCCCGACGAGATCGGTGAGACCGGCGTAGAGGGCCGCATAGGCCATGAACTCGGGCGCAATGCCTGCTTCCGAGCCCGCGTCCCACCCCTGCAGGATGAAATCGAGCGCGCGCAGACTTTCGTCGTCACTGTCGGCGAGATTCAATGCCTGCATCGCTTGTCCCCGTTGGTCGCCAGCACGACCCCTGCACATCAAGGCCCATGCTCTAGCCGTCGGCTGGTGGCGTGACTAGCACGTCGATCTCGCATGTTGATGGCGCAACCGGGTTGAAGGTGAATCATCCCTTGCCGCGATCCTTGGCCTTTCGTGGCAGCCAG
>DAORNH010000018.1:25988-26348 GCA_035440865.1 Hyphomicrobiaceae bacterium | reverse complement strand
AGGAGTAGGCCATGCTCACTCGACGTGTTGCCCAAGCCATGATTGCCGGTACGTTCGCAGTCTTCGCCGCGGGCCTGACCTCGGCCGCACCATCCATGACGCCGCTCGTCGATGCGGCGTTCCTGCGCGCCAATCTCGGCAAGCCCGGCTTGGTCGTGTTGGAGGCGCGAGGCCTGCCGAAAGCCGCCTACCTCGTCGGGCACATTCCAGGCGCGGTCTTCACCGACTATGGAAAGGACGGCTGGCGCGAGAAAAGCGCCGCCGGCGTCGACGGCATGCTGCCGCCACCCGAGAAAGTCGCTAAGCTCATCGGCTCGCTCGGCATCGACAATGACAGCCACGTGATCATCGTGCCCGACG
>DAORNH010000018.1:24485-25974 GCA_035440865.1 Hyphomicrobiaceae bacterium | reverse complement strand
GGCACCGCCACCCGCATCTACTGGACCTTCAAGGTGATGGGCCACGACAAGGTGTCGATCCTCGACGGCGGCTTCATCGGCTGGGCCTCGGCGATCGACGCGCAGACCAAGAAGCCAGTGAACCCGCTCGCGACCGACGATGTGAAGCCCGTGGCCAAGACCTTCAAGCCGGCCTTTCGGGCCGAGATGATCGTCACCGCGGAGGAGGTGAAGTCGGCCGCTGCCGCCGGCACGCCCATGGTCGACAATCGCCCCTACGACTTCTATGTGGGCCTCAACAAGAGCCCGGCCGCCAAGCGTGCAGGCACGATCCCGGGCGCGGTGAGCCTGCCCGAGGGCTGGCTCACGGAGAACGGTGGCGGTCGTTTCCGAACGCGCGACCAGCTCCTGAAGCTCTACCGCGCCCAGAGCATCTCGCCGACAGCCGCGCATATCACCTTCTGCAATACCGGGCACTGGGCGAGCCTCGGCTGGTTCGTATCCTCGGAGTTGCTCGGCAACAAGTCCGTCCGCATGTACGATGGCTCCATGGCCGAATGGACGCACGATGCGAGCCGGCCGGTCGACGTCAAAGTAAAGCTTGATTGAGGCCTGAGGAATGGCGGGAACAGAGCATCCGGAGCTGAGGAAGCGGCCTGCGAACTTCGTGCCCCTTTCGCCGGTGAGCTTTCTCGAGCGCGCGGCTTCGGTGTTTGCCGATCGTATCGCCGTCGCGCACGGTGCACGGCGCTACACCTATCGCGAGTTCTTTGCACGGGCGCGGCGTCTCGCGCACAGCCTCACGAAAGCGGGCATCAAGGCCGGCGATACGGTCGCGATCCTGGCGCCCAACGTGCCGGCGATGCTCGAAGCACACTACGCGGTGCCCATGATCGGGGCGGTCCTCAACCCGATCAACATCCGCCTCGATCCGGCGGCGATCGCCTTCTGCCTCACCCATGGCGGGGCGAAGCTCTTCCTCGCCGATCGCGAATTCCACGCGACGATCGCGCCCGCGCTCGAACTCCTCGGCGACAAGCGTCCGATCGTCATCGATATTGCCGACGAGGAGACGGCAGGTGCCAACAGCTTCGGCGGTGTCGAGTACGAGGGCTTCGTCGCCTCGAGCGATCCGGCCTTCGACTATCCCGGCATCGCGGACGAGTGGGAGAGCATCTGCCTCCTCTACACGTCGGGCACCACCGGCAATCCGAAAGGCGCGGTTTACAGCCATCGCGGCGCCTATCTCGCAGCCCTCTCCAATGCGCTGACTTTCAAGCTCGACCACGAGAGCCGCTACCTGTGGACGCTCCCCATGTTCCACTGCTCCGGCTGGACTTTCACATGGGCGGTGACAGCCTCGGGCGGGACGCACGTCTGCCTCCGCCGTGTCGAGCCGAAGCGCATCTTCGAGCTCTGCGCCGAGCATCGCGTCACACACATGTGCGGCGCGCCGATCGTTCTCAACATGCTCGTCCATGCGCCGGAGAGCGTGAAGCGCCCCCTCGCG
>DAORNH010000018.1:0-24443 GCA_035440865.1 Hyphomicrobiaceae bacterium | reverse complement strand
ATCCAGGCGATGGAGGGCATGGGCTTCGAGGTGCTGCACCTTTACGGCACGACGGAGAGCTACGGGCCCTCGACGTTCTGCGCGCACAACTCGGAGTGGGATTCGACGATCCCGATCGCCGAGCGCTACGCGCTGATGGCGCGGCAGGGCATCCCGCTGGTCGCCATCGACGACATGATGGTCGCCGATCCGGCGACGCTCGCGCCGGTGCCCAAGGACGGGCAGACCATCGGCGAGATCATGCTGCGCGGGAATACGCTCATGAAGGGATATCTCGGTAACGAGGCGGCGACCGAGGAAGCCTTTGCCGGCGGCTATTATCACTCGGGCGACCTCGCGGCCTGGCACCCGGATTCCTATATCGACGTGAAGGACCGCTCGAAGGACATCATCATCTCCGGCGGCGAGAACATTTCCTCGCTCGAGGTCGAGGAGGTGCTCTACCGGCACCCCGAGATCATGGAGGCCGCGGTCGTTGCGCGCCCCGACGAGAAATGGGGCGAGAGCCCGTGCGCCTTCGTCACGCTGAAGCCCGGCGCCAGGCCGACAACCGCTGAGGCCGTCATCGCCTATTGCCGTGCCAATATGGCCGGCTACAAGATCCCGCGCACAATCGTATTCTGCGAGTTGCCGAAGACGTCGACCGGGAAAATCCAGAAGTTCGTGCTGCGCGAGCGCGCCAGGGACTTGAAGTGAGACATCGGGGCGTCGATATCACGGGCAATCCATCTGCCCGCGCCGTGCCAATCTCGATTGCGGCCTTCACCGTGGAGCCCACATGCTGACACGCCGACATCTCGACGATGCCGTCGCCCAGCGCATCGTCACGACAGAGCAGGCGGAGCAGCTCTGGCGGCTCGCGGTGGGCACGGGAGCCCCGGCAAAAGTCCCGCTGTCCAAGGCCTGGGCGCCGGCAGCCGACCGGACCGAGCCCGGCGAAGAGCGGTTCCGCATCGCCAACGGCTTCAACGAGATCTTCGTCGCCCTCGGCGTCATCCTGCTCGGCATCGGCATGCTCGTGTCGCTCGGCGTCGATACCGTAAATCGCAACTTCGCCAACGCGATCACCAATCTCGGCACCACGGCCGCCTGGGCCGCGAGCTACATGGCGATCCTGTGGGTTCTCGCCGAGGTGCTGACCGCGCGGAGCCGCATGCTGGCGCCGAGCATCGTCATCGTCATCGCGCTCGCGATCCTGGCGCCGATCGCCATCGTGCCGCTGATCGACCACCTGACGCGCGGTGGCGTGACGCTAGTGCGCTATTTCAACCAGGCGAACGTTTCGATGCCGCCCGTGCTGCTGCTGCTTCCGGGCGCCACGTTTGCGGTCGCGGGCGCACACTATGCGCGCTTCCGCTTTCCCTTCTCGCTGCTCATCCTGGCGCTCGCCGCTGTCGCGGTCATTATCGGGACGCTCGCAGCCTACCAGCCGCAGTTCTTCTGGAGCGCCGCTGCAAAGACCATCAACTGGGACAACGTCAACCGCCTCATCCTTGCGCTCGGCATCGCCATTTTCGTCGTCGCGCTCGTCTTCGACCTCACCGATCCCGAGCGCACCACCAATCGCAGCGATTGCGGCTTCTGGCTGCACATGGTCGCGGCGCCCATGATCGTGCATGCCTTGATGTCGATCTTCGCCTGGAAGAGCACCGGCGGCGTGGTGCCGGTGTTTGTGACATTCGGCGTGCTCGCGCTGATCGCCATCATCGTCGACCGGCGTGCCATCCTGGTCGCGGCACTGAGCTATCTCATCACGGCAATCGGTGTCGCGGCGTCGCAGGCGGGCTTCACTGGCGCGCAGATCGGTTACCTCGTGCCGATCGCAGTCGGCACCGGCATCGTCGCCCTCGGAGTCGGCTGGCAGCTCGTCCGCCGCGGCATCTGGACCGTGATCCCGCCGCTCGGGCCTATCGACCGCCTGCGGCCGCGGAGGGTCGCGTGAGCTTGCGCCCGCTTGCCGGCGTTGCAGTGGTGACGAGCGTCGCTGCCAGCGCGGCGCTCGCGGCCGATCCCGAGCCGTTCGATCGCATCCTGCCGAAGGACTCAGCCGTATGCCTCGAACGGCACTACGACGCAAAGCATCTGCGCGCCCACCCGCGCCAGAACGTCATCCACATGCGCCTCTATCGCACGGGCGAGGACATCGCCCGCGACAACGGCGCCAATCCGCCCGACAGTTACCGCAGCTTCACGATCGCCGCGACCTTCCGCCAACATCCCAATGTCGTGTTCCTGGAGAGCGCGTTCTGCAATCTCGACCGCAAGACCGGGACGACGAGCTGCGGAGGCTGCGGTGCTCAGCCGATCACGCTCTCGATCGACGGGGCGGGGCGCGTCACCCTCAAGGGCTACACTCGCGCCTTTGAGATCGAGTGCGACGAGGTTTCGAAGCGCGGGACGCTCACGGGTAGCGACGATGCCATGATCGTGCTCGCGTCGGCGCCGGCTGCACAATGCAACGAGGCCGAGCTCAAGAAGCGCGCGCCATGGGCCGTCTGGAAGAAGCAGAAGGCCGGCTGAGCGGCTCCAACCCGAAGGTATCGCAATGACCAATTTCTCGCCGCGCGAGATCGTCTCGGAACTCGACCGCTACATCGTTGGTCAGCTCCCCGCGAAGCGCGCTGTCGCCATTGCGCTGCGCAACCGCTGGCGGCGCCAGCAGCTCGCCGACGATCTGCGCGAGGAGGTGCTGCCGAAAAACATCCTGATGATCGGTCCGACCGGGTGCGGCAAGACCGAGATCTCGCGCCGTCTCGCGCGGCTCGCCAACGCGCCGTTCATCAAGGTCGAGGCAACCAAGTTCACCGAGGTCGGCTATGTCGGCCGCGACGTCGACAGCATCATCCGCGATCTCGTCGAGGTCGGCATTGGGCTCGTGCGCGAGCTCAAACGCAAGGAGGTCCGCGCGCAGGCCGAGAAGCAGGTCGAGGAGCGCATCCTCGATGTCTTCGTCGCCGACACGCAGGGGGCGGCCCGCGAAAGCTTCCGCAAGAAGCTCCGTGCCGGTGCGCTCGACGACCAGGACATCGAGATCAAGGTCGCCGACAGTTCGCCGCAGATGCCGACGCTCGACATCCCCGGCATGCCCGGCTCCCAGGTCGGCATGATCCAGATCGGCGAGATGCTGGGGAAGGCCTTCGGCGGCCGCCAGAAGTCACGTCGCATGAAGGTGCGGGAGGCGCAGGCCGCCCTCATCGGCGAGGAGAGCGACAAGCTCATCGACCAGGAGCAGACGGTCGCAGAGGCTGTCCGCTCGGTCGAGAACAACGGCATCGTCTTCCTCGACGAGATCGACAAGATCTGCTCGCGGAGCGACGGCGGGCGCGTCGGCGCGGATGTCTCGCGCGAGGGCGTGCAGCGCGACCTGCTGCCGCTGATCGAGGGCACCACCGTCTCGACGAAATACGGCCCCGTGAAATCGGACCACATCCTGTTTATCGCCTCGGGCGCCTTTCATGTGGCGAAGCCCGCCGATCTGCTCCCCGAGCTGCAGGGCCGGCTCCCCATCCGCGTCGAGCTTACGTCGCTCACGCGCGAGGACTTCCGCCGCATCCTCACCGAGCCCGAGGCGAGCCTCATCAAGCAGTACGTGGCGCTGATGGGGACGGAGGGCGTGACGCTCGTCTTCACCGCCGATGCCATCGATGCGCTCGCCGACATCGCAGCCGAAGTGAACACCACCGTCGAAAACATCGGCGCCCGCCGCCTGCACACCATCATGGAGCGCGTGCTCGACGACATCTCGTTCAACGCCGCGGACCGCAGCGGCGATACGATCACGATCGACGCGGCCTACGTGAAGCGCCACATCGCCGAACTCGCAAAGAACGCGGATCTGTCGAAGTTCATTCTGTGACGGGCACCGCGTCGCCCGACAAGAACAGCGCAATCCAAATAAGGCCGGGACTGGGCGGTCATAGCCCCAGGCGGGTCTGGGCCTGCGGCGCAGTCGCAGCGCGACGCACGTACACGCCGCCCGATCCGTCGGTAGCTGAGCTTGCGTCTCATACCGCTCTGATATATCACTGGACCCGCTAATATCGAGCGCAGATGACGGAGGCCTCATGACGCCCGAGCAAGTTCTGTCGCTGAAGCCCAAGGTCCTCTCCCAGAAGCAGCGCGAGCGCTATTTCCGTGACGGCTATCTGCTGCTCGAGAAGTTCCTGCCCGACAGCTGGGTCGAGCGGCTCAAGGCCGCGACCGAGGCCATGGTCGAGAAGAGCCGCGGCGTCACCAAGTCGGATGCGGTCTGGGATCTCGACAAGGGCCACACGCGCGAGGCGCCGCGGCTGCGCCGTCTCTCGAGCATGAACGATCACCACCCGACCTACTGGGACTACGCGTCGGCCGCCGACAGTCCGCTACCCGATGCCATCGCCGACCTCGTCGGCCCGGACGTGAAGTTCCACCACTCCAAGCTAAACTTCAAATGGTCGAAGGGGGGCGATGAAGTGAAGTGGCACCAGGACATCTCGTTCTGGCCGCACACGAACTATTCCCCCTGCACGGCCGGCACCTACATCTACGATTGCAACGCCGAGCAGGGCCCGCTCGGCGTGCTCGTCGGCAGTCACCAAGGCCCGGTCGTCGACCAGTACGACAAGGACGGGAAGTGGGTCGGCTGCATGAGTGCGGAGGACGCCGGCCGGATCGACATGTCCAAGGTGGTCTACCTCGAAGGGCCGGCGGGCTCGGTGACTATCCACAACTGCCGCACGCTGCACTACTCGAAAGCGAACTGGTCCGAGACGCCGCGGCCTCTACTGCTCAACGTGTTCTCGGCCGCGAACGCGATGCCCTACACCTACAACCCGCTGCAGTCGCGTTATTATGGCGCGATCGTGCGCGGCAAGCCGGCGACCTGGGCCTACCACGACCCCCGCCCCTGCCTGCTGCCGCCCGACTGGTCCGGCGGCTATACCTCGATCTTCGCGCTCCAGCAGAAGGAGGATTGGTCGAAGAGTCCGCCGCAAGCCGCGATGGGTGGCGGGATGATGTGAGAGTGGTCAGTCAGAAGGGAACCCAATGGCCCGTCGCGCCAAAATCGCATCATGGCCGAAGCCTATTCCGATCTTTGGCGCGACATGAGGGCCACTAGCGGTATCATCGGCTTCGTGTGGCGTGTATCGCGCCTTGGTTGATGCGAGCCTTACCGCACCATCGGTCAACTAGGGCGCGACGCCACACCAGTGTTCGGGCGCTGACGTTTGGTCTCGATCCAAGCCGCGAGCGGGCACCAAACGTCAGAGCCGCTGCATGAGCGCACCAGTCGAGTTTCATGACTATTGATCCAGCACCTTGCAACCAACGGAGACCTGCCTTGCTGAAAATCTCGACACTCACTGCCGCCATACTTTTGGCAACGGTCGTATCGGCCGGCGCCCAGATTTATTCTACACATCCAGGCGGCGGAAGGTGCGACGTCGGCAGAGGGCAGGACGGTCGAACGTTCTTCTTCAATTGCGAAAAAGACAAGAACAAGAATCCGGCGCCCCTGACACCTCCGCCTCTCGTAAAAAAGAATGCCGCTCCTCAGATCACATGCGATGGTGGGACGATCGGCATCTCAGCGAGCGGACGAGCAGAGTGTCGATGCGGTTTTGGCTATATTGTGAAGGGTACTCATCCGGACTTCCGTTGTGGCAAGACCAGGTCGCAGATCGAATGTAAGGGCGGCACGATCTCGACGAATCCAGCCAATAATATCTCGATCTGCAAATGTCCGGGTGGTGCCCCGAGGCAAGGCAGACACCCGAACTTCTACTGCCCTGGCTGAACGACTGCCCTGGCTGAACGACCGGTTGGGCTGGAGCTGGCGGGCGTGCTCACGCCCCACCGCCAGCCCAAGCAGGCGCTGTCCTCCTACAAGGAGCCCCCCATGACACCCGAGCAGATCCTGTCCATCAAGCCGAAGATCCTCACGCAGAAGCAGCGTGAGCGCTACTTCGAGGATGGTCACATCATGCTGGAGCGGGTCATTCCCGCCGACTGGGTGGAGCGGCTGCGCGCCGTCACACAGAAGATGGTGGACGAGAGCCGCGCGATCACGAAGCGCGACGCCAAATGGGACATCGAGCCGGATCACACGCCGGAAAACCCGCGGCTGAGACGCCTTTCGAGTCCGAACGATCATCATCCGACCTACTGGGAGTACGCCTCCTCGGAGAAGTCCGTGCTCCCCGACATCATGGCCGATCTCGTCGGGCCGGACGTGAAATTCCATCACTCCAAGCTCAACTTCAAATGGGCGAAGGGCGGCGCCGAGGTGAAGTGGCACCAGGACATCCCGGCTTGGCCGCATACGAACTATTCGCCCGCGACCGCCGGCACCTACCTCTACGACTGCAATCGCGAGCAGGGCCCGATGGGCTTCATCGCGGGGAGCCACAATGGCCCGATCTACAGCGAGTACGACGACAAGGGGAACTGGACGGGCTGCCTCGCCAAAGAAGACGTCGCCAAGCTCGACCTGAAGAAGGTCGTCTGGCTCGAGGCGCCGGCCGGCTCGATCTCGGTGCACAATTGCCGCTCGCTGCATTACTCGGAGCCGAACAACTCGCCCATCGCGCGGCCGCTGCTCTTGAACGTCTTCTCGAACGCCAACGCGATGCCCTACTCGGTCAATCCGATCCCGTCGCGCTATTCGGGCGCGATCGTGCGTGGCAATCCCGCCCGCTGGGCCTTTCACGATCCGCGGCCCTGCCTGCTGCCGCCGGATTGGTCAGGCGGCTATTCCTCGATCTTTGCCAAGCAGCAGGGCGAGGACAAGGGTGCGCCGGCGATGGGCGGCATGATGTGATTGGCGTGTCTGACCGGCAAGGAGCCATCGCGTGTTCGGAAAGCTCTTGAAGTCCGTTCAGTCGGCGCTCAGGCAGGACTCCTCCCAGTCACGCTGGTTCGTGATGCTCAATCACAATCCGGACGACGCGTCCGTCCCGGACGACGTGACACTCTTCGGCTCGCTCGAGGCGTTGGCCGGCGACCTCTCGCCCGAGGACCTTGCGAGGGGCGGCTATGAGGCGGTCTGCTCGCGAGGTGCGGTCGTGACGCTGAGACCGGCGCGCGACGGCGAGAGCGTGGAGGCGACCATCGCGGCGGTACCGTCTGCGGAGGGGCGCGCGGCGGCGTTCCTGCGGCACTATCTCGTCGATGCGAGCGAAACGCGACCCACCCTCGGGCTCGACCCAGCGGCCATCGAGCGCGAGGGTGATCTTGCCCGTTTGGCCGCGATGGTGCCGCCCAAGGATATCGGTGCCTGATCCACATCGTTCGAGCGAGGATGCCATGCAGCTCACCGACAAGCAGATCGCGCAATACGATCGCGACGGCTTCCTGCATTTCCCAGAGTTCTTCGCGGCGACCGAGGTCGCCGCGATGCGGCGCGAGGTCCAGCGCGTCTCGCGCATCGAGAGCGAGATGGTGGTGCGCGAGGGCTCGGAGCGCAGCCCCAAGGCGATGTTCCGCATGCACGAGAGCGATGGGCCGACCGCCTCGCCGGTGTTTCACGACGTGGTGCGCCTGCCCCGCACGCTCGGCCTCGCCCGCCAACTCCTGCGCGACGACAAGCTCTACCTCCACCACACGAAGGTGAACATCAAGGCCGCGATCGAGGGCTCGGTGTGGCCCTGGCACCAGGACTATGGGTCCTGGGCCAACGACGGCATCGTGCGGCCCGACCTGCTGACGATCATGGTCGGCCTCGATCCGGCGACGGAGATGAACGGCTGCCTCTATTTCCTCCCCGGCAGCCACGTGCACGGCCGGCTCGACCCGTATTTCGATACGTCGACGGTCTACAAGGTGTGGTCGGTGACGCCGGCCGACATGAAGCGCATGATCGCCGAGCACGGCGAGCCGGTCGCGATCACGGGCAAGGCCGGCTCGCTCACCGTCTTCCATTGCAACCTCATGCACGCCTCGGGGCACAACCTCTCGGCCAACGATCGCTGGCAGGCCTATTTCTGCTACAACACCTGCGCAAACCGGCCCCGCGACGTCGAAAAGCCGCGCGCCGACTGGGTGCGCTCGCGCAACTGGACGCCGCTCGAGTTCGTCGCGGACAGCGCGGTCGCGATGGCCTGAAATCGACGTCAGACGTCAGCTCTGATAGGCGGGGATGGTCGCCGGCAGCGGCTTCTCGGCGATGCGGCGGCGAAGCGCGAGTTCGCGCCCGAGGTCCTCGACCTCACGCGCGGCCGCCATCACGCCCTGTTGTATGGCCTCGTCCGCCCGGTGGAACTCGAAGAGGCCGATGCTAGCGAGCTTCGGCGAGATCATTGCGTCAGGCGGATCGCCGGCGAGGCGCGAGCGGGCAATGCGATCCTGGACGATATTGAAAGCGTCGACCACGACCGTCGAGATGCCCGGTGCATCGCTGCTCGGGCCGAGCAGCTGGCGGGCGATCAGGCGGCGCGCGCCACGGCCCTCGGGTTCAGCGGGCTGCGCCGTGGCGGTGTCCTCCGAGGTGTCGAAGGCCTGGATCACGGTGCCCTTGCCGCCGAGGTCGGAATTGAGGTTGACCGCGATCACGTAGCGCGCGCCAAGCGCACGGCAGACGGAGACAGGAACCGGATTGACGAGCGCGCCGTCAAACAGCCATCGCCCGCCGACGGAAGCGGGCTTGAAAATTCCGGGCAGCGCGTAGGACGCGCGCATGGCGGCGACGAGCTTGCCGCTGCCGAGCCAGACCTCGTGGCCGGTGCCGATCTCGGTCGCGACCGAGACGAATTTCGCCGGCAGATCCTCGATATCGAGGTCGCCGAGGTAGGCTTCGAGCCGGTCGACGAGCTTCTGCCCCGTGATGAGCCCGGAGCCCGCGAGATTGAAATCGAGGAAGCCGAAGACCTTGCGCCGTGTGAGCTCTCGCGCGAACCCCTCGAGCTCGTCGAGTCGGCCTGCCGCGAAGCAGCCCCCGACCACGGCGCCGATCGAGGTGCCTGCGATTATGTCGGGCTTGATGCCCGCCTGGACCAGGGCCCTCAGCACGCCGATATGCGCCCAGCCGCGCGCGGCGCCACCACCGAGCGCAATGCCGATCTTGCTGCCGTTGATCATGGTGCAGTCCTTCGCCAACGCTCGCCGCGGGCACTGGCCCGTGACGATACCTCTCCATGATCCAACTGAAGTTAGCAGAGCAGGATTAAGGCGGGGTTCTCAGTAAGGTTTACAACACGTTGGCACTGCAGCATCAACTCGCACTGCACAAAAAAAAGAGCTCCAGCGCGGCGGCTGGAGCTTTCGGCGTCGGGGGCCACAGTGGGGATCGAGTTGGCGTGGCCCTGGGGACAATCCGTCGTCCAATTATTAATATCCGGAGTTGATTGGGGCGACATTTGGATTGTGGCGGGCCGGTTATCCACACGCGCCTGTGGACACCTGCGCGGAGAGGGCCGCCTCGCAGCGCCGCGCCTTTGCGACAAGCGGCTGTCGCTTCCTTTCACAGGGGCGACCCAACTCTCGATACCGCTACCGAACACGAGTGATTTCCTTCGACGCGGCAATCGCTTACCATGCGCGGCAGAGCAGCGTGACGGCCTCCGGCCGATGGCGGATGGTGCAGCGAATGCCGGCCGGGCACCGCGGGCTGCCGCCGCCTTGTCGCGGGCCGGGTATCGAAGGGAGCATGGAATGTCGGTCGATCTCATTCTCTGGCTTGCGGTCGCCGCATTCGCCTGGGGCTTGTCGCTGGTCACCTATCGCTGGTTCGCCCTGATCAACGGCTGGCCGATGGGTGACTGGCAGGCGAACCGGCCGGGCCTGCCGTTTGCGCTCGGCGTCATCGCCATGACCATGGCGCTCGTCTTCGGGCTCGCCCGGGGCGGCGGCACGGGCCTCATCGTTCCGGTGCTCGGCGCTCTCCTGGCCCTCGCCTGGACGGCGATCTTCAGGGTGGGCGCGCAGGCCTCGCTGCTGCTTGCGCCGCTGGCGACGCTGGCGCTGGTCCTCTCTTGGATCTCAACGCCATTGCCCTTCGACCCGCGCCCGAGGGCCGCAACCAGCGACGACCGGTTGCCCGCCAGGCGATACGACGATATCACGACGGTGGTCCGGCCTCAGCCCGGACCAACGAAACGTGGCCCCTAATTGGGTGAGACCTGCCTCATGGCCGTTCGCCGCCTCGATCCAACGCAGCCGAAGAGCTTCGCCTTCACTCCCGAGAACGAGGCCTGGGCACGGGCCAAGATCGCGCAGTATCCGGACGGGCGGCAGGCGTCCGCCGTCATTCCGCTGCTCTGGCGTGCGCAGGAGCAGCACGCCGGGTGGCTTCCCGAACCAGCCATCCGCCTCGTCGCCGAGATGCTCGGCATGGCCTACATCCGCGTCTACGAGATCGCGACCTTCTATACGATGTTCCAACTCTCGCCCGTCGGTCGCAAGGCGCACGTACAGGTCTGCGGGACGACGCCCTGCATGCTCTCGGGCTCTGAAGCCCTGATCGAGGTCTGCAAGCGGCGCATCAACGGCGAGGCCGGCAAGCTCTCCGCCGACGGTGATTTCTCCTGGGAGGAAGTCGAATGCCTCGGCTCGTGCGCGAATGCGCCGATGGTGCAGATCTGGAAGGACACCTACGAGGATCTGACGCCTGAGCTCTTCGAGCGGGTGCTCGACGGCTTCGCCAAGGGAAGCCCGCCCAAGCCTGGATCGCAGACCGGCCGTGTGTCATCCTGCCCGGCAGGGGGCCCGACGACCCTGACAGCGCTTGCGAAGACGAAGTAGGCCGCGACGAAGCAGGATTGCGACGGGCGAAGACCTGGCACACCCTCCGTGTGCCGCCGACAGACGCGCTGCTACCAGGAGCCCGTACTCAGATGACGACTGATCCGAATGTGACCGCAACCGCCCCGGCCCCGGCGACGCCCCCGCGCAAGCCGGCGCTGCGCACCCCACGCAACATGCGCTGGCTGAATTTCCTGGTCGCCGCCATTGCCGCCGTGCTGATCGCGACGATGTGGCGGCAGTTCTTCTCGCACTCCGGCTTCGACATGAAGAACGCCTGGGTGCTCGGCATGCTGACGGCGGTCGGCCTCTCCTCGCTCGTCGAGGCGATCTTTCCGGACCGCATCCACCTCTTCATCTCGAGCTGGCTGATCAATGCCTCGGGCGCGGCCTTCCTCGTCTCCTATGCCGCCGGCGGCGAGCGCTGGCTCGGGCTCGTCGGGCTCGGCCTCATGCTGCTGAGCTTCCTGATCGCGCTCGCCATGACGGCGCGCGCGCGTCACGTGGAGCTCGAAGGCTGATCCACGGTAGAAATCGAGGGCGCGGAGCCATGCCGGCCACGTAAGGCCCCATATCAGGCCGATCGCACCTCGCGGGCGCGGCGATCGAAGAGTCCGCCCGGAAACAGGATCAGCGCCGCGACCAGCAGCGTGAAGATCGCCGCGTCGCGATGCTCGATCGGTAGCAGCGCCGACCAGAGCCCTTCGATGACGCCGAGCAGCATACCGCCGAGGATCGCGCCCCCGACAGAGCCGATGCCGCCGATGACGGCTGCGAGCAGCGCCTTCAGCGCGAGCAGCATGCCGCCCGATGCACCGACTCCGCCATACAGCAGCGTCGAGAGGAAGCCGGCAACGCCGGCGAGCGCGCCCGCCAGCGCATAGGTCGCGACCGCAGTGCGCCGTGCATCGATGCCGACCATTCCGGCCGCAAGTTCATCGTCGGAAATGGCCCGCCACCGCCGGCCAAAGCGGCTCCGGCGCATGAGCAGCACGAGCACGGCAATCGCCAGCGCGGCAACGGCGATGACGAGGAGGGAGAGGGCCGTCGCCGCCACGACGAAGTCATCGGCCCGGGCGAGCGCGAATGGCTGATTGAAGATCGGCGGCACCCACTGCACGCGCGCGCCCTGGATGAGCCGCATGAACTCCTCGAGCGCGATCGCAAGGCCGAGGCCGGCAATCAGCATGATCTGGCTTCGCTCCCGCTGCAGCGGCACGAGGAGGCCCGCGGCCGTGCCCGCGCTCGTCACGGACGCCGACCAGACGGCAAACGCCAGGGCCACGATCAGACCGGCCGGCGTGGCGCCGGCAAGCCCAACCGTCGAGAGCAATCCGAGCAGCGCCCCGTATCCACCGACGATCGCCATCACGCCAAAGGCAAGATTGATGCGGTTGGAAAGCCCGTAGACGAGCGCAAATGCGCCGGCGAGGAGGGCGGTGTTGACGATGCCGGGGACGGTAAGCAGCGTCTGTTGCAAGGTGAATGCGAGTCCCGGCCCGATCTCGGGGGCCCGGGCCGCGCCGCGGATCGGCTCCGGGTCGATCGCGGCCGATGCATTCGCCTCGAGCCAGAAGCGCTTCAAGAGATGCAGGCGGATCGCCGACATCGGCCGCTGCTCGAGCCGGACCTCGATCAGGTCGCGCGGTTGCGCCTCCGCGGCAGCGACGCGCCGCTCGAACGTACAGGTGATGCGGCGACCGATGCGCGGGGGCTCGCTCACGTAGCGATAGGTGATCTCGACGGCTGCATGCCCGGCGATGCGCCGCTCGTCGATGATGCGCACACGCTCTCGTTGCGGTCGCGCGCTGATCACCTCGAGCGCCGGGATCACGGAGCGGCAGAGGCGCGCCTCGCCTGCGTCCGGCGCTGCCCGGCCACAGCCGGCGACGGCGATCATAACGACAAGGAGGGCAAAGACGACGCGCGGCCCGATCATCTCGGACCTGCGTCGCCATGGCCTCGCGCGCCGGGCCTCAGCTCGGCAGTGTCGAGGAGGAGGTTGAGGCAGCGCCATTCGTCAGCGGCCCGTCCGGGCGCGTCGTGCTGGCGAGCGGATCCTCGGAACGGCGCGATTTTCCCTCGAAATAGGCGCCTTGCTCGATCGCCAGCGACTGGTGATAGACGTCGCCCTCAACCTTGCTCGATGATTGCAGCGACACGGAGCGACCGCGGATGGAGCCCATGACGGTGCCGCGCACGATCACCTCGTCCGCGATGATGCCGCCAGTGATGCGCGCGTTCTCGCCGACGACCACGTTCATGGCATGCAGGTCGCCCTGGATCTCGCCGTCGATCTGCACCCCGCCTTTGGAGACGATGTTGCCCATGACGGTAAGGTCAGGCCCGATGACGGACGACGTCGTGGATGGGCGTGAGCTTGCCGGGCGTGGGGCCGAGGTGATGGGCGGAGGAATGGGCGGCGCCGATTTTGTGAGATCGATCGGGGGCGGAGTATCCCGATCAGGCTTCTTCGTGAACATGTCCCCAACCTCCTGGTACGCAGACGAGCGGCTTTGATCCTGGACGGTCCCCAACCACGCCTTACCGGCGGGTCCATTTGGTGCGAGTTTAGCACACTCGACGCGCTCGGTAAGTACACCTTGCGCAACAATCCGGCGAATCTTGAGCGCCCGTGCGAATTCAGCGCGGCAGCTCGTCTCTACTGCTGAAAGCCAGTCGAGCCCCCAAACTCGCCAACACTATAGTTCAGTCCCCGCGCCGCCCTACGCGAACGCGCCGCACTTGGTGAACGGCTGCTCGGGCTCAATCGCCGATGAGCCTGGCGAGCGGCTTGTAGAAGCCGGGCGTGAGGCCGGCTTCCGAGCGGGCGGCGTCATTGAACGGCGGTTTGACCGGACCGCGGAAATTCTCCCTGACAAGTCGGTGGAAGGTCGCCTCCAGAGGCCGGCCCTCGCGCTCGCACAGGAAGCGGAACCAGCGCGAGCCGCACGCGACGTGCGTCTTCTCGTCCCGGTAGATGACCTCGATGACGGCCGCGGATGCCTTGTCGCCGGCCGCAGTCAGGCTCGCGATGAGGGCAGGGCTCACGTCGAGGCCGCGCGCTTCGAGGATCAGGGGGACGACGGCGACGCGGGCAATGAGGCTGTGGCCGGTCGCCTGCGCCGCCTGCCAAAGCCCGTCATGCGCCGGCAGATCGCCGTAGCTGCCGCCGAGCTCGCCGAGACGCTGCGTCACCATCTCGAAGTGCGCAGCCTCCTCATAGCCGACGCGTACCCAATCGTCGAAGAAGGCTGCGGGCACGCTCTCGGCGTGGAAGCGGCCAATCAGGTCCCACGTCATGTCGACGGCGTTGAGCTCGATGTGGGCGAGCGCATGCATGAGAGCGAAGCGCCCTTTCTCGCCTTCGGTCGAGCGTTTCGGCATGCGCCGCGGCGGCAGCAGCACCGGCCGCGGCGGTCGTCCGGGCCGGTCGGGCATGGGCATCCCGGTCCGGCGGCTGAGGGAGAGGCGGTTGTCACGCCAAGCCTCGGCCGTCAGCTTGGCGAGCGCGATCTTTGCCGCGAGATCGGCGGTCGCGACAATGGCCGCGGCGCCTTCGGCGAGCGAGCGTGGCGTCAAGTGATCGATCGAGCTGCCGGCCATTTCCATCAAACCGCGGCTCACTTTTTCGGGGAGGCCGGCGCCGACCGCGGCTTGGTTTCGGTGCCGCTCGTCCAACCGCTCACGGAATCGGGTGACGGTGCACTCGCGGGCGGCGGGCCAGACGTCGGCGGCACTGACGAGGCTCGCCCGCGCGGCTCAATCCGCGCCTTCGGGGCCGGGGTTTCGCGCGGCGTGATGCGCGTGTCCTCGGGGCCCATCTGAAAGATCTCGCGGAAGATTCCGGGCGCGATCAGGGCCATGGGATTGGCGGTGAGCACCGGCCGCTCCATCGACCCCTCGATCGCGAAGGTGATGCCGAACACGCCCTCGCCCTTCGGCGTCAGGATATCGCCGAGGATCGGGATGCCCGATAGAGCCCGGTTGATGCCGGAAAGCGGGATATAGGTGCCGTTGAGCGCGAGCTGGCGCGCCATGAAGTCGAGCTTGCCACGAAGTGTCGCGCCGATCAGCGGCCCGCGAATCTGCGCCGAATGCAGGACGAACTGGCCATGTCCGATCGAGAAGGGAACGCGCAGCAGCTCGAACTCGATCTGCTGGCGCACCACCCGCTCGCGCGGCCGCTTCGGCGCTTCCCGCGGCTGGTTGCCGTCTTCGGTCGTGGCGACGAAATCGCTGACGATCTGGTCGCCGAGAACCAAGAAGTTGCGCACCCACAGTGTGCCTGTCTTGTCGGCGGCACCTCGCCCGTCAAGGTCGACCTCGAGCTGCATGAGGCCGCCGATCATGTTGGGATAGAAGCCGATCAGCTTGAAGGCGTTGCCGCCGTCGGAGGTCTGGGCGCGGAGGAGGCGCTGGCGCTGACCGTCGCGCTGGAGCTGGGCGAGGAGCTGCTCGCCGCTCGAGAGCGTGCCTGACATGTCGAGCGCGGTGAGATGCTCGCCCCGCCGCGAGAGGCGCAGCTTGAGGCCTTTGAGCGCATTCTCGTTGAAGCCGAGCACGGCGCCGATCTCGGCTGTCATGTCGAGGCCCGCGCGATCCTTGGCGGGTGGCGCGGGGCGCTCGCTCGTTCGACCGGCCGCCAGCATCGACTTGAACACGTTGCGGCCGTCGAAGCGGGCACCGGTCACCTTGAGGTCCCAGACATTGTCCGGCTTGAGTGTGCCGCGCACCTCGAGCTGGCTGACAATCTGGACGGAGAATTCCGGGAAATGGAATTCCCGCGGCTTGTTGTCGGGGCCGAGTCCGACCCAGCCCTCGATGGCGATGTCGCCGCCGGTCACCTTTAGGTTCTGCAACTCGATGCGGTTCTGCCGCCCGCGGGCGACGTCGAAATCCATGCGCGCCGCGATGCCGACGGGCTTCTTCCAGCCGAGGCCGTCGATCGCGAGCTCCGATTGCGTGAGGTCCACGTTGACATGGACGGTCGGAGCCTCGCGACCGCTCCTCAGCACCGAGACGTCGAGCTTCGTCTCACCGGTGAGGAATGGAGCCGTGTCGATGCCGAGCTGCGTCCGGTCACCGTTGTCGAGCGTCGCCGTGATGTTCATCTCCGGCTGGCGATCGGGAGGCACACCGATGATGTGTTTCCAACCGAGCCGCGCCGGCACACCCGCGACGATGAACTGGCCCTTGGCGTCGATCGCCTTGTCGGTGAACTCGAACGTGATGGCCGCGCTCTGCACGTCGTGCTTGCCGACGAGATTGCGCACGCGGCCGTCGCTGACCCGCGCCGAGCCCTCGATGCGGACGTCGGCGGCATCGATGTCCTCGACCATCGGGAACTTGAACCGGGCCTGGCCCTCGACACGACCGTCCGCGCTGTCGAGCCCGACGCTTGCCCGGTTGAATCCTGATGCCGGATGGCGCTCGATCAGGTCGAGTGCGGAGGCCACGCTCGCATTGCCCTTGAGAATTAGCTCGGCCTGCGAGACCTCGACATCGAGGTCCTGCGACGTGACCTTCAGGGCGCGAATCTGCGCGATTCGGCCCGGGCCGGTCATGAGGCGCCCCTCCGGAGCGGTCATGTCGAGCTGCGGTCCGTCGATCCGGATCAGCAAGCGCGGGATGTCGAGCATCGGCAGCCACTTAAGCGCGGCCACCTCGACACCGGAGATCTCGGCCGTGATCATGGCCTTGAGGGGCTTGGCGCCCGGGCGCGTATCGCTCGACGGCTCGGTCTTCAGCACGAAGCTCTCGATCTGCGCCTTGCCGACGTGCCCCGCGACCCACTTGCGAGATTTGGGCGCGATCACCGCCGGCCAGAGCGCCCGGAACGTCGCGACGCTCATCGGTGCGGAACGCGCTTCGAGGGTCGCGCCGACGCGCTCGCCCTTGAACCAGATATCGCCGGCCATCGCCACGCTCGCCTTGCCGGCCTGGAGCTGCATCTCGTCGATGCGCACGAGATTGCTCTCTGGTGTAAGCGTGCCACGGATGGCGAGCCGCTCGACCGGCAACGTGGGGACGCTCGTGTCGGCGGCGATGACGCCGTCATTGGCGGCGATCACGAAGCTCCAGGATGCCGGCGCGTCGGCCGTGGGCGGGCGTGGTGCGATCTCGCCGACGAAGGTGATCCGTGACGCCCCCGATGCCAAGGTCGACGGCGAGATCGAGACGCGGCCCGAGCTCGACGCGTAGCTTGCAGCAAGCTTGATCTGATCGATCACGGGAGGCCGTGCGCCGCTCACGCTGCCCTCGACGGAGCCGATCGACAGCGTCCCCTCTATGATCTCGCCGCGCGCGTCGATCTCGATCGTCGCCTTGCCTGACATCGGCAGCTCGATGGCTCTGAGAACGCCGAGGCCGGGCCAATGGCGGCCGATCTCCTCGGGCACCACATTGGCAATGGCGAGCTCGACGGAGAGCAACTTCGTCTTGTCGGATTCCTCAGCCCTGATGCCGATCGTCCAGGGGCTTCGGTCGGAGGCCATGCGCATCTCGCCGACGAGCACTGAGCGCTTCTGGTGATGCTGCAGGCTCAGCTCCGCGCCGAGGATGCGCCAGACCGAGCGGATGCCGTTGTTGTCGAGGATGACGCTGGCATTGCGGACGCCGACCTGCTCGAGGCCGCCACCGCTCGACTGGCGCCGCGCGCCGCGCAGCATCTCGATCACGCCGCGGGCGGCGGCGGTTGCTTCGCTCTCTCCGGCGGGATCGGTGGCCGTGGCTGCCGGTGCTCCGGATGCCGGTCCGCCTACCGATCCGCTTGCCGGTGCGTCGAGCGGCCCAGGGTTCAGGCTCAGCGACATACCTTTCCCGGGGCGGTAGGCGATATTGAAGCTCGGCTCGATGAGATCGAGGCGCCGCGGCTGGACATCGAGGAGCAGCAGCGACGCCGTGCTGAGCTCGACGGCGGCTCTCGGTACCTCGGCTGCGGCCTTGCCGTCCGGACCGACAAGACGCATGTTCTTCACGCGGAGTTCGAGCAGATTGCCGTCGCCTGTGGCGAGCTCGACGTCCTCGATGCGCACCGTGAGATCGGCAAGGCCGGCTCCGATGGCACGCTCGATCGGGCCAATCAGCATGCGGGCCGAGATCGGGCTGTGAAGGAGGCGCACGTAGGCGAGGCCGGCGCCGAATGCGAACAGCACGGCGACAACGACGAACAGCTTCATCGCTCCGGTGACGAACCTCACGCCGAGCCCGCGCCTCCGCTTCGGGGCCGGTCGGCCGGTGCTGCGCGCCGTGCGCTCGGACGCATCGGGGCGTGTGATCGGTGTGGTGCGCGGCGCTCCGTCCGGTCCGACAGGTGGCGGGCGTCTCGTTGGCGGCGCAGTCCTCGGATCAGCGGCGGCCATTGGCCCACGATCGGACACCGTCGGGTCGCGCCCGGTCGACGGCGCTGGCGAAGCGTGCGGCCCTTGCGGCCGAACCGGACCTGTTCGGCTCAATCAGTCGTCCCCATCGGTGGCATGCGTCGAAAGAGGCATGCACTTGCTTGCAAACAGCCCCTTTGCGGCATCAGATACTGTCGCCGAACGGAGCACGGTTAGTCGAAGTCGCGGCACCAGCGAGGTTCGCGTTGCGACACGCGTCGCAGACCTCGCGGGCGGGCGGCATTGTCGTATCGTCTCCGATCCGCAACAGTCGCTGGTACAGATCCGACGTCGGCGGCCACGCGTAGCGCGATGCCGTTGCCGCTCGACGCTGAAGCCAAGATCCTGACCAAACCAAGGCGAAACCATGCTGCCAACAGGAAAGCCTGCACCAAAATTCGACCTCCCGACGGATGATGGCGGCCGTGTCTCTCCGGCCACGCTGAAAGGCGCGCCCGCGGTCATCTACTTCTATCCGAAGGATGACACCTCGGGTTGCACGCGCGAGGCCATCGATTTCACGGAGCTTGCTGCCGAGTTCAAGGCGGCGGGCGCCGTCGTCGTCGGCATTTCGCCCGACAGCTGCGCGAGCCACGCGAAGTTCCGCAAGAAGCACAACCTCGGCGTGGTGCTCGCCGCTGACGAGGACAAGGCTGCGGCGGAAGCGTTCGGCGTCTGGGTCGAGAAGTCCATGTACGGGAGGAAGTACATGGGCGTCGAGCGTTCGACCTTCCTCATCGACAAGGCCGGGAAGCTCGTGCGCAGCTGGACCAAGGTGAAGGTGCCAGGCCATGCCGCCGAGGTGCTCGAGGCGGTCAAATCCCTGAAGTGACAACGAATTGGGGCCGGCTCGCGCTCGGCGGTCCGGCCCCGGATCGGGAAGTATCGTTCAGACTGAAATGATCGTCGTTCAAAAATGACAGTGCAGCAGCGATCCGATTAGTCGATGTAGTGGGTGGTGTGGATTTCGCGGGCGATCGTCGAGCGGCCGAGGCCAAGGTCGGAGAGCGCGGCGTCCGAGCGCCGGTTCAGGTCCTCGTAGGCGGCATTGGCGCTCACCGCGCGGCGGAGCTCGGTCGCTAGGGCAGCGATGTAGCCGACGATCGACGTCTTGGAGCGGGCCTGATTGGCACTGGCGACGTCGGTGGAGGCGATCTCGTGGGTGGTGGCGGCGAGGATCATGACGCTTGCTCCAGATGAGTTGTCCCGTCTCTGAAGCAGTCATGGATCCGACAGAGCGATTTTTTCGCCTACGCCGTGAACGCGACAGGTGTCAGCCGCGCCCCGGCAGCGCGATGTAAGGGTCATCGATCAGGCCGAGGCGCCGCGAGACTGCCAGTACCCAGCGCCATTGGCGCGGCGAGAGCGCAAGTCCGGCGCCGCCGGCGGCGAGGTCCGCGATCCGCGCCTCCTCGTCTTCGTCGAGATCGAGCCGCGCTTCATGGATGAGACGGACGAGCCGGTCGGCACGAAAGCCGTCGACGACCGGATAGCGCTCCGTGCGTTCGATGAGGCCGTCGAGGTACTCGCGCTGGCGCACGCTCATGGGCGGTGTGCCGTCGAACTCGGCGAGCGTCGCGAGGAACGAGCGGTCGCCGTCGGAAAGCTCGGCCACGGCATTGCCGGCAATCGCCTTCGCCCAGGCGCGCACGGCCACCGGGTCCGCGGCGAGCCGAGCCATTCCCCTGTGATCCATGACCGCCCCCCCCGAATCGCACGCCGAACTCACGGTGGATAGCTTGTTGACTGGTTGGGGACGGTCAAGAGCCCGGTCACTCCAACATGCGGGCAACCAACAGAAAACGGCCCGCCGCGGAGGGCAGGCCGTTCTCGCAGGCGATATGTGGAACGATCAGCGCTTCGAGAACTGGAAGCTGCGGCGGGCCTTCATCTTGCCGTACTTCTTGCGCTCGACCATGCGGCTGTCACGGGTGAGGAAACCGCCCTTCTTGAGGACGCTCCGCAGCTCGGGCTCGATGTGGGTGAGCGCGCGCGAGATGCCATGGCGGACGGCGCCGGCCTGGCCGGAGAGACCGCCGCCGCGCACGGTCGCCGTGACGTCGATCTGGTCGAGGCGCTGGGCCGCGTTCAGCGGCTGGCGAAGCAGCATCTGCAGCACCGGGCGCGCGAAGTACTTGGTGTAGTCCTTCGCGTTGACGGTGATGACGCCCTTCCCGGGCTTCACCCACACGCGTGCCGTGGCGTTCTTGCGGCGGCCGGTGGCGTAGGCGCGGCCCTTGGCGTCGACCTTCTTCTGGTAGACGGGTGCGGACGGCGTATCGGCGCCGGGCGGCGGAGCAGCGCCCGTGAGCGCGCCCAGATCCTGGAGTGACTTGGTCTCGGTGGCCATGGGCGTCAGGCCCTCACGTTCTTGCGGTTGAGCTTGGCGACGTCGATGGTCGTCGGCTGCTGCGCGTCATGCGGATGCTCGGTGCCGGCGTAGATGCGCAGGTTGCGCATCAGCTGGCGGTGCTGGGGGCCGCGGCGCAGCATGCGCTCGACCGCCTTCTCGATAACGCGCGTCGGGTGCTTGCCCTCGAAGATCTGGCGCGCCGTGAGCTCCTTGAGCCCGCCCGGATAGCCGGTGTGGCGGTAATAGACCTTGTCCTCGCGCTTCTTGCCCGTGAACACGACCTTGTCGGCGTTGATGACGATGACGTTGTCACCCATGTCGACGTGCGGTGTGTAGGAGGGCTTGTGCTTGCCCTTGAGGCGCGTGGCGATGATGGTGGCGAGACGGCCGACGACGAGCCCTTTGGCGTCGATCAGCAGCCACTTCTTCTCCACCTCGCCCGGCTTGGCGTTGTAGGTTTTCATCTGGGCAGTGCTCCTGCCGGTTCCTGCGGTTTGCGATGGCGGCAGCTTACCGATTGGCGGCGCCGCTCAAAAAACGAGCCCGGCAGGCGGAGCGATCCCTCCCGGCGGGCGACGAAGACATCTTCTAGTTGTCAAACAGCGCGTCGTCAAACGCCATTAATTCAGCAAATTCAACAATTTAATAAATCGGTATTATGTTACCTCATTGACCCGCACCCGCAGCCCGCGCCACCTCGCGGGCATCGCCGCGCACTTTCTCGACGAGGCGGGCGGCTTCGCTGCCCTGGATGCGGGCGATGTCGTCCTGATACTTGAGGAGCGTGCCAAGCGTCGTGTCGACCGCAGTCGGATCGAGCGCGACGCAGTCGAGCGAGGTCAGCGCCTGCGCCCAGTTGATCGATTCGGCGATCCCCGGCGTCTTGTAGAGGTCCATCTGACGGAGCCCCTGCACGAAGGCGACGATTTGGCGGGTGAGTTCGCGCGGAGCCTCGGGGACGCGCAGCGCCAGGATCGCCCGCTCGCGCTCCGCGCTCGGGAAATCGACCCAGTGGTAGAAGCAGCGACGGCGAACCGCGTCGTGCACCTCGCGCGTCCGGTTCGAGGTCAGGATGGTGATCGGCGGTGCCTCGGCGCGGATCGTGCCGAGCTCGGGGATTGTCACCTGATAGTCGGCGAGCAGCTCGAGCAGGAAGGCCTCGAACGGCTCGTCGGCCCGGTCGAGCTCGTCGATAAGCAGCACGGGCGCGCGGCCTGATTTCGAGAACTCGAGCGCCTGCAAGAGTGGGCGCTTCACGAGGTAGGCGTCGGTGTAGATGTCGCGCTCGATGGCGCCGGCGTCGCCCCCGCGCCCCGCACCCTCGCTCGCGCGGATGTGGAGGAGCTGCCGCGCGTAATTCCACTCGTAGACGGCCGAGGCGATGTCGAGACCCTCGTAGCACTGGAGGCGGATCAACGGACGCTCGAGCACCGTCGCCAGCACCCGGGCGATTTCGGTCTTGCCGGTTCCGGGCTCGCCCTCGAGCAGCAGCGGGCGGGCGAGCTTCAATCCAAGGAAGACCGTCGTCGAGAGCGCCTCGTCGGCGAGATAGCCGCCGCGCTCAAGGAGCGCGCGCGTGGCGGCGACTGATCCTGGCAGCTCTGACATCGGACGGCCTTTGTGCACGGTTTAGCGCGGACGTCGACCTTTAGCGGCTCGGATTGAGCTGCGAAAGTTCCTCGTCCGATGGAGCGGGGGATCGCGCGGTCACTGGAACCGCGTCACGGCGTAGGGTGCCAGGTCGAGATTGAGACGCTCGCCGGAAGCGAGCGCGCCGACGATGCGACCGGTCATCGGCCCGCCGGTGAGACCCAGGTGGCCGTGACCACAGGCGATCAGGATGCGCGGCTGGCCCGGGACACGGTCGATCACCGGGAGGCTGTCGGGCGTACCGGGCCGCGGGCCGCTCCAGCGGCTCGGGTTGGCCGTGCCGAGGCGCGGGAACATCTCCGGCGCGAAACGAGCGAGCACGTCCGCGCGGCGCCAGCGCGGCGCATCGTCGGCATGAGAGAGCTCGTCCGTGCCAGCAAAGCGGAGCCCCATCTCCATCGTCGTCAGGGCGAAGTAGCGCTCGCCCTCGCTCACCATGTGGCTGAGCGCGAAGCCCGGTTCCGGATAGGTGAGGTGGTAGCCGCGCTCGGCGATGAGCGAGAACTTGACGCCGAGCGGACGGAGCAGATCGAGGGACCAGGCCCCCGCGGCGACAACCAGCAACTCGGCTTCGAGCCGCCCCGCGGAGGTCTCGACGGCGATGGGGGCCGTCGCTGTCGCCGCCGGAACGATCTCTCGCACCTCGGCCTTCAGGATTCTCCCGCCCTTCCGCTCGAGGAGGCGAGCGTAGGCGGCGGTCAAGCGGTGCGGGTTGGTGGTCTTGGCGAGCGGGCCGACCCGGACGCCGCGCTTGTAGATCGGCGAGAGTTCCGGCTCGATCTCCTGTAGCGCCGCCCCGTCGAATACCTCGAGCTCGGCGCCCCGCTCGCGCCGGAGCCGCCAGCCGAGGCCCTTCTCGACGTCGGCGTTGGCGGGATCGCGGTAGACGTAGAGATAGCGGCCCGGTACGACGAGCTCGGGAACGCCCGCTTCGCGGGCCAGCGCCTCGTGCAGCTCGACCGTGGTCGCATAGAGCGCCTTCATGGCGTCCGCGATAGGCGCCATGCGCTCGGCCCGCGAGGCCTTCAGCATACGCCAGAGCCAAGGAACAGTGAGTCGGAGCGAACTCAGACGAACGGTGAGCGGCCCGTCCGGGTCCGTCAGCATGCCGAGTGCCTTCTTGTGAATGCCGGGAGTCGCCATCGGCACCACGGCCTGCGAGGAGAGGATGCCGGCATTGCCGAAGGAGCAGCCTTCCCCGGGCGGCAATCGGTCGACGAGCGTCACCTCATAGCCGCGCCGCTCGAGCTCGAGGCCCGTGCAGGCGCCAACGATGCCGGCGCCGATGACGATCGCGCGCTTCATCTCTGCTGCAGCCATGTCCAGGTCCCCGTCCGCAATTTCAACGCGAGCATAGCCGAGTGGCGCCGGCTTGGCAGCGGCACCGAGGCGGGGCAGGCATGCCGCTCGTCGACCCCTCGTTCGTCACTCAATCCGACCCGACCTTCACGGCAATGGCGCGGCTCGGGATGTTTCCGACCTCGCCCGGCATCGAGGAATAGGGCGGCGTCTCGTCGACGAGCCTGATGCGGCGATGGCGCACGTGGCCGCGCAAAGCCTCGGCGAAGCCGCCATTCCAAAGCGTGTCCTTGACGGTCAGCACGATGACGCCGTCCGGGCGGCAGATGCGGATGAGCTCATCGAGGCCCTCTGCCCCGACGTGGCCTGTCGTGAAGACACCCGACGACACGATGCCGGCAAACGCGCCGTCGGGGAACGGGAGCGGGCCGCCAAGTGCCGCCATGTGGAAGGCCTTGTAGACGGACTTTTTCCGCGCAATCGCAATCATGCCGTCCGAGATGTCGAGCGCCTCGACGTGCGGATAACCGACGATGCCGAGCCATTCACCGACCAGTCCCGTGCCGGCGCCCGCATCGAGGATCGGGCCCTCGCCTCGAGGCAGCCAGCGGGTCAGCAGCGACATGCAGATTGCGGGATGGCGATAGCCGACGCCGGACATGAAGGTATCGTATGTCGCCGACCAATCGTCGTAGTAGCGGGCCACCTCCGCAACGCTCTTGGCGGCATAGACGTTACCGAGCTCCTTGCTGCTCATGAACTCTCTCTTTGGCTTGTGATCGCGGGCTCAGCCGATCGCCGCCGGAGCGTCGAGCGGGCGCGGCAGGTGGATCTTGAGCTTCTTCACGCGGCGCGGATCGGCGTCCAGCACCTCGAACTCCACGCCGCTGCGGTGCCGCAACAGTTCGCCGCGCGCCGGCACTCGACCGACGATGGAGAACACAAGCCCTCCGAGCGTATCGATCTCGTCGGCCTCCTCGCCATCGAGGAGCTTGCGGCCGAGGCGCGCCTCGAGCTCGGCGACGGGCGTGCGGGCGTCCGCA
>DAORNH010000017.1:26602-29137 GCA_035440865.1 Hyphomicrobiaceae bacterium | reverse complement strand
CCTTGTCGACGAGCTCCTTCACAGTCACCACCCAATCGAGGTGGCTGTCGTTCTTGGTATGCCCGAGCGCGCCCGGGTGCCCCGGCAGCGACGGCACGATCACCGTGCGGCTTTCGGCAAGCTTGTCGAGGAACGGCATCCAGCGCGGCAGGCCGCCGAAGCCCGCGAGAAAGCCGATCTTCGGTCCCTTGCCTTTGCTCCAGACACGGCACTGCTGGCCATTGATCTCGACGGTGGTCGTGGCGGGTTGGGTCAAGGTCGTACTCGCATTCCAATGCTCCTGATCACGTCCTGCGGCGCTGCCGCACGAGTTCACATTGTGATATGGATAGTCAGCTGACAAGGCGTGACGGCGCAGGTCCAGTGCGGTGCCAACGATCTTCGCCGCGAATTCAGTGCAGGTTGTACTCGCGCACGAACCTTTCCGGATTGTGATAGCCAGCATGTGCAGTCCACTCGACCGCATAACCGTGGAACCACGTGTCTGTTTTGGCAAACCTTGCATCAAGGGGACCCGCATCTGGGTATCACTCATCCTCGACATGCTCGCTGACGGAATGTCTGACGGCGCTATCCTGGCGGAGCATCCTCAACTCACCGAAGATGACATTCGCGCAGCCATCGCCTACGGGGCCGAAGTGGCCAGAGAGCGCATTGTTCCAGTCGACTTCCGAGCCGCGGAATGAGTTTCAGGCTTGGTGAGAACCTCGGTTATGCCGGGAAGACTTTGCTCGCAGCTCTTGGCCACGACGCCATGACCGTCGCCGATCAACGGCTCTCGGGTGTGCAAGACGAGGCAATCTATAACGTCGCTGCCGTTGAGCGGCGTGCGCTGATCACCCTCGAACGTGACTTCGGAGAGGTCCTGCGAATTCCTCCTGAGCCGACCGAGGGCATCATCGTTCTCATCTGCCAGGGCCGCCTGTCGTAAGCCAAAATCGAAGCGCGAATGGCAGATTTGGCCGCCATCCTGCCCTCGGAGCCGCTCGCAGGACGACTGTGGATCGTCGAACCGGGCCTGGTCCGTATCCACCAGTCACGAACCAAGCCCGACGACGCCTGAGACCTCACTCCGCCGCCTTGAGGCTCGGCCGGTAGGCCGGAACGATCGCCCGCTTCTCCTCCGCCATCGGCTTCGGCCACCACCGATCCTCCCAATCGGCGAACAGCGGGCGCAACTTCGGCATCACCTGCTCGGCGAAGAGCTTGGTGTTGTACTTCGTCAGCTCCTTCGACATGTTCCCGAACTGCAGCAGCATCATGAAATGGCCGACGTTCAGCGTCTTGGCGACGTGCTCGAGCTGCTCCGCGACATCCTTCGGCGAGCCGACGATCACGTAGCCGCGGTCGACGATGTCGGCCATGTCCTTCGCCACCATCGAGAAGCGCGATCCGGCCGTGGTCCCTGTCGTTCCGCCGGCGAGCGCGTCCTTTCCGCCGTGTGGCTTCGCCTCGGCTTGCGCCTTCATCGCGGCCTCCGCCGCCATGCGCACCTGGCTCTCGAGGCCGACGCGCTGCGTCGCCTCCGTGTTGTAGCCGGGCGGCGTCGCAAAGCGCGGATCGACGTGCAGGCAGCGGCCATAGAAGTATTCGGCCGCCTCCGCATAACGTTCCATGGCCTCCGAGCGGCTCTCGGCGACGCCGACGAACTGCAGGAAGCCCGCACGATACGGATTGCGGTCCTTGCCGAGGCGAGCCATCTCGTCCCAGAAGCCCTTCATCGTCGCCTGCCCGGCCTTGTAGCCGTAGTAGGAGAGGTAGCAGTAGACGTAGTCCATCTCGGCGCACCAGCGCCACGTCTCGACCGAGCCGCCGCCCGGCACCCAGACGGGGGGATGCGGCTCCTGGATGGGCCGCGGCCAGATGTTCACGTAACGCTGCTGGTTGAAGCGGCCGTTGAAGGCAAACGTCTCCTTCTCCTGCCAGGCCTTCATCACGAGATCGTGCGCCTCGAGATAGCGCTCGCGCAGCATCGAAGGGTTCTGCCCGTAGGCGTAGCAGGTGTCCATCGGCGTGCCGACGGGGAAGCCCGCGATGAGGCGCCCGCCCGAGATGCAGTCGATCATCGCGAATTCTTCGGCGACGCGCGTCGGCGGGTTGTAGAGGGCGAGCGAGTTGCCCATCACGCAGATCGCCGTATCGCGCGTGCGCCGCGCGAGCGAGGAGGCGATGAGGTTCGGCGACGGCATCAGGCCGTAGCCGTTCGAGTGGTGCTCGTTCACGCAGATCGCGTCGAAGCCGCACTCGGCGGCATACTCGAGCTCGTCCATGAAATCATTATACATGAGGTGCGCGCGCTTCGGATCGAAGAGCGAGGAATGGATGTCCACCCACACGGACGGATGCTTCTGCCGGAAGTCGTCCGGCAGCTCCGTATACGGCATCAGGTGGAACCACATCAGCTTCATGGGCGCTCCTCCATGGGGTCGGCACCGTGGCGTCCGGCACACTCACGCGAAAATCTGCGGCAAAGCCGGGCGTCTGACAAGTGATATGGCAGGCGGCCGAGCGCGCATTTTTTGCATTGCCATGTCG
>DAORNH010000017.1:25367-26457 GCA_035440865.1 Hyphomicrobiaceae bacterium | reverse complement strand
CGGCCAGCCAGCCCACCACCGTCATCCCGCCGGAGGGCAGGACCCAGTGCACCGCGGATTGGCCGCCGCCGTGCCCTCGCTCGGAGACCTGGGTCCTCGCCTTCGCTAGGATGCCGGGGGCTGGCTGGCACCGAGGCAACTCGCGTCACGACGAGGCCTCAGGCACAGACCCGATCGCGCCTCACGCCGGCGCAAAGCAGGCGAGCTTGCCGCCGCCTTCGCTCGGCTTGAAGACGACCTTCACCTTCTGGCCGATCTTCACCTTGGCGGGATCGCAATCGACGATGTTGGTCATCATCGTGACGCCTTCGTCGAGCGTGACGTAGGCGATCACGTAGGCGGGCTTCGAGGCGTGCATGACGCTGTAGGTGTAGATCGTGCCGGTACCCTTGGCCTCGCGCCATTCGAGCTTCGTCGACATGCAGTGCGGACACACGCCGCGCGGGTAGTGATGCGGCTTCTTGCAGTCACCACACCACTGCACCATCAGCTTGCCGGCCTTGGCGCCTTCCCAATAAGCTTCGGCTCCCGGCGTCGCGGGGACGGTTGCGTAGATCTTTTCGGTCTCGGCCATGGGTCTTACTCCCGCTCGAGGATGACTGTCGAGCCGACGTGACGCGTGCCGAGCGAGCCGCCCGTACCATGCGCCAGCACCAGATCGTGGTTCTTCACCTGGACTTTCGGATGCGCCTCCCCACGCGCCTGGCGCACCGCCTCGATGACTTTCGTCATGCCGCCGCGGTTGCCGGGATGGTTCGAGCAGAGGCCGCCGCCGTCCGTATTGAACGGCAGCTTGCCGACGCCTGAGATGAGGTTGCCGTCCGAGACGAACTTGCCGCCTTCGCCCTTCTTGCAGAAGCCGAGGTCCTCGAGTTGCATCACCACGGTGATGGTGAAGCTGTCGTAGATCGAAGCGTACTTGATGTCTTTCGGCGCGATGCCGGCCATCTCGAAGGCGGCCTTGCCGGCGGCTGCACCCGCCGAATAGGTGAGATCGAGGCCGACGCCCCCCGCCTGGATCTTGTTCGCCTCGCCGACACCGATCACCTTGACGAGCGGGCGCTTGAGCTTCCTGGCGATCTCCGGCCGC
>DAORNH010000017.1:21189-25349 GCA_035440865.1 Hyphomicrobiaceae bacterium | reverse complement strand
CGCCGTCCGAGATGACGCAACAGTCGAGCCGGTGCAGCGGGCTCGCGACGTATGGCGAGTTCACCACGTCCTCGACGGTCACGACCTTTGGCAGCATGGCGTGCGGGTTGTGCTGGGCGTGATGGGAGGCCGCGACCTTCACCCACGCGAGCTGCTCCGACGTCGTGCCGAACTGGTGCATGTGGCGCATGGCGCACATGGCGTACATGTTGGCAGTCGCCGGTCCATAGGGGAACTCGAACTGGAGATCGGGCTGCTGCGGATTGCCGAGTCGCGGCGCCGTGCCGGTCGCCATGCCTTCCGACCGCGGACGGCCGGCGAGCGTGATCAGCGCGACGTTGCAGCGCCCGGCCGCGATCGCCTCGACCGCGTGGCCGACATGCACGTTGTAGGACGAGCCGCCCGTATCGGTCGTGTCGATGTGGCGGAGCTTCAGCCCCATGTACTCGATCATCGAGAGGCCGCCGAGGCCGGGCGTATCGCCGGCCGCGCAGAAGTAGCCGTCGATGTCGTCCTTGGTGAGCCCCGCGTCCTCGATCGCGCCCTTGGCGACCTCGGCATGCAGCTGCGCCAGCGACTTGTCGGGGGCTTTTCGCGTCGGATGCTCGTAGGCCCCGACGATGTAGGCTTTGCCTTTGATACTCATGCGCTCCTGCCCTGCCTGAACTTGTGGCGATAGATTGCGACGGATCGGGCGAGGCGTCGAGGGGGAGCCGCATGCAGGCGCGCATCCCAGCCCGGCAAAGGCCCGCTTGCTCACGATAATGGCGCCGCGACCTTTCGGCCGGGCGCCATCAGGGATCGGGAGTGCGCAGTGCGATCAGTGCCCGCCGGCGTATTGGCCTGCGCCCCACACGTAGATGCACAGGAACAGGAACAGCCACACGACGTCGACGAAGTGCCAGTACCAGGCCGCCGCCTCGAAGCCGAAGTGCTGCTTCGGCGAGAAGTGGCCCTTCATCGCGCGGAACAGGCAGACAAGCAGGAACAGCGTGCCGATAATCACGTGTGCGCCGTGGAAGCCCGTCGCCATGAAGAATGTCGCGCCGTAAATGTGCTTCGAGTAGCCGAACAGCGCGTGCCCATATTCGTAGGCCTGCAGCCCAGTGAAGATCGCGCCGAGGATCACGGTGAGAAGCAGGCCCCAGATCAGACCCTGGCGGTTGTTCTCGAGCAGCGCGTGATGCGCCCAGGTGACCGTGGTGCCCGACAGCAGCAGGATCAGCGTGTTGACGAGCGGCAGGCCCCAGGGATCGAAGGTCGCCTTGAAGCTGCCGTCCGGCGACGGCACTGGCGGCCACTTGGAGCCGGTGAGTTTGGCACGCTCCGTCATGCCCCACTCGTAGACGGAGTTGGGCAGCGTCTCGACGGTGCCCGGGTAGAAGGCGACGTCGAAGTAGGCCCAGAACCAGGCGACGAAGAACATCACCTCCGAGGCAATGAACAGGATCATGCCGTAGCGCAGGTGGAGCTGCACGACGGGGGTATGATCGCCGGCATGCGCCTCCTTGATGACGTCACGCCACCACATGAACATCGTGAAGAGCACGAGCAACATACCGGCCGCGAAGAGCCAGGGCCCGCGCATGCCGAAGAGCCCGGTCTTGCCGCCGAGCGACTGCATCCACACGATGGCGCCGATTGCCATCACGAACGCCGCAATCGACCCCATGAGCGGCCACGGGCTCGGATTGACGAGATGATAGTCGTGATGCTTCGTGTGCCCGTCTGCCATGTCCAGCTCCGTCCCTTCCCGATCTCAGTCCGTTCGCGTGGCGCGATGCGCCTCATCACTCATACTGTCTGGGTGCTCCGCTCGCGCGGGTGCGGCCCAAAAGTTCTCATGTGCCGCCGGGCGGCCCTGCTGCCTTCACCGGCATCGCGGCTGCCGCAGGTTTCTCCACCTTGTGGAACGTGTACGAAAGCGTGATCTGCGAGAGCCCTTTAGTTTCGGGATCGCTTGCAAAGCGGGGGTCCACGTAGAAACTCACGGGCATCTCGATCGTCTGGCCCGGCTCGAGCAGCTGCTCCTTGAAACAGAAGCACTCGAGCTTCTGGAAATAGATGCCGGCGGACTCTGGCGCCACATTGAAGGTCGACGAGCCGACGATCGCGCGATCGGTCGTGTTGGTCGCGCGGTAGAACACCAGCGTGTTCTCGCCGATCTTGATGTCGACAGTGCGTTGCAAAGGCTCGAAGCGCCAGCCGAGACCAGGGGCCGTATTGGCGTCGAAGCGGACCGTCACTGTGCGCTCAAGGATGACGGAGGAGGCAGCTGTCGCGCGCTGCGTCGTGCCGCCGAAGCCCGTCACCTTGCAGAACAACGTGTAGATCGGCACGGCGGCGTAGGCGAGACCCACCATGCCGAAAGCGATGCTGGCGCAGATCGCCGCGACCCTCATGTCACGCGACATCAGCATGTGCCCGCCTTCTTGCAGTCGGGGTCCACGCCCTTGAAAGATTCGCTCTTCCCCGTGGGGTCGGTAACGATCTTGACCTTGCCGGACTCGGGCCGATTGTAGGCGCTCTTATTGAGCGCGTTCGGCCCGAGGTGGATCAGCGTCGCGACATAGAACACGATGACGAGCGCCACCAGCGACAGTGCAATGGCGATCGAGCGCGAGCGCTGCCGGCGCAGGCCATCCCGATCGCCATCACGCGCCACAGTGCTCATGCGCCCCCCCGGGCGACAAGCGCCTCGACGAGCAGCACGGCGAAGAGCGCGAACAGATAAAGGATCGAGAAGCCAAAAAGCTTCTTTGCGATCGTCAGGCTGCCGGGGCAGTCACCTGCACGATAGAGCTGCAACGCGAGGGCAAGAAACCACCCACCAAGTCCGACCGAGACGACACCGTAGGCAAGCCCGCCCAGGCCGATGAAGCTGGGCACCACCGCGAGCGGTACCAGCAGGACCGAGTAGATGACGATCTGGCGGCGCGTCTCCGCGGCACCCGAGACCACCGGCAGCATCGGCACGCCGGCGCGCTCATAGTCGCCCGACCGGAACAGGGCGAGTGCCCAGAAGTGCGGCGGCGTCCACATGAAGATGATGAGGAACAGGACGATGCTCTCGAGCGAGACGCCGCCGGAGACGGCAGCCCAGCCGATCATCGGAGGAAAGGCGCCGGCAGCGCCGCCGATGACGATGTTCTGTGGTGTGCGCCGCTTCAGCCACATAGTGTAGACGACCGTGTAGTAGACGATCGTCAATGCCAGCAGGATGCCTGCGACCCAATTCACGAGCACGCCCAGCGTCACTACGGAGGCAAGCGAAAGCACGATCCCGAAGGTCAGCGCCTCGTCGGGCGAGATGCGCCCAGCCGGAATGGGGCGCCCGGCCGTCCGCGCCATGCGAGCATCGATATCGGCATCGTACCACATGTTGAGTGCGCCCGAGGCGCCAGCGCCAACGGCAATGCACACGATGGCAATCAGCGCCAACGCCGGGTGAAGCGACCCAGGAGCGACGACAAGGCCGACGAGCGCTGTGAACACGACCAGCGACATCACGCGCGGCTTCATCAGCGCGATGTAGTCGCCGACCTCGCCGCCCATCGCCCCCTCGAAGGCGCTGGGTTCCCGCGATTGCTCGTTCTCAAGCGTCGCCATACCGGCTCCGGCCTCATCTTAAGCGCGTGCCCTCTCGGCACCGCGAACCGCCCCTAATCGGGACAGAGTTCAACAGGGCCCCGGGCCGCCATGCGGCAGCCCGGGAGCAAGCTCAGTGATGATCACCTGCGGTGATCCTCGGAAGCTTCTCGAAGGAATGGAAGGCCGGCGGCGACGGCAAGGTCCACTCGAGTGTGGTCGCTCCCTCGCCCCACGGATTGGCTTGTGCCTTCTCCTTGCGCGAAAGCGCGAGGAACACGCCGATGAAGAACACGATCGTGCCGAAAGCCGTCATGTAGGAACCGAACGAGGACACCTTGTTCCAACCGGCAAGTGCTTCCGGATAGTCGACGTAGCGTCGCGGCATGCCGGCAAGACCCAGGAAGTGCTGCGGGAAGAACAGCACGTTGGCGCCGACGAAGGTGATCCAGAAGTGCGCCTTGCCCAAGGTCTCTGAGTACATGTAGCCGCTCATCTTCGGGAACCAGTAGTACCAGCCTGCAAAGATGGCGAACACGGCGCCGAGCGACAGCACGTAGTGGAAGTGTGCC
>DAORNH010000017.1:20762-21126 GCA_035440865.1 Hyphomicrobiaceae bacterium | reverse complement strand
GCCCCCGACTGTGAACAGGAAGATGAAGCCAAGCGCCCAGAGCATCGGCGTCGTGAAGCGGATCGAGCCGCCCCACATTGTGGCGATCCAAGAGAAGATCTTCACGCCTGTCGGCACCGCGATCACCATCGTCGCGAACACGAAATAGGCCTGCGTGTTCACACTCATGCCCGAGGTGTACATGTGGTGCGCCCACACCACGAAACCGACGACGCCGATGGCGACCATGGCATAGGCCATGCCGAGGTAGCCGAACACGGGCTTGCGCGAGAACGTCGAGACGATGTGGCTGATCATGCCGAAGCCGGGCAGGATCAGGATGTAGACCTCGGGATGGCCGAAGAACCAGAACAAGTGCTGGTAG
>DAORNH010000017.1:18420-20605 GCA_035440865.1 Hyphomicrobiaceae bacterium | reverse complement strand
CGGGCGCGCGCATGTTGAAGATGGTCGTGATGAAGTTGATGGCGCCGAGGATCGACGAGGCACCGGCGATGTGCAGCGAGAGGATCGCAAAGTCCATCGCCGGCCCGGAGTGGCCGGTCCTCGTCGAAAGCGGCGCATAGACCGTCCAGCCCGCACCGACACCGCAGCCCGACATGTCCTTGCCGATCTCGCAGGTGCCGGCACCCGGCACGAACATCGACAGGAGCAGCAGCGCGAACGAAGCCGGAAGCAGCCAGAAGGAGATGTTGTTCATGCGCGGGAAGGCCATATCCGGCGCGCCGATCATCAGCGGCACGAACCAGTTGCCGAAGCCGCCGATCATGGCCGGCATCACCATGAAGAACACCATGATGAGGCCGTGCCCCGTCACGAACACGTTGAAGAGGTGCGTGTTGGAGAAGTACTGCAGGCCCGGCTCCTGCAGCTCGAGCCGCATCATCACCGACAGGAAGCCACCGATCACGCCGGCCATCATCGCAAAGATGAGGTACATCGTGCCGATATCTTTGTGGTTCGTCGAATAGAGCCACCGTGTGATGCCGTAGGGCGCGTGGTCGTGCCCGTCACCGTGGTCTGCGTGAGCCTTGCTCGCCATGAACGTTGCCCGTCTCGCTTGATCGTGATCGATCGTCTTGTCTTTGTCGGTTGGACACTCACATTGCTCTTGCCGGCAATGCAATGACGTGCCTTCCAACCCATCGAAAGTCAAACTTCAGAAGTTGCCGGCGCGTCCCGGTGCCCGGAGCGCCAGGACCGCGGCTCACTATTTCCCGCTCGAGGATGGCGATACCGCCGCGACCGTGGTGCCGTTCGCCTCGGCTTCCGCGCGTTGGAGGATCTCGCGTGCACGGCGCCGGTCGCGCGCCTTCATGGCATCGGCCCACTGCGCGAACACGGCATCGGGAACGACGCGCACGGCGATCGGCATGAAGGCGTGGTCCTTGCCGCAGAGCTCGGAGCACTGGCCGTAGAACAGGCCAGCGACTTCGGGCCGGAACCAGGTCGCCGTGACGCGCCCTGGAACCGCGTCGACCTTTGAGCCGAATGATGGAATGGTCCAGTTGTGGATCACGTCGTTGGCCGTCACGAGCAGGTGCACCACCTTGCCGAGCGGCACGACGATCTCATTGTTGACCGTGAGCAGGCGCGGCTCCTTGCGCTCGGCCCAGATCGGCTGCGCGTCGGCATAGAGCCGCTTGTCGCGCTCGATGCCGGCAAGGCCCTTGTAGCGCTTCGAGAACTCGTCCGCGCCGATCTTCGTCTTGATGACCTCCTCGTCGGTCACCATGTTCGAGGTGACCTTGAAGTTGCCGTGGTCGGGATACTCATGCTCCCAGTACCAGGCGTTGCCGATGGCCTTGATCGTGAGGTCGGGCTTCGGAAACGAGTATTGGAGGTAAAGGAGCTTGAAGGACGGTACCGCGATCACGATCAGGATGATGACCGGCACAATCGTCCAGGCGAGTTCGAGAAAGGTGTTGTGCGTCGTGCGTGACGGGCTTGGATTGCGACCCTCACGGAAGGCGAACATCACGTAGAGCATCAGGACAAGCACGAAGATGGTGATGACCGTGATCAGGATCGTCACCCGGTCATGGAAGATATTGATCTCGCGCGCGACCTCTGTGGCGGGCTTCTGCAGGCCAACCTGCCAGGGGAAGGGCTGCCCCATGCCATCCGGTAACTTCTGTGCGGCGGCCCCCGTGACCCCCGTTATCATCGCAAACAGCGCGAGCGTCACACTCGCACTGACGTGGGCCGCGACTCGCCCAAGCACCGATCTGGCGCGCTCAATCATCGCTTGCTCCTGCCTGGCGCGGCCCGCTCGCCACGCCCTTCCTCTCTCATGCCCATGATAGGGCAACCCACGAACGTTCTCGCCGCTACGTGCCCCGGCATGACCTTCTTGAGCCATGCCTGATGACTTTCTGAGTCATGCTTGATGACTTTTCGAGCCATGCCCCAGGGGACGCGGAAAACACACCACGGGCCCAATCCGAGCGCGCATCAAACATCATGCCATGAGGCAACTCAAGTGGCGCGAGTGCGGCATACAGGCTCAATCCGGCCGCGCAAAGGGGGAACCAGCCGCAGGCAATCCACTAACGCCTAGCGGCTCGCGGGAGCAATCCCGCGAGCTGAAAGACCGGCCAGCATCTCACTT
>DAORNH010000017.1:17714-18409 GCA_035440865.1 Hyphomicrobiaceae bacterium | reverse complement strand
GCGACTGCATCCCATGCACGCTTGCGGAACTGGCCCCGCTCGAACCAGAGTGAGCGAAGCTGTGCTGCCAGCTCCTTCAGAGGAACATCGCTCGTCGAGGCTTCGGCATAGGGGTCGAGGCCTATGGAGGCGAAGAGCGTGGCATAGGCGCTTTGCAGAGTGGCGTAGGTGATGTCGTGGCGGATCTCGGCGACGAGCGTGTTCATCTCCTCGCGGATGAGCGTCTGCTCGCTGATCCGGTCGGCTTTCGCTTCTGTGCGCATCTGGCCGACGAGACGGGTCTGCACACTGAGATACTCGGCGGCAATGCCGAGTTCGCGGCGAGCGAGCAGGTAGCGGGCGCGGCTCACGTGGACCTGGGTTATCACCGCCATGGTGATCGCAAGCTCACGCTGCCGGAGTACCTCATCCTGCTGCTCGACCACCTCCCGCTTGGCGGGATACTGGAAGACCTTCAAGAGGTTCCATGATGCCTTGGCGCCCCAGCTCGCCCAATGCTGGTTGAGCAGGAAAGCGTTGCTGTCGAAGTTCGTCGCCACATAGGTATTGAAGCTCGGCAGCAGCTCTAGCAGGGCCGCGTGCATTTCCTGGTCGTTGATGCGCCGCTGGTAGGCGATCTCCTTGAGTTCCGGCCGGTTGCGCTGGGCGATGGCGATCATTTCGGCGGCGCCGAGGCCGAGCGCGGGGGATGCGGC
>DAORNH010000017.1:4769-17700 GCA_035440865.1 Hyphomicrobiaceae bacterium | reverse complement strand
GAACGACGAGCGCGAACTGGGTCCCGGGCTTCAGGTTCATCAGCGCCGCGAGTTGAGCCTTTGCTACCGACAGATCCCGCGCCAGCTCCTGTATGGTACGTCGGATCTCGACGAGCTCACGCTCGTAGGTCAATGCCGTGATCGGCGATGTCTGCCGGTCCTTGTAGACCGTCCGTGAGCCGGCAAGAGCCACGCGCGCCCGCGCATCCAGCACCATGAGCTTGCGCATCATCCGCTCTGCAGAGACCGCACGGAAGTAGGCCGTGCGCACGTCCTCCATGAGCCGCAGGATGATCTTGCGCCGCAGCTCGCCCGCGATCAGCACCTTGTCCGCCGACTGGCGCGCCCGGATGTAGGAGAGGCCGAAGTCGAGAACATTCCAGCTGAAGCCGATGTCGCCGGACAGGATGCGCTTCTCCTGCGACGTCGAGGTCGACACGAAGGCATTCGGCGTATTGGTGATGACGTTGAACGAGCTCGAGGCATTGTAATTGTTGCGACCTGCATAGCCTGAGTTGGCAACTGCGTTCGGCAACAGGCTCCAGTGTGAGAGGTCCAGTTCGGCGAGGCGCAATGCTGTCTGCGCGGCTTCGACCCTCGCATCCAGGTTGAATTTCAGGGCCCGCGCCATGGCCTCATAGAGGTCGATCGCGCCGCTTACCGGGGCATCGCCTGTCTGCAGTGTTGCCAGGTTGACGCGGGCGCGTGCGCCGATCTCATCCTCGGTAAGTGCCACCGGATGCACCATGCAGCCGCCGAGGGCCAAGGCAGCGGCAGTCGAGCAAATCAATCGCAGGTACGGCTGAGTGGCCATCTTATCCTCGTTCGGCTTGGGCATCGAGATCAGCACGCGCCGGGGGAATTCCGGCCACGCAGCACACGATCACACACGCAGAACAGAGGGGGTCGGCTGTCCCAGAACGTCCTCGAGGCCCACTCCGCGCTGCACATCGCACTCAGGGCGGCACCCGCATGGACTCAAGAACAGGAATATCGGTAGGAGCGTTCTAATTTTTCCGCACCGCCAGCCGCAACAAAAATTGCCACCTAAACGTGTTTAAACCGGCACTATGCAATCGGTGCGTGCCTTTCGGGTCACGACACCCGTTCTCAACCTATGGTTCTATGGGCAGCTTGGCTTCGAGGCGGGCAAGTAGCGCGTCAAGTTCGGCGATGTCGTCCGCATCGAGCTTCGGGCCAGGGGCACGCACGGCCGCGGACGCGATGGCGCCACGCCTCCGCAGGATCTCCTTGCGCAGTGCGAGCCCGATGCCCGGTTGCAGCTCGTGGCGCAGGATCGGCAGGTAGAGATCGTAGAGGTCCTCGGCCTCGCCGCGCTTGCCCGCCTCGAATATCGCATGCATGCGCGCCATCATGTCGGGATAGGCGAACCCGGTCATAGCGCCATCGGCGCCGCGCGCATACTCCTGCGGCAGGTGGATGCCGCCGTTGCCGCACAGGATAGAAATCCGGCGTCGCGTCTTTCCGTCAGTCGCACGGCGCACAGCCGAAAGCTTCCGAAGGCCAGGGCTCTCCTCGTGCTTGAACATGACGATCTGCGGATAGGCATCGACCAGGCGCAGGAAGCAGTCGGCCGAGAAGTAGACGCCGGTCAGCTGCGGATAGTCCTGCACGCAGACCGGAATTTGGGCGCCGAGGCCGGTGAGCACGCTCCCCATGTAGGCCGAGACGGCCTCGTCCGTCCTGAGGCCCGGCGTCGGCATCACCATGACGCCGGCAGCCCCCAGCTCCATGGCGGCGCGCGAGACTTTGAGGAGCTGCGTCGTCCCGGGGTTTGATACGCCGACGATGACCGGGACGCGCCCCTTTGCGCAGCTGATAAAGCGGCGTGCGACGTCGAGCGTCTCGCTCTCCGAGAGCTTCTGGAACTCGCCCATGACGCCGAGGATCGTCATGCCCGTGACGCCCGAGCGGATATAGAACTCGGTGAGCGTCTCGATGCTGGCGTGGTCGATCGCGCCGTCCTCCTTGAAGGGCGTTGCGGCGATGACGTAGACGCCCTTGGCGTCGGCGGTGAGCTTGGCCACTAGAACCTCCCGGGTACACGCGACGCGTGGTGTCACATAGACAGCACGCCGGGCGCGCGGCGGCAATCAATTGACTGGAGCACCGTGACCGATCACCGAGGGCCTGACGGCCGGCAGAATAGGACCGATCAAGCGTGGCGGCAGCAGGAGGTCGTCGGCCGTCACGGGTGCGACCGGCTCGATCAGCATTGGGCGTGGGGCAATGCCAGCGACACGTGTCCGGCCGTACAGGATGCCGCGGTCGGCGACCGGCACGACCACCGAGCCTGTCCCGCGCCTTACAAGGCTCGCAACCGTCCCGGCCGATACCGAGGCAAGGCGCGCGGGCGGCGCCGGGACGAACGGCAACGCAACCGGTGCTAAGCCAGCCCGGCTCGCCACACGGGCCACGCGGTTGTCATAGGCCTCGAGCATGGCACGGCCTTCGCTGCCGCGATGATGCACGACCTTCAGCTGGGGAGCGGCCTCCTTGATCATCGTCGCAACGAGAATGCCGGCGAGCGACTGGACCGGATCAAGGGGATCACCATAGTTCTTGGCAACCTCGATGCCCGGCCCGGCATTCCCGAAATTCGAGGCGTGGATGCTCGCGACGTCGTAGGGCGCCACCTGCACGACGACGACAAATGCGTGCCCATGCGCATCGATGCCTTGCCGGCTCATGTAGAGCGGCACGAACACCGCGCGGCTGTGCGAGGAGATCGTGTCGTAGACATCGGTGTTGCGTGAACCGTTGTGGAACTCGTGGAGCACGAGGTAGCGCATCTCACGTGCCATGCGGCGGCGCATCCGCTGACCATCGCGAAACCGAGAGCTGTGTGCGATTAGCACATATTCGGTCGGCGATACCCAGATGCGGCCGGCGGGCAGCCAGCCGTTCATGCCAATGCGAGGAAGCGCAAGACGACATGCAAGCCCCACGCAGCCCCTGAAGGTCGAGGCCGCCGGCGGAGCGCCTTCGGTCGCCTTCAGGGTGGCCATCGCCGCGTTGAACGCCTCCTGTCCACGCTCGGTCCGATAGAGCGGCCAACCGCGAAGGAGCGCCTGATCGGCCTCGGAGCGCGGCAGCTTGTTGGCGAGCGCACGCGGGGCTCCGATGTTCCGGAGCGCGACAGGTCCTGCCTCGTCGCCTCCTTCGGCACGGCCGAAGCTCGGGGCCGACACGAGGCAGGCCGCCAAGAGCAGTCGTTCGAGCAGTGTCCGATAGTTCGCCATGCGGCCGTTCCCGAGGTTGCTCACCAACTGTCGTCCCTTGACAACAAGGCCGTCTCGGGCCGGGAGATGGGCAATCTCGGGAAGTTGCTGAGGCAGGGCGACGGCGCCGGCGAGCTCACGAGGAGGTCACCATGGCAGAGCGACTGAACGAGGCAGAGCGGAGCGCGGCGCTGACAAGCCTGTCCGACTGGCAGCTGGCGCCTGGGCGCGAGGCAATCAGCCGCGAGTTTCGTTTCGCCGACTTCAACGCGGCCTTCGGCTTCATGACGCGGGTGGCGCTACATGCCGAGCGCCTCGACCACCATCCCGAGTGGTCGAACGTCTACAACCGCGTGAAGGTAACGCTTGCCACGCACGATGCCGGCGGGCTCACCAGCCGCGATATCGAGCTTGCCCGGCTCATCGACGCGGTGGCTCGGGCCGCCTGATCACTCAACGGCGTGGCCGCCATACCGGCGTCTTGCGCTCTCTCAGCGCAGCGATACCGCGGGGATAGCTGACGAGCTCGAGTTGCAGGCCCCATGGGGCTGTGAAGTAGAGCCAGGTCAGCCCCGCGCTCGGCCCTTCCGTCATCTCGACTGGACCGCTCTGGATGACGGCTCCATGCGCCTTCACCGCGCCGAGCGCCGCTTCCATGTCCTCGACATAGAATGCAAGGTGCACGCCCGCTGTCTCGAGTGCTGCCCCCGAAAGCTCGAACAGCTCGAGCATCGGACCGTTGGCAACGGCGAGGACGCGCATGCGCTCGATGCGGGCATCCGCGCGCCGCGCAAGATGGCTCGCCATCCACTCCGCCGGATCCGTGAAGGGTCCGATATCGTAGAGCGCCTCGGCGCCGAGTACGTCCACGAAGAAGGCCGTCGCCCTGTCGACGTCGGGAACAGTGAGGCCGACATGATCGAGACCGATAAGGCCCGGGATGGGTTGCTGATGCATGCTCCTGACTCCGAGCGAATCGCCTGCACTGGCAGTTTCGGCCCTTCCGTGCCTCCCGGCAAATCACAGGCTACCCGAGTGGATGCAAGGCATTGGGGCGGAGCGACTTATGCGCTATATTTGATGGACAGAGTTTTCCCTGCCGCAACCGCGCGGCAGGGCGGCTCCCAGATTGCTCGGTGCCGGTCCGCCGGCCGAAGGAGAGAAAGTCTTGCGCGCGCTCGTCGTCGAGGATGATCCCGATCTCAACCGACAGCTCGTCACCGCGCTGACGGCGGAAGGCTTCGCCGTCGACACGGCGAGCGACGGCGAGGAAGGCTTCTTCCTAGGCGAGACGGAGCCCTACGACATCGTCATCCTGGACATCGGCCTGCCCAAGATGGACGGCATCAGCGTGCTCGAGCAGTGGCGGCGTGCCGATCGCAACATGCCGGTGATCATTCTCTCGGCCCGTGATCGCTTCTCCGACAAGGCGAGCGGCATCAATGCCGGCGCCGACGACTATGTCGGCAAGCCCTTCCATATGGAGGAGCTGCTCGCCCGGGTGCGAGCCCGCGTACGGCGCGCGGCCGGCCACGCCAAGCCCGTGATCGAGTGCGGCGCGCTCCGCCTCGATACCAAGACCGCGCGCGTCACCTACGACGGCACGCTCGTGAAGCTCACCTCGCACGAGTACCGACTGCTCGCCTACCTCCTCCACCACAACGGCCGCGTCGTCTCGCGGACCGAACTTGTGGAGCACCTCTACGAGCAGGACTTCGACCGCGACAGCAACACGATCGAGGTGTTCATCGGCCGCCTCCGCCGCAAGATCCCGGGCGACCTCATCAAGACGGTGCGCGGGCTCGGCTACCGCCTCGCTCAGGATGGCGATGAAGCTTAACTCACTCTACGTGAAGTTGCTGCTGAGCGGTCTCGCCTGGACGATCATCGTCCTGCCGCTGGCGGGTTTCCTCATCGACCGCCGCCATAAGCAGGAGGTGCTCGACAGCTTCGACGACAAGCTGTTCGAGCTGCTGCTGCAAATGCATCTCTCGAGCGAGAACCTGTCCGGCATCCCGGTTCCGGCACGCTTCGCCAACGACGACAATTTCCAGTACCGCGACAGCGGCTGGTACTGGCAGATCACGCCCAAGGATGGGGCCGGCGGCAAACGCATCCTCTCGGAGTCCCTCGCCGGCAAGCCGATCAGGCTGCCGAGCGAGCTCGGCGCGCCACTCGTCACCAAGACGACGAGCTATCAGTCGATCCCCGGCGTCGAGATCCCGCTGGTCCCGGGCGTGCCACGCTTCAACGATCAATTCACCGGCACGTTCGTGCGCCTGGCCGACGCCAAGGGTCCCGGCAGCGAGCCGATCCGCATCATCGAGGCGATCCTCAATCCCTCGCCGCAGCACAAGGACATCTGGTACTCCTATGCGATCGCGGGGCGGCTCGATCAGACGCATGCCGACATCGCCCGCTTCAGGCGCGAGCTCGTCTGGGCCTTCGGTTTCGTCGGCCTTGCGCTGGCGGTGCTCATGTTCGCCTCGTTCCGCTTCATCCTCCGGCCGCTCCGCCAGATCGAGGACGGCCTCGGCGCCATCCGTTCAGGTGATGCGCAGAGGCTCGAAGCGCTGCTCCCAGCCGAGGTCGAACCGCTCCGCGAGCAGGTGAACGCGCTCATCGTCTCGAACCAGGAGATCATCGAGCGCGCGCGCCGCCAGGTCGGCAATCTCGCGCACGCCCTGAAGACGCCGCTCGCCGTGATCATCAACGAGGCCAACGAAAGCAAGACGCCGTTCGCCATCAAGGTGAGCGAGCAGGCGGCCGTCATGCGCGACCAGGTGAACCGCTATCTCGACCGGGCCCGCATCGCGGCGCTCGTTGGCGTGGTCGTGCGCTCGACCGACGTGAAGCCCGTGGCCGACAGCATCATCGCCGTGCTCGAGCAGCTTCACGACGACAAGGCGCTCGACATCGTCGCGACCGGCGACGCGAGCGCTCGCTTCCAGGGCGAGAAACAGGATCTCGAGGAGCTGATCGGCAATCTCCTCGACAACGCCTGCAAGTGGGCGAGATCCAGGATCACTCTCGACATGCAGGTGCGCTCGGCCGAGGGCGCGAAGCGTCTCGTGCTGACGGTCGATGACGACGGCAAGGGCCTCACCGCCGAGCAGAGGGCGCAGGGTGTCAAACGCGGGCGCCGCCTCGACGAGACGAAACCCGGTTCGGGCCTCGGCCTCACCATCGTCTCCGACCTGATCGAGACCTACAGGGGTGCGTTCCAGCTCGATGAGAGCCCACTCGGAGGTCTTCGGGTCATCGTCGAGCTGCCGGCCACCTGAGGCGGATCGGCAACAGGACGCAGCCTCTCTAGCCGTATCGGCCGCCCAGCACATTCACGCCCGAATCACTCCCTAGCCTCAACAGGAAGCAGACCAGCGCTCAACCCGCTTCGATCGCAGCGCTCAACCGCCACACCTTCCGTGAGGTCGCCGTGACACAGCCCCATCGCAGCATCCGCCGCTGGCGCATCGCGCTGATCCTGCCCATCGTCGGCACACTTGCCGCCGGATGCGCCGGCGACGGCAGCAAGCAGGACACGGGTCTCGTGGTCGGGGCGGTCGCCGGCGGCATTCTCGGCAACCAGGTCGGCAAAGGCGCCGGTCGCATCGTTGCCACGGCGACGGGCGCCTTCATCGGCGGCGTGATCGGGAGCGAGATCGGCCGCTCCATGGACCGGCAGGACCGTCTGCTCGCGCAAGACGCCGAATTGCGCGCGCTCGAGCGCGGCACCTCGGGGACGCCGGTCGGCTGGCGCAATCCCGACAATGGCCGCTACGGCGAGGTTGTACCAGGCGCGCCCTATCGGCGCGGCGTACATCACTGCCGCGACTATGCGCACACCGTCTACATCGAGGGGCGCATGCAGACGATGCGGGGCACGGCCTGCCGCAATCCTGATGGGACGTGGCGGGCCGTGAGCTGAGCCAACCGCTGAACCTCAGTCTGCGCGCGTGACCAATCGCTTGCGAAAATCCGGCGGCAGGTCGTCGGGGATCATCGCCGCGCGGGCCGGGGGCGGGACGGCCGGCGTGAGCGGTCTCGGGCTCGGGCCGCCGTAGTTCGGGCTCCAAGGCTCGCGCGGATCATCCGGTTGTGACTTCAGGTGACGCGGGGCCGCGGGCTGGGCTTCGCGCCCGTCGTCCTCCATCTCGGCCGGCTTGGCCGCGGCAACATGCTGGGGCGGACGTGCATCGTAGCTCGTCGTGCTCTTCGAAGCACATCCGGCAACGACAAGCCCTGCCAGGCAGCCGATTGCCGTGACAGCGAGGAATTTCGAGACACGAAGGCAACTGCGGGCCGCGACCGGGCCCGAACACGACAGGGACATTTCACACCTACGCTGACGCAACGGTACTCGTTGACGTGAGCGTGGCGGAAGATGGTTACGATCCTGCTAACGCGTGTGCCGTTCGGGGCAGCAGTTCGGGGGCGCTGCCCTCGAGCTCCCGCCAAGGGTTAGCCCTTGGACCCATACTTTGGATCGGGTTCAGGGCCCAGGCCCTGATCGGGATGCGCGAAGGGCTGAAGGCCCTTCGCAGTTCACCCGCAGGGTGAAGCCCTCGCCTCAGCGCAGGAAGCCGACGATGTCCTTGACGTCGTCCATGATCGGGCGGGCAATGGCGCGCGCCCGGTCTGCGCCATCGCGCAGCACCCGGTCGATCTCGGCGGGGTCGGCGGTGTGCCGCGCGATCTCCGCGCTGATTGGCCCGATGCGGGCGACCGCGAGTTCGATCAGGGCCTTCTTGAAGGTCGAGAACTGCGCGCCGCCGTGGTCGCGCAGCACATCGGACTTGGACTTCGCCGCAAGCCCCGCGTAGATCCCGACGAGATTGTCCGCCTCGGGCCGGTTGTCGAGCCCAGCCTCCTCGCTCGGAAGCGCCGCCGGATCGGTCTTGGCCTTCTGCAGCTTGCGGGCGATCGTATCGGCGTCGTCGCTCAGGTTGATGCGCGAGAGGTCCGATGGATCGGACTTCGACATCTTCTTGGTGCCGTCGCGCAGGCTCATCACGCGCGCCGCCGGTCCGAGGATCATCGGCTCGGGCAAGGGGAAGAACCCGCCCGTGTAGCCAAGCCGGGCGATCCCGTCGGCGAAGTCGTTGTTGAACTTCTGGGCAATGTCACGCGAGAGCTCGAGGTGCTGCTTCTGGTCCTCGCCGACAGGCACATGCGTCGCCCGATAGACGAGAATGTCCGCCGCCATGAGGTTCGGATAGGCGTAGAGCCCGACTGAGGCCGCCTCGCGATCCTTGCCGGCCTTGTCCTTGAACTGCGTCATGCGGTTGAGCCAGCCGATGCGCGCGACGCAGTTGAATATCCAGGCGAGCTCGGCGTGCTCGCCGACCTGCGATTGGTTAAAGAGAATGCAGCGCGTGGGATCGAGGCCTGCTGCCATGTAGGCGGCGGCCACGGCGCGGATCGAATCCTTGAGCCCGGCAGGATCCTGCCACTGTGTGATAGCGTGCATGTCGACGACGCAATAGATGCACTCGTGCGTCTTCTGCATCTCGACCCAGTTGACGATGGCGCCGAGATAGTTGCCGAGGTGCGGGCTCTCTCCCGTCGGCTGCATGCCGGAGAAGACGCGTGGCAGTGGCGGCGATTTCTGGCTCATGGCAGTGGTCCACTGGAAATTGCGAGTGGCAAACGCAACGAAACGAGCCGGGCACATGGTCCCGGCTCACGACCTCGAAAGGTGCACTTGCGCCGGGAGACTAGCCCTGGCGTGCCTTGAAGCGGCGATTGGTCTTATTGATCACGTAGACGCGGCCCTTGCGGCGCACGACACGATTGTCGCGGTGGCGACCGCGCAGCGATTTCAGCGAGTTGCGGACTTTCATGGTCTTTTCCGTAATCGGGCACCGACGGTGCCGCGCTTCGAGCCACGGCACGCCCCTCCACCTAGCACGAGCGGTGGGACCAAGCCGAATTCGGGGCGGACCGTACTTTGTGCAATGCGCCCGTGTCAATCATTTGCCCGGCGATTGCTCTCCTTTGTTCAGCGCGCTACGTGCCTTAAAGAGGCATCCAGCGCCACTGAGAGTCGACCACCTTGAAGCGATCTGATGCCCCACTCGTCCGCGAGCTTGCCGACCACATTCGCGCCGCCGACCGCGCCGCGATCGGGCGGGCGATCACGCTCATCGAAAGCCGGCGAGCGGATCACCAGGCGACGGCGTCCGCACTCCTCCAGGAGCTGATCGCCGATACGGGGCGCGCGCACCGCATCGGCATTACGGGTGTGCCGGGCGTCGGCAAGTCGACCACCATCGACCAACTCGGCATGAACCTGATCGCGGCGGGCAGACGGGTCGCGGTGCTGGCGGTCGATCCGACGTCGACCCGGAGCGGCGGCTCGATCCTCGGCGACAAGACGCGCATGTCGCGGCTTTCGCAGCAAGGCGGGGCCTTTATCCGCCCCTCGCCATCCTCCGGTACGCTCGGCGGCGTTACGCGGAAGACGCGCGAAACCATGGCCGTCCTCGAGGCGGCCGGTTTCGATGTCGTGATCGTCGAGACGGTCGGCGTCGGCCAGTCGGAAGTGGCGGTCGCGGCGATGGTCGACGTGTTCGTCGTGCTCCTGCTCGCCGGCGGCGGCGATGACCTGCAGGGCATCAAAAAGGGCATCATCGAACTCGCCGACGTGCTCGCCATCAACAAGGCCGACGGCGACAACGTCGATCGCGCGACTCGAGCGGCGGCCGAGTACATGGCGGCGCTCAATATCTTGACACCCGCGGGATCGCTTTGGCTGCCGCCGGTGCTCACCATTTCGGGGCGCGACGACAAGGGGCTCGACAAGCTCTGGCAGACGCTCGAGCAGCATCGCGCGAAGATGGAGGGGACCGGCACCTTCGAGACGCGCCGGCGCTCGCAAGCGGTCACCTGGATGCGGGAGATGCTCGCCGATCGCATCCTGGCGGCCGTCGCGGCTGATCCGCGGATCGCGGCGCGCATTCCGGCGCTCGAAGCCGACGTGCAATCGGGTCGGCTGGCGCCGACACGGGCCGTCGACGAGATTCTTCGAGCCGTCGGCATGTTGAGTGAACGAACCTGAACTCGAGCCCGGCGAACGACGTCACGTGTGCCGGCGCCGCTTCTCGGGATGCAAGGTCTTTCCGAGGATATGCTCGTCACGCCCGATGACATGCGCCGAGGAGCCGACGATCAGCGGGTCGGGTCCTCTGATCAAGGCCTGATTCTTCGCCGGGTAGTCGAGGATCGCCAGGAAGTGCTGCATGGCATTCAATCGCGCGCGCTTCTTGTCATCCGACTTGATGATGGTCCAGGGCGCATCCGCAGTGTCCGTATAGAAGAACATGGCCTCCTTGGCCTCGGTGTAGTCGTCCCACTTGTCGAGGGATGAAAGATCGATCGGCGAGAGCTTCCACTGCTTCAGCGGGTCGGTCTCGCGGGCCTTGAAGCGGCGGAGCTGCTCCGCCCGCGTCACGGAGAACCAGTACTTGAAGAGACGGATCCCCGAGCGCACGAACATCCGCTCGAGATCCGGGCACTGTCGCATGAACTCGAGGTAATCGTTCGGGTTGCAGAAACCCATGACGCGCTCGACACCGGCGCGATTGTACCAGGAGCGGTCGAAGAAGACGATCTCCCCGCCTGCCGGCAGGTGATTGATGTAGCGCTGGAAATACCACTGCGAGCGCTCCCGGTCGGTCGGCTTCTCGAGTGCGACGACGCGCGCGCCGCGCGGATTGAGATGCTCCATGAAGCGCTTGATCGTGCCGCCCTTGCCTGCCGCGTCCCGCCCTTCGAACAGGATGACGATGCGCTCGCCCGACTCCTTCACCCACTTCTGTGCCTTGAGGAGCTCGACCTGCAGCTCGGCCATGGCGGCCTCGTACTCGGCCGTGCGTAGCCGCGTCTGATAGGGGTACTCTCCGCTCTCAAAGGCGCGGCGGATGTAGTCGGGATCGCGGCGGCGCTGGGCGATCGAGGTCTTGTTGTCGGGGTCGGCGGCAAGCGGCATGAGCGAGGGACCGTCTGCCGAGAGCGCGCTGCCATTCGTGGCAGGAGGCTTCGTGCTGGGTGTTGGCTGGACAGGTGGCACAAGCGAAACCGATCCGGGAGCGGCTGCCGGACCTTCTGACGTCGGTGTCCTTGCCATAACTGCCTCGCCCATGTCGTGTGGAAGCTTCGCCCTCGAAGCCTCAGGATGCAGACGGAAGAGCGCCCTTCTCCTTGATCGAGATCAATAAGCAGGCACGACATCGGCGCCGGCTACTTCTGGCGCAGGGAGCAATTGGCCTCTCGCCAACGACGCGACCAAGTCCTGGGTGCACAATGCCCAATTGTGAGCTGCCTCCGTCCTGAGTTGCACGTTTCGCGACTCGTGGAGTCTTCAGCAGTGCTCGGCTTACGACTGCTCGGTCGACCATGGATCGAGAACCGGAACACCCATGGGCTCGAAGTCGGCCGTATCGCGTGTGACGATTGTCAACCCAAACGCCTTCGCCGTCGCTGCAATCAGAGCATCTCGCTCAGGTCGAGGATCCGGCACGTGCATCCCGGCGCACGCGCGAGCGACAACAGCATCGACCATCAGCAATCGCTCTTCAAACTGGACAAGGACCTGCCCCTCCAGCCATCTGCGGAGCAGAACACCTTGGGGCGGGTCACGGCGCTCGGCGCGCAGGACGCCGATCTCAAGTTCCAGGACCGAAATCGTCGACATCCACAGTAGTTGGGCTGGCGTTCTTGCTGCCAAAGCACGAACCGACGGGTTCGCGCGCGACATATTGCGCAACTCGGAGACGACGTTCGTATCCAGCAAGAACATCAGTCGAGGTCGACAGACTTGGACAACGGCCCCTTTAGTTTCGGTGCCTCGAACTCAATGTGCTCGCCCCCAGGCATTGCCACGACGTCCAGCAGGCTAGGCCCTTGTCGGGTGAGGCGCAAATATTCGGCGTAGTTGAGCAGCACATGAGCCGGCCGCCCGCGATCCGTGATGATGACGGGGCCATTCGCAGCGGCTCTCTTAGCGCCGCCGGCATCCTGATTGAACTTGCGGCTCGAAATCGTCGTGATGGTCATGTCGACACCTTCGAAGTGCTCAAATTATGGTATCGACGGTCCAGGGGTGCAAAATATTGTAGCAACATTGCTACCTACTCCCACTCGATCGTGCCGGGCGGTTTGGAGGTGATGTCGTAGACCACGCGATTGATGCCGCGCACCTCGTTGATGATGCGCGTCGCGGTCCGCCCGAGTACATCGTGCGGGAACGGGAAGTAGTCCGCCGTCATTCCGTCCGTCGAGGTGACGGCACGCAGCGCGCAGACGGCCTCGTACGTGCGCGCGTCGCCCATCACGCCGACGGTCTGCACGGGAAGCAGGACGGCGAAGGCCTGCCAGATCGTGTCGTAGAGGCCGGCCTTCCTGATCTCGTCGAGCCAGATCGCGTCGGCCTTCCGGAGGATATCGAGCTTGGCCGGCGTGATCGCCCCCGGGATGCGGATCGCAAGGCCCGGCCCCGGGAATGGATGGCGTCCGATGAATGCCGGGGGCAAGCCGAGCTCGCCGCCGAGCGCGCGCACCTCGTCCTTGAAGAGCTCGCGCAGCGGCTCGACCAGCTTCATGTTCATGCGTGCCGGCAAACCGCCGACGTTGTGATGCGACTTGATCGTGACCGACGGCCCGCCCGTGAACGAGACGCTCTCGATGAC
>DAORNH010000017.1:2342-4759 GCA_035440865.1 Hyphomicrobiaceae bacterium | reverse complement strand
ATCCGGATAGAGCGTCCCTTGCGCGAGAAACTCAGCTCCGCCGATCGTCTTCGCCTCGGCCTCGAAAACGTCGATGAATAGCGCGCCGATGGTCTTGCGCTTCCTCTCGGGATCGGAGACGCCATCGAGCGCGGTCAGGAACTGTCGGCTCGCGTCCACGTGCACGAGCGGTATGTTGTAGTGCTCGCGGAAGAGCTTGACGACTTCCGAACCCTCGTTGAGGCGCAAGAGCCCGTGGTCGACGAAGATGCACGTGAGCTGATCGCCGATCGCCTCGTGGATGAGAACCGCGGCGACGGCCGAATCGACGCCACCCGAGAGTCCGCAGATCACGCGCGACTTGCCCACATCACGACGGATGCGCTCGATCGCTGACGCGCGGAAGGCCGCCATCGTCCAATCGCCGCGGCAGCCGGCGACATTGTGCACGAAGTTGCGGATCAGCGCGGCGCCGCGCGGTGTGTGCGCGACCTCTGGATGGAACAGCACACCGTAGAGTCGGCGACGTTCGTCAGCGATAGTGGCATAGGGGGCATTGTCCGAACGGGCGACGACGCGGAAGCCGTCCGGGATGCGCGTGATCTTGTCGCCATGGCTCATCCAGACGTGGTCGCGCTCGCCCTTCGACCACACACCCTTGAAGAGCGCGCAATCCTCGACGATGTCTATGTCAGCCCGACCGAACTCGGCATTGTGGCCGCCCTCAACGTTGCCGCCGAGCTCCGTCACCATCGTCTGGTTGCCGTAGCAGATGCCGAGCACGGGCAGGCCCGCCTCGAGAAGCCGGCGCGGCACGCGCGGCGCCTCGCTCCAGTAGACGCTCGCGGGCCCGCCGGAGAGGATTATGCCCTTGGGGCGGAGCCGGTCGAATGCCACCTCCCCCTGGCTGAAGGGAACGATTTCCGAGTAGACGCCCGCCTCGCGCACTCGCCGCGCGATGAGCTGCGTCACCTGGGAGCCGAAGTCGAGGATCAGGATCGTATCGGTCATGCACGCTTCCTACACGGGAACCGCGGAGGGGCCAACAGCGCCCCGCGCTGCACCTGAATAACGCCGCCGGCGAACCACAATCGCCCTGCAAGAGAGTTGCAAGTGATGCGCTGGCTTGCGATGAGGGGCCAACGCGACCCCTCGGGCAGAGCCCGTCACCGGGAGATGAGCGATGGACCCTATCGACCCCGCGGACCTGCGAGACCCGACCGGCGCGCCGAGCCGCCGTCGCCTCTTCCGGCGCCGCAAGATCCCCGTCCGACTGTTGGTGCCGAACTTCTTCACGCTGCTGAGCCTCTGCGCCGGCATCACCGCGATGCGCATGGCGATCGAGAAGCAGTTCGAATGGGCGCTGGCGCTCATCGTCTTCGCCGCGCTCCTCGATGGTGTCGACGGCCGCCTCGCGCGCGCACTCAAGTCCCAGTCGCGCTTCGGCGCCGAGTTCGACAGCCTCGCCGATTTCGTGAACTTCGGCGTCGCTCCGGCCATCCTCGTCTACACGTGGGGCCTCGGCGACTTCAAACGCTTTGGCTGGATCGCCGTTCTGCTGTTCGCCTGCGGCATGGCACTGCGCCTCGCGCGCTTCAACTCTATGCTCGATGTCGACAAGCCGCGCTGGCAGTCCAACTATTTCACGGGGATTCCGGCGCCCGCCGGCGCGTTGACCGTGCTGCTGCCTCTCTATCTCGAGGGCCTCGGCATACCGGGCTTCGACCCGAAGGCCTATCCCGCCGTCATCACGGTCTACACGCTGGCGCTGGCGTTCATGCTCGTCTCGACCATCCCGACGTTTTCAGGAAAGCTGCTCGGCGAGCGCATTCCGCGCGAGCTCGTGATGCCGATCCTCTTCGGCGTCGTGCTGGTGGTCGCCTTGCTTGTCACCTACCCTTACGTGACCCTCGCCATTATTACGCTTGGCTACCTCGCCCTCATTCCGTTCGGCTACGTAAAGTTCCAGAAGGAGTATGCGGCGTGGAAGGCCGCCACGGCCTCGGCACCGGCGAGCGAACCGCTGTCGGGAACGAACGTCGTTACACTAAGCCCGCCCTCGCAGAGCGACATGAAGCACTGAGGAGGCTTCCACGATGGACGTCCGAACACTGGACATCCCGGATGTGAAGGTGCTGGCGCCCCGCATCTTCCGGGACGAGCGCGGCTTCTTCTCGGAGACGTGGAGCGCCGCCACGCTGGCGAAAGCCGGGATCGAGGCGACCTTTGTGCAGGACAACCACGCGCTCTCGCGTGAGGCTGGTGTGGTGCGCGGGCTGCATTTCCAGCGCCCGCCCCGCGCTCAGGACAAGCTCGTGCGCGTAGTGCGCGGGGCGATTCTCGATGTGGCGGTCGATATCCGCAAAGGCTCGCCCACCTACGGCCAGCACTTCGCCGTCGAACTCAGCGCCGACAACTGGAGGCAGCTCTATGTGCCC
>DAORNH010000017.1:0-2329 GCA_035440865.1 Hyphomicrobiaceae bacterium | reverse complement strand
ACGGCTATGTGACGCTCGTTCCCGACACCGAGGTGATCTACAAGGTCACCGATCTCTATGCCCCCGAGCACGAAGGCGGCCTCCGCTGGGACGATCCCGCGCTCGCCATCGACTGGCGTATCACGGCCGACAGGGCGATCCTCTCGCCGAAAGACCGGGTGCTGCCGACACTTGCGGCGCTGCCCCCGGTCTTCTGAGTCCCGTCACTTGTACTCGATCTTCAGGATCTCGTAGCTGCGCGAGCCCTTGGGCGTGGTGACGTCAGCCGTTTCACCCTTCGACTTGCTGATGAGCGCGCGCGCGATCGGCGAAGAGATCGAGATGCGCCCTTCACGCACGTTGGCTTCGGGATCGCCGACGATCTTGTACTTGACCTTCTCGCCCGTATCCTCGTCCTCGAGCGTCACTGTCGCGCCGAACTTCACGGTGTCGCCGGACATCTTGGCCGGATCGATGACCTCGGCGCGCGAGACCTTGTCCTCGAGATCGGCAACGCGCGCCTCGTTGAGGCCCTGCGCCTCCTTGGCGGAGTGATATTCAGCGTTCTCGGAGAGGTCGCCGAGCGCACGCGCCTCGGCGATCGCTTGAATAATGCGCGGGCGCTCCACGGCTTTCAGACGATGCAATTCCTCCTCGAGCTTCTTGAAGCCCTCGAGGGTCATCGGCACCTTTTCCATGGCCATCGGCTCACGCCTCCTTCACGAAGAAGCCAGTGCTGGCTCCTCAACCGAGTTTCACCCAGGATTTGGGGATTTGCCAGTCCTTTGCCCTGAGCCTCGCCCATAGTCGAAGGCGGCGCGTGTCCGGCAAAGAACCCTTACGTCCGACAACGTCGTGACGACCTCGTCAGGTGGGTTTCCCGACGTAGCTTTGCAATGGGGCCACATCGAGAATGTCGGCCCGGAGGGCCTTGATGGCCTCAGCTGCAGCGAGACCACCTGCCAGAGTCGTATAATAGGGAATGTGGTTAATCAAGGCCGTGCGGCGGATGTCCTTTGAGTCCGCCAGAGCCTTGGCACCTTCGGTCGTATTGATAACCAATTGAATTTCACCACTTTTCATTAAATCGACAATGTGCGGCCGGCCTTCGAGAACTTTGTTTACGAGCTCGCAAGGAATGCCGTGGCTTTCGAGATGCCGGCGCGTTCCTCGAGTAGCAACGAGCCTGAAACCGATGTCGGACAGCTCGCGCATGGCACCGAGAACGGCATCCTTATCGCTGTCACGGAGTGACAGAAATACAGCACCCGCACTCGGCAGCACGGTGCCCGAGCCGAGCTGGCTCTTGGCGAAGGCGAGCGCGTAGTTGCGGTCGATGCCCATGACTTCGCCCGTCGAGCGCATCTCCGGACCGAGCACGGGATCGACGCCTGGGAAGCGCGCGAACGGGAACACGGCCTCCTTGACGGCGACATGCGTGAGGCGCTTCGGCTTCAATCCGAAGCTCGCGAGCGGCTCGCCCGCCATCACGCGCGAGGCGATGCCCGCGATCGGCTGGCCGATCACTTTGGCGACGAAGGGCACAGTCCGCGAGGCGCGCGGGTTCACCTCGAGGATGTAGATCTCGCGGCCCTTGACGGCGTATTGCACGTTCATGAGGCCGACGACGCCGAGGGCGAGTGCCAGATCGCGCGTCTGCTTTTCGAGGCGGACGACGATCGAGCTGTCGAGCGAGTGTGTCGGCAGCGAGCAGGCACTGTCTCCCGAATGGATGCCCGCCTCCTCGATATGCTCCATGATACCGGCAACAAACGTCGTCTGCCGGTCGGCGAGGCAGTCGACGTCGACCTCGATGGCGTCCGAGAGGTAGCGATCGATGAGCAGCGGGCGACGATCCGAAACGACGAGTTCGGAGGGCCGGTCGAGCGTCTGCGACAGACGTTGGACGTAGCGCTCGACCTCGGCGCTGTCCGAGACGATTTCCATGGCCCGCCCGCCGAGCACATAGGACGGGCGGATGACGACCGGATAGCCGATCCGCTCAGCCACAGCGCGCGCCTCTTCGGGGCTGCGCGCGATGCCGCTCTCAGGCTGCTTCAATTTGAGCTTGTCGATCAGTGCCTTGAAGCGATCACGATCCTCGGCGAGGTCGATCGCATCGGGCGAGGTGCCGAGGATCGGCACACCGGCGCTGGCCAGCGTCTCCGCGAGCTTCAGCGGCGTCTGCCCGCCGAACTGCACGATCACGCCCGCGAGCGTGCCGTTCGACATCTCGACGTTCAGGATTTCGAGCACGTCTTCGGTGGTCAGCGGCTCGAAATACAGGCGGTCCGACGTGTCGTAGTCGGTCGAAACCGTTTCCGGGTTGCAGTTGACCATGATGGTCTCG
>DAORNH010000016.1:23850-30124 GCA_035440865.1 Hyphomicrobiaceae bacterium | reverse complement strand
GGTGTCGTCAGCGCCGCGCTCCCTCGAGGATGGCCGCGACACCCATGCCGCCGGCGGTGCAGACGGAGATCAGCCCGCGGCCGCCATTGACGTTGAGGAGCTTGGCAAGGTTCGCCATGACGCGCGCACCCGTTGCTGCGAAGGGGTGGCCGAAGGCGAGAGACGAGCCTTTCACGTTGAGCCGCGTCCGATCAATGGACCCGAGCGGCGCATCCTTGCCGAGATACCGCTTGCAGTAGGCGGGGTCCTCCCAGGCGCGGAGCGTTGCCAGCACCTGCGCCGCGAAGGCCTCGTGGATCTCGTAGGTCGCGAAGTCCTGAAGCCGCATTCCTTGCCGATCGAGAAGGCGCGAGACAGCGATCGTCGGTGCCATCAGCAGGCCTTCGCCTGCGGCGAAATCATTGGCGGAGGTCTGGGCATCGACGAGGTAGGCGAGGATCGGCAGGCCACGCGCCTGAGCGAACTCCTCGCTCGCGAGCAGCACCGAGGAGGCGCCATCAGTGAGCGGCGTCGAGTTGCCCGCGGTCAGCGTGCCTTTCTCCGTCTTGTCGAACGCGGTCCGCAGGGCCGCCATCTTTTCGACCGAGGCGTCCTCGCGCAGATTGTTGTCCTTAAAGACGCCGGCACAGGGGACGAGGAGGTCGTCCATCCATCCCGTCCGGTAAGCCTCGGCCGCCTTCTGGTGGCTCGCCACGGCGAGCTCGTCCTGCTCGGCGCGCGGGATGCGCCATTCCTTGGCCATGAGCTCGCAATGCTCGCCCATCGAGAGGCCCGTGCGCGGCTCGGCGGTGGAGGGCGTCTCGAGTACCATGGCCGCAGGCTTCGCCGCGGTCATGGCGAGCTTGATCTTGCCGCCCAAGGTCTTCGCCGCCTGCTGCCCCTTCACGAGCTGCTGGGCGAACGACTTCCGGAGCACGATCGGCGCGTCCGACGTCGTGTCCGACCCGCAGGCGATGCCGCTCTCGATCTGGCCGATGGCGATCTTGGCGGCGATCCCCATGGCCGCCTGCAGGCTCGTCCCGCAGGCCTGGATCATGGTGATGCCCGGCGTTGAGCGGGCGAGCTTGGTGCCGAGAACCGCCTCGCGGGCGAGGTTCCAGTCGCGCGAATGCGTGACGACGGCGCCGCCCACGACCTCGTCGATGTGCACGCCAGCGAGCTTGTAGCGCTCGACGAGGCCGTTGAGCGTCGCCGTCAGCATGTCGAGATTCGAGAGGTCGGCGTAGAGCGTGTTCGAGCGGCAAAAGGGGATGCGCACACCCCCGACAATGGCGACACGGCGGAGAGTGGGGGTCATTCGGCTGCCTTCCTTGAGTTGGGTGGCATTCAGCAGTCAACGTCAGGGGCGAGCCCGGCCAGCATCACCTGCAACACCGACTCCGGCTCATCGAGATGTTGTGTCGCGATGCGCCAAATCATCTGGTCGTCGACGGACGAATGGGCGTGCCGAATGACGTTACCGACGTCACGGATGCGTAACCACGGAATGCCGGGAAATGCGTCGGTCAGCTCGCGAGGTAGATGTCTGCTCGCCTCGGAGGTGATCTCGACCCAACGCTCGACGCCGCGCCTCTGGCCGCGCGCCATCGCCGACACATACACGTCGACGGTCATGCCGCTTCTGAGCTCCCGAGCGGTGTAGATGGCGTCTAACATGTCCCTGATACGGACCTCGGTCGCAGGCTTGGCCATATCAGAATACCTGAGGACTCGACTGTTCGATTTTCGCCCTGAGCAGGCGATGCAGGCCGGCCCGACTCGTCAGGTCGACATTCCGGCCTAACAAGTCCCTCAAGAAGCCCCGCAGATCGAGAAGCTCGACAAAACCGAACGCGTTGACGTCGTCGCAATCGACGAACAAGTCGACGTCACTCCTTGGCGTCAGCTCGTCCCGTGCGGCCGAACCGTAGAGATGCAGCGATTTCACACCATATCGGTGAACTGCCGCTTCGTGCTCGCGGAGCAGCGACAGCACATGCTCGCGGGTCAGGGCAGTGGAGCCATCGGATACCGTTTCGACTGCCGAAGTCATATGCGCCCTCCACAGGTAGATGGCGTGGCAAATACTTTTGCGCCGTCTCTCACTCCGCCGCGACCCGCGTCTCGGCGGGAGCAAGCTTGCGGGCCGCAGCGTAGGTCAGCGGGCCGCCGCGGAACGGCGCAAAGCCCGTGCCGAAGATGACGCCCGCGTCGACCATGTCGGCGCTCGCAACGATGCCTTCGTCGCGGCAGCGCTCGCATTCCGCAACCAGCGGGGCGACGAGCTCGTGGCCGAGCCGGCCGAGTTCGGCGGTCTCGGCCTTGACCTCGCCCTTCGCGGGCTTCCCGTCCTTCCAGACATAGAAGCCCTCGCCCGATTTTTTGCCGAGCTTCTTCGCGGCGACGAGCCGGTCGAGCGTACTTTCGCCGGGCGGCGCCAGCTTCAGGATGCGGCCGACATGCGCGCAGACATCGAGCCCGACGCTGTCGGCGAGCTCGATCGGCCCCATCGGCATGCCGAAGATGCGCGCAGCCTCGTCGAGCTTCTCCTTGCTCTCGCCCTGCTCGAGGCGCTGCATCGCGCCGAGCATGTAGGGCGCGAGCACACGGTTGACGAGGAAGCCCGGGCAGCTCTTGACGATCAGCGGCAGCTTGTCGATCGCAGTCACGAAGGCGCAGCCCTTGCGCAGCTCGCTCTCGGCCGAGCCCGCGCCGCGAATGACCTCGACGAGCGGCAACTGCGCAACCGGGTTGAAGAAATGGATGCCGATCAGTCGCGCCGGGTTGGCGAGGCCGGCGGCGATGTCCTCGATCATGATCGAGGAGGTATTGGTCGCAAGCACGGCGCCAGGCTTCAGGCGGCCTTCGAGACCTCTGAAGAGGCTCTGCTTCACCTCGAGCTTCTCGACGATCGCCTCGATGATGACGTCCGCCCGCTCGATGCCCTCGCCCTTCGGGTCGGCGATCAGACGCGCGCGCGCCGCCTCGCGCTCGGGGCGCGTGCGGAACTTGCGCTCGAGCGTCTTTTTCTGGGCTTCGATCCCCTTCTTGATCTGCTCCTCACTCAAGTCCTGGAGCGTGGCCACGAGCCCGCTCGCCACGCACCAGCCGGCGATGTCGGCGCCCATCACGCCGGCGCCGATGACGTGGACGCGCGTCGGCCTCCAGCCGAGATCCCGCGGCGCCTCGGCTTTCATCGCCTCCATCAGATGGAAGACGCGGCGGAGATTGCGGGCGGTATCGGAAACCATCAGCGGGGCAAAGGCACTCGTCTCGGCGCGCTTCATCGCGTCGAGGTTGCCGCCGTGCCGGTCGAAGAGATCGATCAGGCGGTAGGGAGCCGGATAGTGCTCGGGCCGCGCCTTGCCCGCGACCTCCTTGCGCATGCGCGAGGCGAGCACGCCACGCAGCGGCCACTGGCGGAGCGCTGACTGCAGCATGCCCTTCGCTTCGGAGCGCCGCTTCCTGTCGATCGCCTTGCGCGCCGCCCAGCGCAGGTTCAGCGGCGTCGGCACGAGCTCGTCGATGAGGCCCATGCCCTTTGCGGCCGATGCGCGGATCATGGAACCCGACAGCATGCTCGTCATGGCGGCGAGCGGACCCGCCTGCCGGATCGAGCGGGCCGTGCCGTTGAAGCCCGGGAAGATGCCGAGCTTCACCTCCGGGAACCCGACCCGTGTGCCATCGTCGCGCGTCGCGATCCGATAGTGGCAGGCGAGCGCCAGTTCTAGGCCACCTCCGAGGCAGAAGCCATGGATCGCCGCGACCACGGTGACCGGCAGCGCCTCGATGCGGTCGAGCATGGCAAGGACAGGCTTGATCGCCTCCTCGACCTCGGCCGCCGTCCTGAACTGCTCGAACTCGCGCACGTCGGCGCCGACGATGAAGCCTTTCTCCTTTCCCGAGATGAACACGAGGCCGCGGATGCTCTTGTCCTTGGCGCCCGCCTCGACCGCTTCCACGATTTGAATCAGCTCCTCGAGCGGCCGGCGGCCGAGCGAATTCTGACTTTCACCAGCGCGATCGAACACGGCCCAGGCGATGCCCTCGCCGTCGACCGCGTAGCGCCAGTCCTTCAGGTGAGCGAGGTCGGCCATGGTCGGCTCCGGAGCGGTTGAGGTGGTGCACATCGAGGTGTGCTCGATCGATCCTGGCGCATGCCCCGGATACGGCGCGGGCTCCATGCGGAACATCGCGAATGCCGAAATCCGAGCCCGCCGAGCGAGCCCTCGCGAGTCATTCGAAATTCGCCGTCGATCTTACCTGTCGCGCCGCGCCTCGTCGAGCCGAGGCCGCCGGTAGCCACCGCCGGGTTTTTTCCACGGAATCGAATGCCGGCATCGCGATTTTTCGTTCTGGAGTGGACATAGTTCATATGTCGCCACTCGGCGCGCAACGACATACACACAGGAGCCGGACATGAAATCCGTAACGAAGCCGATGCTTCTTGCCGCGAGTGGTCTCGCTTTGGCGCTCGGCCTGCTCGCACTGCCAGCCTCTGAAACCGTCGCCAGGGAACGGCTGACGGTCGACGAAGGCTTGGCCCGCTGCACGGCCTGGTGCGGCGCCCACAACCGGTCGGGCAGCAAGAAGTTTTGGCAGTGTTACGGCCGTTGCGAGGTCTACTGGAAGAAGAACGGCTCCGATGCGAAGCATTGAGGCGCCGGCGAGCGGCGCGCGACCGCTCGCACTGTTGCCCGAGATCGCAGGCCCCGCCGGTCACTCCGCCGCACGGCTCGTCATGGCGGCGGCGTTGTGGCCCGCCGTCATGTAATTGGGCTTCACCTCGACCGGATCGAAGTGGTCGACGGCGATGACGCGATCAGTCAGTGCCTCCGCTTCCTTGAGGCCGCGGCCTTCCTCCTCGGTGAGCACGCCTTTCGCGACCGCGTCGGCGATCCAATCGATGCCATGGAAGCGGCGCACCGTGCCCGCGCGGATCGCGCGCTCGAGCTTCTTCTCGGCGCCCTCGGCAGCGATCACCTTTTCGAGGGCGACCTCGAGCACGCCCGTCGGGTCCTTCGGATCTTTCGAGACGTAGATGTAGCGTGTCAGGCGATCTCGCACCTCGCCGGGCTCGAGTACGAGCGAAACGATCTTCGTGCCGAGGCGGTCCGGCGCCGGCTTGTAACGGGCGCCGAGCGGGAAGACGAGCGCGCGCATCTTCATGCGAGCTAAGGCAATCGGAAAATTGTGAATGGCACCGCGCATCGACTCCTGGAAGCGGTAGAGGCAGTTCTGCGCGCAGTAGGCGACGATGTGGCGGTCCGCCGAGGGGCGGCCGTCGTCCTCGAAGCGCTTGAGGATGCAGGCGAGGAAATAGAGTTCCGAGAGCGCGTCCGCCATGCGGCCGGTGAGCTTCTGCTTGGTCTTGAGTCCGCCGCCGAGGAGCGCCACCGTCAGATCAGCGACGAGGGCGAAGCTCCGCGAGCAGCGCCAGAGCTGGCGATACCACTCCGCGTTGTCGCCGGCGTTGGCCGGCACCTTGCCAAAGATGCCGCCGGTCACGTTGTGGAAGAAGGCGCCGAAGGCGTTGGACATCGAGAAGGAGAGGTGCCCGAGAAAGGCGCTTTCGAATGCCTTCAAGCCCTTCGACGTATCGGGGTCCTGACAGGCCTGCACCTCCTTGTAGAGGTAGGGGTGCGAACGGAGCGCCCCTTGCGCGAAGGTGATCAGCGAGCGCGTCAGGATGTTGGCGCCCTCGACCGTGATGCCGACAGGCACCATCTGGTAGGCGGACTGCAGATAGTTCGACGGACCGTCGCAGATGCCGCGGCCGCCGTGCAGATCCATGGCGTCGTTGACGGCGCGCCGCATGCGCTCCGTTGACTGGTACTTCATGATGGCCGAGATGACTGAAGGCTTCTCGCCGCGGCTCACCATGGCGGCCGTGACCGCGCGGCCCGCCTCGTTGACGTAGGCCGTCTCGACCAACCGGGCGAGCGGCTCCTCGAGGCCCTCCATCTTGGCGACCGGCAGGCCGAACTGCTTGCGCACGCGGCCATAGGCCGACGAGAAGCGCAACATCGCCTTGGCACCGGCGGCACCGGACGAGGGGAGCGAGATGGCGCGGCCCGCGGCAAGGCACTCCATCAGCATGCGCCAGCCCTGGCCGACCATCTTCTCGCCGCCGATCACCCAGTCCATCGGGATGAAGACGTCGTTGCCCCAGTTGGGCCCATTCGGGAAAGCGGCGCCCGACGGCAGGTGGCGGCGGCCGATGTGGACGCCCGGATGGTTCGCCGGAACCAGCGCCACCGTGATGCCGATGTCCTCGCCCTTCCCGAGCAGGTTG
>DAORNH010000016.1:22367-23840 GCA_035440865.1 Hyphomicrobiaceae bacterium | reverse complement strand
AACAGCCGGAAGGCGAGGCCGACGAGCGTCGCCTTGGGGCCGAGCGTGATGTAGCGCTTGTCCCAGGAAAGCCGAATGCCGACGGTCTCGCGGCCCTCGTGCATGCCATTCGTCACCCAGCCGATGTCGCGCATCGTGGCGGCATCAGAGCCGGAGGTCGGACCGGTGAGCGAGAAGCAGGGCACCTCGAGGCCCTTCGCAAGGCGCGGCAGGAAGTGGTGCTTCTGCGCGTCGGTGCCGTACTTCTCGATGAGCTCACCCGGGCCAAGCGAGTTCGGAACCATGACAATCGTCACGACATCGGGCGAGCGCGAGGCGATCTTGCCGAGAATGAGCGACTGCGCCTGCGCCGAGAAGCCGAGGCCGCCGTGCGACTTCGAGATCAGCATGCCGAGGAAGCCGTGGCGCTTTACGAAGTCCCAGATGGGCTCCGGGATCTCCTTCTCGGCGTGGCGCACCTTCCAGTCGTCGATCATGCGGCAGAGCTCTTCCGTCGGCCCGTCGAGGAAGGCCTTCTCCTCGGCTGAGAGCTCGATGCCAGGGACCGCACGTAGCACGCCGAAATCGGGCCTGCCCGAGAAAAGCTCGGCGTCGAAACCGATGGTCCCGGCGTCGAGCGCCTGCTGCTCAGTCTCGGAGACACGCGGCAGGATGCCCTTGATCATGCGGAAGGCAGGGGCGACGAGGACGGCCCGACGCAGCGGCGGCACGGCAAGAAGCGCAAGCAGCGCCACCGGAAGCCAGGCGATCACGCCGAGAAAGCCCGGCCAGCGCGGCTCGAACTCACCGTTGAAGAGGCCTGCTTGCGTCACATAGGCGAAGGCCGCCGCGGCAATGGCCCAGAGCCACATCGGCGCCCGCTTCATGGCGAGCGCGAACACGAGACCGATGAGTACCGCAAGGAAGAGAAACGTGGACATGCTGCCTGCCTCCAGGTTGACCTTCGGCGTTCTCTCGTCGCCCCCATCATCCGCCGGGACGCTCGGCACGACTAGGCGTAATTGACGTTAACGTCAAGTTAAGCACGTTGCCGCGCAGGTCCGACCGTCGGCCAGGATGGATCGTCACTATAGCCGCCAGTTTCGATGGCCGCGAATTCCGGTCCTGCGGCGCGCTTATCGCGGCGCGCGATCGCGGCCGCGTCGGCAATGGGTATTGATGCTGCGGGACATGGTGACAAGGCGCCGCCGCACCGCTATCAGCCTCGGCCATGCTGCACATCAACGAGCTTTCCTATCGCATCGAAGGCAAGCCGATCATCGAGGACGCCACGGTTGCCATTCCGACCGGTCACAAGGTCGGCCTCGTCGGGCGCAATGGCGCCGGCAAGTCGACGCTGCTGCGCCTGATCACCGGCGAGATCGCCCCCGACCTCGGCTCGATCACGATCGCGAGGGGATCGCGGATCGGCTACATCGCGCAGGAAGCGCCGGGCGGCGACGACACGCTCATCGACTGGGTGCTTGCCGCCGA
>DAORNH010000016.1:20744-22329 GCA_035440865.1 Hyphomicrobiaceae bacterium | reverse complement strand
GAGGCCGAGACGGCGACCGACCCGACCCGCATCGCCGACATCCAGATCCGGCTGACCGACATCGAGGCGCACTCGGCGCCCTCGCGGGCCGCGCAGATCCTCGCCGGCCTCGGCTTCGACGAGGCCGCTCAGCGCCGGGCCTGCCGGGAGCTCTCGGGCGGGTGGCGCATGCGTGTGGCACTCGCCGCCGTCCTGTTCCTGAAGCCTGAAATCCTGCTGCTCGACGAGCCGACCAACTATCTCGATCTCGAAGGCACGCTCTGGCTCGAGAGCTACCTCAAGGCTTACCCGCACACCGTGCTGATGGTGAGCCACGACCGCGACCTCCTCAACCGCGCCGTCGGCGCCATCCTGCACCTGCATCGCGGCCGGCTAGAGCTCTATTCGGGCGGCTACGACGACTTCGAGGAGGCGCGACGCGAGAAGCAGCGCCTCGATCTGAAGCTGAAGAAGCGCCAGGACGACGAGCGCCGCCGCATCGAGGGCTTCATCCTGCGCTTCAAGGCCAAGGCGACGAAGGCCGCCCAGGCGCAGAGCCGCGTGAAGGCCCTCGCGCGCATGCAGCCGATCGCCGCCCAGGTCGAGGACCGCGTGGTGCCGTTCCACTTTCCGGGCCCCGCCAAGGTGGTGGCGAGCCCGCTGCTGCGGCTCGAAGGCGTCTCCGTCGGCTATGGCGATCGCGCCGTGCTCGCCAATCTCGACTTGAGAATCGACCAGGACGACCGCATCGCGCTGCTCGGCGCCAACGGCAACGGCAAGTCGACGTTCGCCAAACTGATCGCGGGGCGCCTCACAGCACAGCGCGGCGAGGTGATCGGCGCCAAGCGCATCGACGTCGGCTATTTCGCGCAGCACCAGCTCGAGGACCTCGTGCCGGGACGCCGGCCCTACGATTACATGGTCGACCTTTTGCCGACGGCGAGCGAGGCGGAGCGGCGCTCACGCCTCGGCCAGCTCGGCTTCTCGTCGGAGAAGGCCGACACGAAGTGCCAGAGCCTCTCGGGCGGCGAGAAGGCGCGGCTGCTGTTCGGGCTCACGGCCTTCGGCGGCCCGCATCTCCTCATCCTCGACGAGCCGACCAACCATCTCGATGTCGATAGCCGCGAGGCGCTTATCCAGGCCGTCAACGAGTACCCCGGCGCCGTGATCCTGATCAGCCACGACCGCCATCTCGTCGACGCCTGCGTCGACCGCCTCTGGATCGTGCGATCGGGCACAGTGAAGCCCTATGACGGCGACATCGACAGCTATCGCGCGGAGCTCCTCGCCGAGCGCGGCGTAAAGACGCGACAAGTCGCGAAGGGGCCGTTGACGAGCGAGCCCGGACGCATCGAGCAGCGCCGGGCGGCCGCCGAGCGCCGCCTCGAGCTCGCACCCCTCAAGAAGTCGATGCAAGCCGCGGAAAAGCGCGTCGAGGCACTTACAGCAGAGATTGCAAAGATCGATGCAAGCCTCTCCGATTCCACGCTCTACACGCGCGACCCGGGGAAGGCCCAGAAGCTCGTGCACGAGCGTGGTCTCAAGGGGCGCGAGCTCGCTGCAGCAGAGGAGGTGTGGCTCGCCGCCATCGAGGCGTACGAGAGTG
>DAORNH010000016.1:10819-20687 GCA_035440865.1 Hyphomicrobiaceae bacterium | reverse complement strand
CAACTCCAATCGAGACATGCCTCCCCGCCGCATTGCCGTCACGATCCAGTCACCAATGGGCGCGCACGTCGCTGACGGTTCAGCGGACCGGGGCATGCCCTCACGGGCTGCACAGCGACGTGAGACGGCGCGCACCGGAAGGGCCTGGCGGCAACGCCAGCCGGTTGCGCTCCGTCGAACATCTCATTGATCGATGCTGGCGAGTGACGCAGGAATGATGCCACCCGGCATCACACCAGAAAATACGCACGGATTTCCCCGCGATCCTCGCTGAGCACACCAGTAAGACTGTTTCGCCGCCAACTCAACCGACTTGAGGATGCGCGCGATCCGCGACTGCGATAGCACTCATGCCAAGGGGGCTGGTCGCTGAGACCGAGCGGGGCGGTCGGCCCAGTGGACATGCGCCACGGGCCTGGCTGCCGGCCCCCGCCAATCTCCAAATCGACATGAAGTCGCCGCGATCGGCCGCCGATCCGCCAAGCCTATTAATTCGCATTGCATTGCGTAGCGCAGCCAACCTATCAAGACGCAAGATGCACAGCGATCGCGGTGAGCCGCCACGGCACCGCGCGACCCGCGTTCGGGGATGAGCCATGACGACGACCGCGACCAAGTCAGATGCCTCCGTTGATGCCCGCCCGCTCAAGTCCGAGACGCGGGGACCGGTTCTCATCCTGACGCTCGACCGCCCCGCTGCGCGCAATTCGCTCTCGGAGGCGATGATTGCCGCCTTGCACGCCGAGATCGACCGGGCATCCGCGGCCCGCGATGTTCGCGCCATCGTGCTGACAGGCGCGGGGCCTGCATTCTGTGCCGGCCACGACATGAAGGAGATGACGGCGCGACGCTCCGATTCCGACGGCGGCCGCGCCTACTTCCGCGATCTCATCGGCCGCTGCTCGGCCATGATGCAGGCGATCGTGCGCTCACCGAAGCCGGTGATCGCAGCCGTGCAGGCAACCGCCACGGCCGCCGGCTGCCAGCTCGTCGCTTCGTGCGATCTCGCCGTCGCCAATACCGATGCAAAGTTCGCGACGCCCGGCGTCAACATCGGCCTCTTCTGCTCGACGCCGATGGTGGCGCTCTCCCGCAATGTGCCGAGAAAGCGGGCGATGGAGATGCTGCTCCTCGGCGAGCTGATGACGGCGGAGCAGGCCGCGGACTGGGGCCTCGTCAATCGCGCGGTGGCGGCAGACCGCGTGATGCCGGAGGCGTTGGCCATGGCGGAGCTGATCGCATCAAAATCATCGGCAACCGTCGCCATCGGCAAGCGCGCCTTTTACGATCAGCTCGAACTGCGCCTCTCGGATGCCTACGCCTACGCGAGCGAGGTGATGGTCGAGAACATGCTCTACCGTGACGCGGCCGAGGGCATCGGCGCCTTCATCGAGAAACGCAAGCCCGATTGGAAGGGGTGCTAGCCCATGACGGACACGCGTTTCGAGCCGCGGCTTTCGCTTGTGACGCTCGGCGTTGCGGATATCGCCGCGTCGCGCCAGTTCTACGAGGCACTCGGCTTCACCGCCTCGGCGGCGAGCAGCAACGACAATGTCGCCTTCTTCCAGCTCGGGGCCATGGCGCTCGCCCTCTATGGCCGGCAGGCACTCGCCGAGGACGCCGGCGTCGTTGCGGGCTCGGGCGAGGAATTCTCGGGCGTGACGCTCGCCCACAATGCGCGCAGCGAGGCCGAAGTGGATGACCTTGTCGCACACGCGGTTGCCTCAGGCGCCACACTCGTGAAGCAGCCCTGCAAGGTGTTCTGGGGCGGCTATTCGGGCTACTTTGCCGACCCCGACGGCCACCTCTGGGAGGTCGCCCATAACCCGTTCTTCCCGCTCGACGATGAAGGGCGCCTGACGCTGCCATGAACCACGACCGCTACGACGACGCCTACATCGCCGCGATCCTTAACGATTGCCAGTCGATCGCCATGGTCGGCGCCTCGGCCAATACCAACCGGCCGAGCTACTTCGCCATGAAGTACCTTCTTTCCAAGGGCTTTCGCGTCATACCGGTCAATCCAGGTCTCGCGGGCCAGAAGATCCTCGGCCAGCCGGTCGCGGCGGCGCTCGGCGAGATCGAGGGCAAGGTCGACATGGTCGACATCTTCCGCAACTCGGAGGCAGCACTCGAGGTCACGCGCGAGGCAATCGCTCTCAAGGAGAAGCTCGGCCTCAAGGTGATCTGGATGCAGCTCTCCGTGGCGAACGAGGTCGCCGCGGTGGAAGCCGAGGCCGCGGGCCTTCGCGTCGTTATGAACCGCTGCCCCAAGATCGAATACGGCCGCCTCTCGGGCGAGATCGGCTGGGCCGGCGTCAACTCCGGCACCATCTCGAGCGTGCGGCCGAAGCTCGGGGCCGGCGGCGTCCAGAACCATGTGATCGGCAAGCGATGAGCTGGGGGCGAGCATGACCAAGGTCGAGACGGCCGGGCCGGCACCTGAGGTGAAGGTCGGCAATGTGACGTTCGCGAGCCGGCGGCCGATCGCGGTGTTCGCCGGCCCCTGCCAGATGGAAAGCCGCGCGCATGCCCTCGAGATGGCATCGGCACTCGCGGAGCTATCGCGGAGGCTCGGAATCGGGCTCGTCTACAAGTCCTCCTTCGACAAGGCGAACCGTACGTCGCTTTCGGGGAAGCGCGGCATCGGCCTCGATGGAGCGCTCGCCGTGTTCGCCGAGATCAAGGAGAAGCTGGGCTTGCCCGTCGTCACGGACGTGCATGAGGCCGCGCAGTGCGCAGTCGTCGCGCCGGTCGTCGATGTCCTGCAAATCCCGGCGTTCCTCTGCCGCCAAACCGACCTGCTCGTTGCGGCCGCCAAGACCGGCCGCGTCGTCAAGGTGAAGAAGGGGCAGTTCCTCGCACCCTGGGACATGAAGAACGTGGTCGCCAAGATCACGGGGAGCGGCAACCGCAACGTCCTCGTCACCGAGCGCGGCGCGAGTTTCGGCTACAACGACATGCGGTCTCTCCCCATCATGGCCGAGACCGGCGCGCCCGTGATTTTCGATGCGACCCACTCCGTGCAGCAGCCGGGCGGGCAGGGGACATCCTCGGGCGGCGACCGGCGCTATGTGCCTGTCCTCGCCCGAGCCGCTGTCGCCGTCGGTGTCGCGGGTCTCTTCATCGAGACGCACCAGGACCCGGACAAGGCCCCGAGCGACGGGCCCAACATGGTGCCGCTCCGCGATCTCGGGGCCTTGCTCGGCGAGCTGATTGCGATCGATCGCGTCGTCAAGGCCACCGTCGCGCCGGCCTGACCACCTCCGTTCTTCCCTCCAATCCTGCGAACCCCGCGAGCCGAGGCCTCCATGGAATTCGACTTCGAGACGATGCCGCAGAACGACCGCTACAAGATCCTGATCTCGACGGTCGTGCCGCGCCCAATCGCCTGGGTGACGACGCTCGATGACAAAGGCACACCCAACGCCGCGCCCTACAGCTTCTTCAACGCCATGGGCACCAACCCGCCGATCATCGTCATCGGCATCCAGGCACACGCAGAGAAGCGTCTGAAGGACACCGGCCATAATATTTTGAACTCGGCCGAATTTGTCGTGAATTTCGTCAACGAGGCCAACGCCGAGGCGATGAACGTCACCTGCATCGACGCGCCGCCCGGTGTCGACGAGTTGAAGCTCGCGGGGCTCGGCACGGTGCCCTCGGTGAAGGTCGCCCCGCCGCGCATCGCGGGCTCGCCCGTCGCCTTCGAGTGCCGCGTGCACACCTCGCTGACCTTCAGCCCGAACCAGGCGATCGTCATCGGCCGCGTCGTGCAGGCACATGTCGACGACAGCTTCGTCATCGATCCGAAGCGCTGCTACATCGACACGCCCAAGATGAAACTCGTCGGCCGCATGCACGGCTCGGGCACCTACACGCGCACCAACGAGCAGTTCGTGCTCGACCGGCCCGAATGGGCCGATTGGGTGAAGAAGGGACAAGTGTAGGAGGCCAGTCACGGCGCCGAATTCGACCAGCCGGATCACGCGATCCGTGCGGCAGTTCCGCTGATGCGGCCGAGAAGGCGGCCCTTCTTCGCAGTATCGATCCGGACGGTCGCGGTGACGGTGCCGTCCTCGGCGATCTCGCGTCCCGTGACGTCCGTGTTGGCGTGGAGCCAGGCGAGGACGCCGCCTTCGCTCGGCGGGATCATCAGGCGAACGATCTCGTCCGATCCGCTGAGGCGCCGGTCGATCGCCTGCAGGAGGGCCGCAATGCCATCGCCCGTCACCGCCGAGACGAGCGCGGGAGAGCGCTCCGAGCGCTCCGCCTGACCGCCGAGCTCGGATCGTGCCTCGGCTGTAAGCCGATCAATCTTGTTCCAGACCTCGAAAACCGGCGCCGCGGCCGACTGCGCCTCGATGCCGAGACCCGCGAGCACGCTCTCGACATCGGCGCGCTGCGCGTCGGTCTCGGCATGCGAGATGTCGCGGACATGCAGGACGAGGTCGGCCTCAATCACCTCCTCGAGCGTCGCGCGGAAGGCGGCGACGAGCATCGTCGGCAGATCCGAGATGAAGCCGACCGTATCGGAGAGGATGATGCGCCGGCCACTCGCGAGCTTTACTTCGCGCATCGTCGGGTCGAGGGTCGCGAACACCTGATCCTTGGCAAGGACGCTCGCGCCGGTCACGCGATTGAAGAGCGTCGATTTCCCGGCGTTCGTATAGCCGACGATCGCGACGATCGGGTAAGGCACGCGGCGGCGCCCTTCCCGATGCAGCTCGCGCGTGCGCACGACCACGGCAAGCTCGCGCCTGATGGCATCGATCCGGTCCTGGATGAGGCGGCGATCGAGCTCGAGCTGGCTCTCGCCCGGGCCACCGATGAAGCCGAATCCGCCGCGCTGGCGCTCGAGATGGGTCCAGCTGCGCACAAGCCGGCTCTTTTGGTAGGTGAGGTGAGCGAGCTCGACCTGCAGCCGGCCCTCCCGCGTGCGCGCGCGCCGGCCGAAGATCTCCAGGATGAGCCCCGTCCGATCGAGCACTTTCGTCTCGAGCGCCTTCTCGAGGTTGCGCTGCTGGATGGGGCTCACGGCATGGTCGACGATGACGAGGCCTGCGCCTGTGCTCTTCACGAGGGCGGCCATCTCCTCGACCTTGCCCGAGCCGAGCAGCGTGGACGGCCGGATGCCGGCGAGGGGGACGATGAGCGCGGACGCGACCTCGAGATCGATGGCTGCGGCGAGGCCGGTCGCCTCGGCGAGGCGATCCTCGGGGCTGTGCTGGGCGACAGGCGCCCCCGGCGCTTGAGCAGTCCCCGAGCGCCGACGGCTCCTGCCACGATCGCTCGCAGACCTGAGCACGGGGACGAGCACGATCGCCCGCGTCGTCACATGGGAATGATCAAACGCTTCGCTCGGCCGCTCGTCGGCGCTACCGCCGGGATGGGTGGCATCGTCGTCGTCGGTCGCGATTTCGTCGCCGGAACGCTTATTTCGATTCGCCATCGGCTGGATCGGCATCCATCAAGTGTACAGGCTGCCCTGGCATGATGGTCGAGATGGCGTGCTTGTAAACGAGCTGGGAGTGACCATCGCGTCGGAGCAGCACGCAGAAATTGTCGAACCAGGTCACAATGCCCTGCAATTTCACGCCATTGATGAGAAAAATCGTCAGCGGCGTCTTCTGCTTGCGCACATGGTTCAGGAACGTGTCCTGGAGGCTCATCGGTCTATCGGCCATTGTTCGGCTTCCATTATTATTTCCTGCAGGCAAGCCTCTCGCGGGCCCGACGCCACAAGTTGACCAAGCCGTATTTTAGTCTGAATTGCGCATGATCGCCACAACAGTTTATGCGCCGGCGACGCTAAGCCTAAGCCGCCGAGGTTTCGGCCACGCTGTGAAAGCGCTCGCGAAGCCGCTGCGTGAGGATACCCGGGGCACCGTTGCCGACAGGCCGCCCGTCGATGCTGACGACCGGCATGACGATGTTGGTGGCCGAGGTCACGAAGGCCTCGCGCGCGGCCTTGGCTTCCTCGATGGTGAAGGGGCGCTCGACGAGTTCGATGCCGTCCTTTTTCAGGAGATCGATGAGCGTCGTGCGCGTGATGCCGCGCAGCAGCGCCTCGTCGCACTTGCGCGTGATGACGCGGCCGTCCTTGTCGACGATCCAGGCATTGGACGAGCCGCCTTCGGTGACGAAGCCCTTGTCGTCGACGAACCACGCCTCCTTGGCGCCCGTTGCCCTGGCGGCCTCCTTGGCGATCGATGCCGGCAGCAGCATCACGGTCTTGATATCGCAGCGCCCCCAGCGGTTGTCGGGCATGGAGATGATGCCGATGCCCTGTGCCGCGGTCGCCTCAACCTTCGCCCGCGAGCCATGCCGGGCGATGACGACGACTGTCGGCGGCGTTCCTGCCGGCGGGAAGAGGAAGTCGCGCGGACTGCAGCCGCGCGAGACCTGCAGGTAGATCGAGCCGTCGCGCACGCGGTTGCGCCGGATCGCCTCGCGCAGAACGGGTGCCCAGGCCGCCCGGCTCATCGGCGCGTCGATCCGGAGTTCGGCGAGCGAGCGCTCGAGGCGGTCCATGTGACGGCGCTCGTCGACGAGCCGACCGTCTCGGATCTCGATCACCTCGTAGACGGCATCGCCGAACTGGAAGCCACGATCCTCGGCATGGACGCTCGCTTCGTGCCAGGCGAGGAAGCGGCCGTCCACATAGACATAGCGGTTCGACATCGGTTGGCTCCGTGTGCGTCTGCTTTGGATGAGTTGCGGTGGGCGGGCCAGGGTCGCAAAGTGCGCGAGACTACTTGGGCGCGCGCTTGGCAAGGATGCGCTGCAGCGTCCGGCGATGCATGTTGAGCCGACGGGCGGTCTCGGAGACGTTGCGATTGCAGAGCTCATAGACCCGCTGGATGTGCTCCCAGCGGACCCGATCGGCGGACATCGGGTTTTCCGGCGGCGGCGCCTTTTCGTGCGTTGGCGCCAGCAAGGCGTCCGTGATCTCGTCGGCATCGGCCGGCTTGGCGAGGTAGTCGACGGCACCGAGCTTGACGGCGGAGACGGCTGTCGCGATATTTCCGTAGCCTGTCAGCACGACGGTGCGCGAGTCCGCGCGCACCCGCGCGAGTTCGGCGATCACGTCGAGGCCGTTGCCGTCCTCGAGCCGCATGTCGACGACGGCGAACGCGGGGGCCTTCTGGCGGATGAGGTCCAGCCCCTCCGCGACGGAGTGCCCGAAGCGCACTTCGAAACCGCGCTGCTCCATGGCGCGAACGAGCCGTTGCAGGAACGCGCGGTCGTCGTCGACGATAATCAGCGACTTGTCGGCCGGGAGCTCGTCCTGACGGAACGAAAGATCTTCTGCCACGTTATGTCTCCTTGACTCTGCGCATTATACTCGAGGTTGCGCCGAGGCAAAGCGCTGCGTTGCAGCATGTCGAAAGTCAGGGGACTCTCGTCGGTGGAGGCAGGGCCGGCGCCCCGGGCGCGGCCGCGCGTGGCGCAGACGGCGGCGTCGTCGAAAGAACGCCGAGATCTCGGACCGTGAAATGCACGACGTAATCGTGGAGCCGGGCGCGCGCGATCACGTCGGCAATCTTGGCCGGGTCATCGAGGTATTCGACAAGGAGGATGCGGCGTCCGGAGCGACGCAAGGGGGCCAGGGCCTCGATGGTCCAGTCGACCGTCTCCTTGTCGTTCGGCGACGCCTTGTGATCGATGCCGTAGAAGAGGTCCTCCTTGGCAAGGCCGTCGATTGCCGACATGACCTCGGCCGAGGCCAGCAGCTCCTCGGCATTCTGCATGATGATCAGGAAGTGCGGGTCGATCCTGCGCGCGTGAGCGGCGAGCGAGGTGAGGAGTTTCACCATCTCGGCCTCAGCGGTCGGTCGGGATTTCTGCCATTCGAGGCTGACGTCGGCGCGGTCGATATAGACGCCGTCGAAACCGGCGCGGATCATGCGCTCGAGGTAGCTCTCGGGCGTGCCGAAAATAATGCGCTGCCACTCGGGATCCCAGAAGCGCACGTTGTAGTTGCCCGGCCACTCCTTGTTCTCCTCGGCGAGCCAGGCGGGCGGCGACTTCTCCCAGTCCTCGCGCCAATAAAAGCGATAGCGCTCCGCCTCGCCGATGCTGAGGTAGGCGAGCAGCAGCCGGCGGCTGCCGTCCGGCTTGATCTTGACCGGCCCGAGCCGCTCGCGATCGAACTCGTGCTGGAAGCGCCGCATCACCGAAAGCGCGTGATCGATCACGAGGAGATCGAACGGCGAGGCTGCGAGCTCGTCGAACTTGAGCTGGCGGAGCTGATAGCCCCAGCTCTTGACGCCGGCGAGAAGGCGCAACCGCTGCGTCTCGGCCGCCTTTGAACTCGCGGTGGCCGCGGGCTGCGCAACTGTCTCCGCGGCCGTCAGCAGCAAGACGAGCGCGGCGAAGACGCAGGCCAGCGCCAGACCGGCACCGGCCATCAATGCCTGGGCACCCCGCGCCTCGCCTGCCGTCCGAGCCATCTCACGCACCCATGTCGACGGTGACGATCTCCGGAGGTACGCCGAACCTTACCGGCATGATCGAGCAGCCGAGGCCGCCCGAGACGATGATGCTACGCTCACCCTCGCTCAAATGACCATAGGCAAAGCGATTGCGGTATCGGGATGGCACGACCGGCGACCAGCCGAGCACGCGCACCTGACCTCCGTGCGTGTGGCCGGAAAGCGTGAGCGCGACGCGATCGGGCACCTGCGGAAAGATGTCGGGCTCGTGCGCGAGGAGGATGACGGGGGCGTCGTCCGTCACCTTGGCGAGGGTGCCAGGGAGATCGTCGATGCCGGCAAAGCGGCGGCCGCGGCTGGTGAAGGAGGCAGGTCCGGAGCGCAGTGCCGCCTCGTCCACCGAAGCGAGCGCCCTGGCGCGCCGGCTCCCTGGCGAGAGGCGCGAGAGTACGAAGGCAATTTGATCGCCAAGCCCCGCGAGCCAGAAAGCCTGGCCGTCCTTCGTGAGGCGTATGGCGTCGTTCTCGAGCACGGGAATGCCGTTGCGCTCGAGCTCGATGCGCGCCTCGACAGGTCCGTCACCTCGCCACTGCGCGTCGTGATCGGCCCACCAGTCATGATTGCCGAGCACGGACCAAGTGCCGAGCGGCGCCTTCAGCCCGCCCAGGATACGCGCCCAAGTCTTGGCCGGGACCTGACCGGAGATATAGCGGTGTGCCGTCGTGAAATCGCCGAGCAGCACGATGAGATCGGGTTTGAGCCGCATCGCCGTATCGCAGATGTGCTCGATGCGGCGCGGGCCCATCCATGGCTCGCAGGCGTGGAGATCGGCGAGTACGGCGATGCGGAGCTTGAGCCCGACCGGCCAGCGCGGCGGCGTCAGGTGATAGCCCGAGATCACGGGGCCGCGCATCGGCTCGATGGCAAAGGCGTAGCCGCCGAGCGCAACAGTGCCGGTGGCGCTGGCGGCGAGGCCCTTGAGAATGGTGCGGCGCGTGATCACGAGTTCATGTGCTTTCGAGTATCGGGACTGGCGATTCGCAACGACGGTAGTCGAGCAGGTCTTCAAGGTGAGTATGCAACGATCATGCCCGCCCCTTGTGTCGAGACCGTGGTGGGCCGCCAATGGTTAATCATCCGTGAATCGACGGAATTCCGACGGCCGCCCGCGCTACTCGGCGGCGTTCCGGCGTAGCGCGAGCTGGGCGAGCAGGGCGCGGAGCGCGCCCGCCTTGACGGGCTTCGAGAGATAGGCGTGGCCCGCGAGCTTCAGGTCGCGCTGCAGGCCCGGCGAGCGGTCGGCCGTGATGATGACGGCGGGAATGCTCGTCTGCGTCGTCGCGCAAACCACGGCAATGGCATCGAGCCCGGTCCCGTGATCGAGATGGTAGTCGGCGAGGATCACGTCGGGCAGCCGCCGCTGATGGCCG
>DAORNH010000016.1:9123-10802 GCA_035440865.1 Hyphomicrobiaceae bacterium | reverse complement strand
CGATGCTGTTTGCCGTGATGACGTCGCAACCCCAGCCCTCGAGCAGCAGGCGCATGCCGGAGACGACGTCCGGCTCGTTGTCGATGACGAGGACGAGGAGGCCACCTACGTTGACGCCAAGCCCGGTCATGCGATCCATGCTCGCGTCGGAGGGGCGTGGTCGGAGCGCGGGCGCCGCCTTGCGGACCGAGACCGCGAAGCGCGAGCCGCGCCCCAGCACGGAAGCGACCGTGATCGGCGTGCCGAGCACGCGGCAGATGCGCTCGACGATGGCGAGGCCGAGGCCGAGGCCCTTCACACTTGTCGCGGTCTCCTCGAGGCGCTGAAACTCCTTGAAGATCAGCTCGCGCTTCGCTTCGGGGATGCCGGGCCCCGTGTCGAGAACCTCGAGCGACAGCGTGCTACCACGTCGGCGGCAGCCGACGAGCACGGTGCCGGTCGGGGTATACTTGATGGCATTGGCGATGAGGTTCTGGAGGACGCGACGGAGCAGCCGCCGGTCGCTCTCGACCCAGTGCGACGTCGGCTTGAAGCGCAATGCGAGGCGGCGCTCGGCGGCGAGCGGCTGGAATTCGACGGTCAGCTGATCGAAGAGCGGCTGCAAAGGAAACGCCGAGATCTCAGGCTGCAGATTACCGGAATCGAGCCGCGAGATGTCGAGCAGCGTCGAGAGGATCTCCTCGACCGCGCCGAGCGAGGCGTCGATGTTGCGGGCGATGGTCGGCGCGTCGATCGGCGCGCCTCGGCCGAGTGACTCGCTCAACGACGTCGCATAGAGCCGCGCCGCGTTGAGCGGCTGGAGAATGTCGTGGCTGGCCGCGGCCAGGAAGCGGGTCTTGTCGAGGTTTGCGGCATCCGCCGCGGCCTTGGCGACGATGAGCTCGCCGTTGACCTTGGTGAGCTCGGCGGTCCGCTCGACGACGCGGCCCTCTAGGGCGTCGTTGGCCTCGGCGAGCGCGTTGGCGGCCTGGACTCGCTCGGTGATGTCTGAATAGGTGGTCACGATGCCGCCCTGCGGCATCGGACTGGTCCTGATCTCCAGGATGCGCCCACAAGCGCCGATACGCTCCTGGAAGGTCTCGTGCTTCACGGCGAGCTGCATGAGCCGCGTCGAGACGTGCGCGTCGATCGAGCCGCCGCCGGCATCGCCGCGCGCGGCGATCACGCGGAGTATGCGGTCGAGCGGCACGCCGACGCGGCCGAGATCCTGCGGCAGCTCGAGGAGCTCGCGGAACTGGCGGTTCCAGCAGATGAGCCGGAGGTCCTTGTCGAACACGCTGAGGCCATGCCGCACCTGGTCGAGCGCCGATTGGAGGAGATCGCGGTTGTACTGCAGCGCCTCGGAGGCGTCGTCGAGGAGGCGGAGGTCAGACTGTCGGCCGACATTGCCGCGCCTGAGCAGGAGCGTGAGGACGAGACGTGAGGAGGCGGCGCCGATCGCGCTCGTCAGCAGATGCTCGGTGAAGCGGATCGAGCCGATGTCGGCCTCGGCGTGGCTGACGAGCGGCTGGCCGCGGCCGATCGCGTATTCCGAGAAGGATCGCGCGGCACGATCGGTGCCGAGATAGCGGCCGGCGAGCTGCTGGAGGTCGCCGACCGTCACGCTCGTCCGCCAGATGCGGAAGCTCGCCGATGGTGCGGCGCGCGGCATGTCCTCGGCGACGAACAGCGAGGCCTGC
>DAORNH010000016.1:3992-9113 GCA_035440865.1 Hyphomicrobiaceae bacterium | reverse complement strand
TCGGCTCTGGCGTCTTCAGGAGCGAGAACACCACGTAGCAGACGACATTTGTCGCCAGGCTCCACAGCACGCCGTGCGTCAGCGGCTCGAACTGCAGGTAGAACAGGGCCTGGGGCCGCAGGACGCCGATGCCGAGCGGGCCATGTTCGATGATGCTGGCCGGCAGCCAACCCGACTTCACCACCCATGGCAGCAGGAGCGTGTAGGACCAGACAGCAAATCCCGCAAGGATGCCGGCGATGGCACCACGCGCCGTCGCCCGCCGCCAGATGAGGCCGATGAAGAAGGCAGGTGCGAGCTGGGCTATCGCCGCGAACGCGACGAGGCCGATCGAGGCCAGACCCTGCCCCTGTGCCAGGGCACGATACACCGCATAGCCGAGCACCAGAATGACGAGGATCACGCAGCGCCGGATCAGCAGCAGCAGCTGCGAGACATCCTCGACCGGCTGCTCGGCTACGACGCGATGGCGGAGGAGGAGCGGCACGATCACGCCATTGCAAAGCATGATGGCGAGCGCCACGCACTCGACGATGACCATGGCCGTCGCAGCCGAGAGGCCGCCGACGAACGCGAGCATGGTCATGACGTCGGCGTTCGCCCACATGGGGAGCGCCAGCACGTACATGTCCTGGTCGACGATGTTCGCCGGCAGCAAGATAAGCCCGGCCGCCGCAATCGGGATGACGAAGATGTTGATGACGATCAGATAGAGCGGGAACAGCCAGCGCGCGCGGCGGATTTCGGTCTCGGAATTGTTCTCGACGACGGTGACGTGGAATTGACGCGGCAGCAGGAGAATGCACACCGAACTCAGCACCAGCATGACGAGCCAGTTGCTGCCGTTGATGCCCTTGCCGAACACTCCGCTGAGCTCGAGGCTCTGGCTCGCCCGGATGGCGAGGCCGTCGACGCTGCCGAAGATACCGAACGTGACGAAGGCGCCGACGGCGACGAAGGTCGCGAGCTTGACGAGGCTCTCGGCGGCGATGGCGAGCATCAATCCGTGCTGGTGCTCCGTCGCGTCGATATGGCGGGTGCCGAACAGAACCGCGAAGATCGCGAGCGCCATCATCACGATGAATGCCGTGTCGATCGGCATGCCCTCGGCCGGCATCAGGTCGCCGAATGGGCTGCGACCGAGCAGCGTCTCGACCGAGACCGCAACCGCCTTCAACTGCAGCGCGATGTAGGGCAGCGTACCGACGAGCGCGATCAGCGCGACGATGGCCGCAACCTCCGCACTCTTGCCGTAACGCGCCGCGAGGAAGTCCGCGACCGAGGTGATGTTCTGGCTCTTGGCGAGGCGCACGACGCGCTGGATGAGCCGCCAGCCGAACAGGAACACGAGGATCGGGCCGATGTAGATCGGCAGGAAGTCGTAACCCGTCCGGGCAGCGAGGCCGACGCTGCCGAAGAACGTCCAGGACGTACAGTAAACGGCAAGCGACAGCGCATAGATGATCGGCCGGCCGTTGCCGTCGCCACGGCGCATGAACCGGTCGCCGAGCCAAGCGATGACGAACAGCAGGCCGACGTAGCCGAGCGCAAGGCTGATGATGGTCTTGCCGTCGAGCATAGTATCCGTGTCGAAGCGCGCGGTCTCGAAGCCGAAGCCGATCATCCGCTGCCGGGGTGACGGCAGGAAGGCCGACCTTGGGCGATGGTCAATCATACGGCGAGTGGCAGCGATTGTCGCCGCCCGCATGCATCGGCCGCTTGCGACCGCCAACCCTCCGCGACTACTGTCGGCGCATGATCAACACGCTCAAGATCGCCCTGGCGCAACTCGATCCGACCGTCGGCGACATCGCCGGCAATGTCGAGCGCGTCAAGCGGGCGCGGACAGAGGCCATCCGCCTCGGCGCCGATCTCGTCCTATTCCCCGAACTCTTCATCACGGGCTATCCGCCCGAGGACCTCGTCCTGAAGCCCGCATTTGCTGCTGCCTCGCGCCGGGCGATCGAGAGCCTCGCGCCGCTCACGGCAGAGGGCGGCCCGGCGCTGCTGGTCGGCGGCGTCTGGCCAGACGACGGCCATATCTACAACGCCGTCGCGCTCGTCGATCGCGGCGCCGTGCAGGCGGTCCGCTACAAGGTCGACCTCCCCAACTACGGCGTCTTCGACGAAAAGCGCGTGTTCACGCCCGGACCGCTGCCGGGCCCTGTCCAGTTCCGCGGCGTGCGCATCGGCGTGCCGATCTGCGAGGACATCTGGAAGGACGAGGTCGTCGAGTGCCTCTCGGAATGCGGCGCCGAGCTCCTGCTCTCGCCCAACGGCTCGCCCTTCGACTGGCCGAAGCCCGACATGCGCTTGAACGTCGCCGTCGCGCGCGTCACCGAGAGCGGCCTGCCGATCGCCTACCTCAACCAGGTCGGTGGCCAGGACGAGCTCGTCTTCGACGGCGCCTCGTTCGTGCTCAACGGCGACAAGCGGCTCGCGGTACAATTGCCAGCCTGGGAGGAGGCCGTCGCGCTCACCACTTGGGAGCGGACGCCTCAGGGCTGGCGCTGCAGCGTGGGGCCGGTGGCGAAGATCGAGGAGAACGATGCCGCCGCCTACCACGCCTGCATGCTGGGCCTTCGCGACTATGTGACGAAGAACGGCTTCCCGGGCGTGGTTCTCGGCCTCTCGGGCGGCGTCGATTCGGCCCTGGTCGCGGCGCTCGCCGTCGATGCGCTCGGCCCCGAGCGGGTCCATTGCGTGATGCTGCCCTACCGCTACACCTCCGGCGACAGCCTCACCGACGCCGCCGCCTGCGCCAAAGCGCTCGGCGTACGCTATGACACCATCCAGATCGCACCGGCCGTCGAAGGTCTGACAGCGATGCTCGGCCCGTTGTTCGCCGGGCGAAAGCCCGACATCACAGAGGAGAACCTGCAGAGCCGCGTCCGCGGCACCACGCTGATGGCGATCTCCAACAAGTTCGGCGCGATGGTGCTGACCACCGGCAACAAGAGCGAGATGTCGGTCGGCTACGCGACGCTCTACGGCGACATGAACGGCGGCTTCAATCCGATCAAGGATCTGTACAAGATGCAGGTCTACCGGCTCTGCCGCTGGCGGAACGCCAATGTCGCGAAGGGCGGCAAGGGACCTTCGGGCATCGTCATCCCAGAGCGGATCATCACCAAGGCACCGACGGCGGAGCTGCGCGAGAACCAGAAGGACCAAGATTCTCTCCCTGAGTACGAGGTGCTCGACGACATTCTCGCCTGCCTCGTCGAGCGCGAGATGCCGCTCGCCGAGATCATTGCGCGCGGACACCCGGCCGAGACCGTGAAGAAGGTCGAGCGGCTGCTCTACCTCGCCGAGTACAAGCGCCGGCAAGCCGCACCCGGCGTGAAGATCTCGCAGCGCAATTTCGGCCGCGACCGTCGCTATCCGATCACCAACCGCTTCCGCGAGGACGTTGCCGCCATGCCCGCCTCGCCGGGCCCGGCCGCGCCGCGCATGGTGAAGCCGCGCGCGGACGGGGGCGATGTGTCGTGACGGCGAACTTGACGCCATGACAGCTGATCGGCATTCGACAGAGGTCGCCGACGTCGCCATTGCCGGTGCGACGTTCGCTGGCGTGGCGCTCGCCCTGGCCCTGGCCGACGTACTGCCCGGAATCGCGATCACCCTGATCGATCAGCGAGCACACGAGTCCGATGCTCCCGAGCGCGATCCCCGCGCGTTCGCGATCGCGGCCGGCAGCCGCAACCTCCTCGACGCGATCGGCGTATGGACCCGCGTCGCGACCGAGGCCGAGCCGGTCCGCGCCATTGACATCACGGATGGCAGCCTCGATGCCGCGGTCCGGCCTGTCATCCTGGGCTACGACAATGCCCTCTCCGACGGCGAGCCCGCCTCCTGCATCGTGCCGGCGGAAGCACTGCGCCACGCGCTATTCGATGCTCTCGCGGCGAAGGGCGCGGGAATCCAGCATGTCCGCGGAGCGAAGGCCGTTGCCGTGATTGCCGGCGCAGGTGCCGCCGACGTGCGCCTCGCGGACGGCAGCCTCGTCAAGGCTCGCCTCCTCGTCGATGCGGACGGTCGCAACGAGGCGCTGCGCGATGCTGCGAACATCGGCTCCGTCGGCTGGTCCTACGATCAGATCGGCATCGTCACCGTCGTCACGCCGGAGCGCCCGCACGAGGGCCGCGCCGTCCAGCACTTCCTACCGGCCGGGCCGTTCGCGATCCTGCCGATGACCGGGAACCGCTGCTGCATCACCTGGTCGGAGGAAGCCGTGCGCGGGCGCGCCATCCTCGCCCTCGACGATCAGGCATTCCTCGCCGAGGTGGAGCAGCGCTTCGGACCACGCCTCGGGCCGTTGACACTCGCCGGTCCCCGTGCGTCCTGGCCGCTCAGTCTCAGGCTCTCGCGCGAATTGGTCGGAACGCGCCTGGCGCTCGTCGGGGAGGCCGTTCGCCTCGTCCACCCGATCGCGGGGCAGGGGCTCAATCTGGCACTTCGCGATGTGGCCGCGCTCGCCGAAGTGCTGGCTGACGGCATCGGCCTCGGCCTCGACCCTGGCGACGGCGAGATCCTGCGCCGCTACGCGCGCTGGCGCCGCTTCGACGGCTGGGCCTCTTCGGCGGCCTACGACGGCCTCAATCGCATTTTCTCGGGCGACAACCCGCTCGCGCGCACGCTACGCACCGCCGGCCTTGGCCTGGTCGATCGGTTGCCCGAGCTCAAGCGCTGGCTGGTGGCCGAGGCCGCGGGCCAGACGGGAGACGTGCCAAGGCTCTTGCGGAGCAGCCGGATCTGACGCCCCCACCCGATGCCATCGCGAGTGGCCTTGGCGCTGGTACACAATGAGACCGAATGGCCTTAAGCTTGCGCGAGTTCAATCGCGAGGAGACCCGCCATGGCCGAGCAGATGCAGCGCATTCCGGTCCACACCGACATCAAGCCCGAGAACCCGGGCCACCTCGCCTCGCGCTATCTCGACGTGCCGAACATGCCCTGGGAGAAGACCAAGTTCCCGGGGATCGAGATCAAGGTGCTCTACTCCGACGACAGTGGCGCGACGACCGCGCTCTTCAAGCTCGCGCCCGGCGCGATCGTGCCGCTACACGAGCACACGGCCTTGGAGCAGACCTACGTGCTCGAGGGCAGCATCGTCGATGC
>DAORNH010000016.1:0-3982 GCA_035440865.1 Hyphomicrobiaceae bacterium | reverse complement strand
AAGGGGTGTGCGGCCCGGGCCAGTTCGTCTGGCGACCGGCCGGCAACCAGCACGAGGCCGTCGCGCCCAAGGGAGCGCTCATTCTCGGCTTCTTCCTGAAGCCCAACCGCTTCGCCTACGGCGAGAAGTTCTTCACCGAGGAGGGGCAGCGGTAGCGGCCCGATCGGAGCCGCTGCTCGTCAGGACTTGGGGCGAACGGCGCGCGTGCCGAACGCGGCGCGCGGCTGACCCGACTTTGGCGCGCTCGCTCGTGCGGGTGACGGCTGCGGACGTGCAGCCCCGCGCGACGGGGCGGCCTTGATCGGTGCTGTCGCCGCCTCGTGGTCTGCCTCCGACCCACCGCTCCCTTTGAGCACGATGAATCCGAGGGCCGCGGCGAACACCACCACGTCGATCAGCAGCATCACGTTCATCGGCATGCCGAGCGCGGCGATGTTCGAGACCTTGACCAGGTCCATCATCATCTTCATCACGCCCATTCCGAGGCTCGCGCCCAAGTAGGGGATGGTGATCAGGCCGCTCCACACCGTCATCGCGCCGACGATCAGCCCGTGGACCGCCGCGCCGATGGCGACCATCCAGGCGATGCCGACGTCGGCATCGTCGTTCGTCGCCGTCGCCACATCGGCGATCGAGAGAAAGGCGATCCAGACGACGAGGAACAGGATGAGAGTTGGGAACGTCGCGTAGACGAGGCCGAGCCCGAAGTTCGCACCCCAGAAATTGCCAACCATGACGAGCAGCGGCAAGGCCGCGAGAAACCACGCTAATGTGGCCGCCGCCCAGCCGAATCCGAGGCCGATTGCGCGCGCCCGCGATAGCATGAAACAGATCATGACGAGGCCGAGGATCAGTACGCCCAAGGGTTTCCCAAACATGCCGATCACGACGGCAACCGCCCCGCAGGCGCCGCCGCCGCCGCGACGGCATCCGGAAGCATCGACAAGTAAAGCCAGCATGAACGGAAATGTCAGAATGAACGCAATGAGCGCACCGACCGAAAGTGCGATGCGAAATCGGAATTTGCCTGCCGACATGACACCCCCGGAACCGCACCAGGGCGCGATCATATCCGGGCAAGCTTGCCGGACGGTTTAGGCATAAACTGACTTTCTCGCGTGGCGTCCGCTCGGCGTTGCCCGGCTATCGCCCCTTGACCTTGCGCCAGGCGGCAAAATCCACCTTCGATTGCTCATCCGTCGGCGGATAGAGCCCCATTATCGAGCGGCCCTCCAGCACCTTTTCGGTGACGAAGTCCTCGTAGGCGGTCATCTCGACGGCCTCGTCCGCAATCTCGTCGGCGAGGTGCGCCGGAACGACAACGCAGCCATCCGCGTCGCCGACAATCACGTCCCCCGGAAACACCGGCGCATCCCCGCAGGCAATCGGGACGTTCGTATCGATCGCCTGATGCAGCGTGAGGTTCGTCGGTGCTGCCGGGCGCTGGTGAAACGATGGGATATCGAGTTTGGCGATCTCGGCAGCATCACGAAAGCCGCCATCGGTGACGATGCCGGCAACGCCACGCTTCATCAGTCGCGTGACGAGGATCGATCCGGCGGAAGCGGCCCGCGCATCCTTGCGGCTGTCGATGACGAACACCGCGCCCGGCGGGCAGTCCTCTATGCCTTTGCGCTGCGGGTGGCCGCGATCCGAGAACACCGTGATCGGGTTCAGGTCCTCGCGGGCGGGGATGTAGCGCAGCGTAAACGCTTCGCCGACCATCGTCGGCTTGCCGGGATCGAGCGGCTGCACGTTCTGGATCATCTGCACGCGAAAGCCGCGCTTGAAGAGCGCCGTCGTGAGCGTCGCCGTCGAGACGGTCTTGAGCTTGTCGCGCGTTGCGGGCTTCAGCGGCATGTCGGTCTCCGAGCGTGTGGGCCATGCCAACGTAGCTTCAGAGGGCGCGACGTGTCACCGCAAATGAGCGCGTGCGAAGCGCTCAGCCTGCCTTCGCAAGCCGCTCGACCTTGCTCCAGAGGCTGAAGGGCGCGCCGTTCAGCATCACCTTGAGATAGCGCAGCTTCTGGAAATCGCCGTTGAGCGAGAGCCGCGGCAACGCCGTCAGGCTCTTGGCGTGGTGTGGATGAATGAGCCCCTTCCGCGTCGTCACCGCCGTCTTGAGGCCAAGCTCGCGCGCAAGCTCGAACTCGCGACCGCCCGCGCTCGAGGCGTCGCCGTAGGGGAAGCTGAAATGGCGGCACGGGCGGGCAAGCTCGCGCTCGATGCGCTTCACGCTTTCGGCCACCTCGGCACGAGCATCCGAGATCGAGAGGCGGGCGAGCGCGAAGTGGCGCCGCGTGTGTGCCCCGATGGTGACGAGCGGATCGGCAGCAATCGCCCTGATCTCGTCCCACGACATTACCTGGCTCGCGCAGAGTTCCTCGGGGACCAGGTTGATGAAGTTGCCGAGCTCGCGCACAACCTGGCGCGCATAGTCCTCGTTGATGCCGCGCAGCCACCAGTAGATCGTGTGGAATGCGGTGTCCTTATCAGCCGGTGTCGCGCATTTGAACTTGCGCATCGTGCCATCCATCTTGAGTGAGAGCGCGTCCACGCTGCTGATGATGCGCTCGAGCGCGAGCCACCAAAGATCGCCGCGACCGTCAGCGTAGTCGGAGGGCACATAGATCGCGAACGGCAGACCGTAGCGCTTGAAGATCGGGTAGGCGTGCTCGCGGTTGTCCTTGTAGCCGTCGTCGAAGGTGAAGCATGCGAAGGGGCGCTCGTGGTCGCCCTCGGTCATCCGGTAGTGAAGCTCGTCAAGCGAGACGACCTCGAAGCCCTGTTCGACCACGTGCTTGATCACCTGCTCGAGGAAATCGGGCGTGATCTTCAGAATGCGGTTCGGCTCGAAGGCGTCCGGCTTCTCGGGGCGCACATGGTGCAACATGAAAATCACGCCCGCTCCCCGCGTCAACGGCGCGAGCATGCTGTCGGTGCCACTGTAATGCAGCGCCGAGAGGGCGGCCTTGAAGAGCGATGTCGATCTGCGGCTCATGGGCCCCGGGAACGTGCTGGTTGGACGCGGTACTAAAGCCCCTTCGCCCGGCCAGATGCAAGATGCGTGCTGGAATGCCGCCTCGCCGCGCGACGGGCGGCCGAAGGATCCTGCTGGTTAAGGCCTCGTGATCTCGAAAAGCATTGGGCCGGACGCGACAGAGGCCGCGGAGGCGTCCCGCATGGCGTCTCACTTCAATGCCCGCTCAGGTTCTCATACGACGCGGGGCGTCTGCGGCCCTGCCACCGAGCCGTTTCGGGCGGCCTTCGGTGCGCGTCGCGACTGATGCACGCCGTTCGGGTCCAACCGCACGACATCGATGTCGGTGACGTCGTAGCCGAGGAACGTGCCGGGCGCGGCATCGTTCGGCCGGCTCACGCCGCCTGCATCGATGAGCACGCCCGTGTCGATGCGGCCCTGGATGATTTCGAAGAGGCGCTTCACGTTGGGACGATCGCCCGTGATCAGGATGTGGTCGTAAGCCTCGTCGAGCGCATCGAGCACGAGATTGACGCGCTCCGCCTCCTCGCCGCCGAGCACGGCGAGAGTGCCGCCGCCGGTGAGGAAGTGCGCCTCGCTGCCCGGCAGGCGGCGGATCACGTCCTCGAATGTCGCCGCCCCGGACAGGAGCTCGCTCATGCCAGCGCCATCATCGGCGCCGATGTCCTCAACGAGGCGGCTCGCCCCCGTGCTCCATTCGACGATGATGACCTTGCGGCCGGCATCGGCGAGCGTGAGCGCCAGATCACGCGCATCGCCGACCGTCGAGTTGTCGTGGCCCGAGCCGACGACCATGGTGCGGGCCGCGCCATGTGCGCCGGTCGCGCGCTGCGCGATATGCGACGACAGCTCGTCGAGCGACGTGAGCGCCGCGTAGCGCTCCGGCTCGGCAATCGTGTCCGGGACGCCGGTCGTGATGGCGCTGCGAACGGGCGATGGCAGTGCCTCCGCGGTCGGCGCTAACGCCTTCGGGGCGCCGAC
>DAORNH010000015.1:21328-30148 GCA_035440865.1 Hyphomicrobiaceae bacterium | reverse complement strand
CGGTCACCTTTTTGACGCCGAGTTTTTTCTGCAGCTCCTTGACGGCATCCGTTGCCGTATCTAGCCTGAATATGTGCGACGGGAGATTGTCCTCGACACATCCGTCATCAGTCAGGTAGCATCGGCAGTAGAACTCTTTGGGGTATGTTATACCGCTGCAAGAGAAACTCTCCCCCTTCTTCGTGCAGGACGCGCTCGATCGGCTCTCACAACGCGACTGCCCACGCGCCTCGGTCGACAATTGGGTCAGCATCGAGATGCTACCCGCGATCAGGAAGGCCAACGAGAACGCAGAGCGAATGGCGAGCATGGGTGTCTCCATTATCGTTGGGTTACAGACGCAGATCGGCGGCAATTCGCGAAAATAGACAGCTGTTCTCCATCTCGATCTCCTTGAGCTGCTCATCGTGACTGTCTGGCGCGACCGTATCTGAGCACGCAGCTCGCGGCGCCGTACTTGCGATGAGACCCTTGACCGTTTCCCGAGAGTAGTACCAACCGAGCGGCAAGCGTCTACTGAGCTTGAGGCGTCGAAAATACACGTGAGGCTGAAGCGATTTTTGGCCGAGCCCACATTTCGCATCGCCGCAGTACTGGCGTTTGGCGACGATACCAGCCAGGTGAGTATGGGCAACCCGAGCACTGAAGAAGGCTGTCATTGGTGCTGCGAGCTCGCCTTGAACGGATCGATCGCTGGGGTCGGCCCAAGCACTGATCTTCAGGAGCTTCACGCAGAAGGGTTGGCGCCTGCCGCGAACCTCAAGCACTCCAAGATTTCCTGGTGCACAGACCTCCTGGCCACTCCCCGCAGCCAGCTTGTCGCCAGTGCCCGTTTTGGCGGCTTCGAGCAGCTGCTGCGCAAGATCGATGATGGTCCACATGCCTGAGTTGTCGAAGTAGCCGCCATCCATAACCTCGAAGGACGCGGTCCCATGCGGCTTGACCCACGCAGGTGGCGTGACGATTGGGAATCGCGCGCTCAGGCCAACGGACGCCGCAAGTGACCAAGTGCCTGTTCTGAGGAGCACATCCATCTTCCCCTCATCGCTCCATTTGCTAACTACACGGAACGGCGCTGCGAGGATATTACCGCCGGACTTGACGACAGTCGTATTCAGCAGCAACGCAGGTGCATCCGCACCCGCATCCCAGTGCGAGCGGAAGTCACTCGAAAAGTAGTTTCGAACCGGATTCGGATTGTCGCGCATCACCTCGCGCCAGGCGGTTTCAAACGACGCCTCGAGCGCGCGCGACCGGTCGAAGGCGCCGATCGGCCAAGGAAGGAAGTGCTGGAAGAAATCGGGGAAGAGGCCCGCGGCCATGACCGGTGTCAGGAAGTCCCGATCGAAAAACTCCCTGACGAGCTTCTGCCTCTCGTTGTTGTCTCCCTGAGGCGGGGGACAACGAGCGTCCTTGGGGAGGTTCCGCGGCGGCGGCTTGGCACGCACGATCGAGTTGAAAACCGCCGCGCCGAGCGCTCCGCCCGAGACCGCACTGATCGCGAAGACATGGGCCGCGAACGCCGGGCAGTTGTCCTGGATGGCGGCGAGCGTCGCCGCTGCATGGATGGCAGCATAAAGCCCACCCCCTTCTGCGGATACCAGATACACCGGGTACGGCCGCCCCTCGAAGTCATCGATGTCCGGCCGGTTCTCAAGCCATTTATTGAACGCGTCGGCAAGCGCCGGTGCCGCAGGCGGGGGTTCCTTCGAAAGCACTCGCAACTCGTGATTGTGATTTAAGCCGTACGTGCCAGCGACCAGTGCCAGCACGGCCAATGCCGGAATCGCCGGCACCTGGAAGCGGTCATAGACGTGGGTCAGCAGTGAGGCGGCGACGCACAGTACGGCTAGAAACAGGAAAACGACCGCGATCGGGCCGAGCAGGCTCCCGAACTGAACCGGCCAACTCGCGATCAGCACATTGAGCGTCATGATCACGATCGAGACGCGCATCAACACGCGTCCGACGCTCGTCTCGCCGACCATCGCGCACATCCGGTCCGCGACTAGAGTGAGATGCCTGCGTGCTCGGTTTCGCGAGGTCAGGTAGGCGACGGCTCCGAAGGCGGCCGCGGGCACGATCAGCCCGACACTTTTCGGCCACTCCGTCACGGCCCGAACGTAGGCCACGAGCAGCAGGGTGATCGGAACGGGAGCCAGCACGAGTGAGATCGCGTCGAGCAGCTCCGCATGGCGTTTGGCCGCGACCAACCGGTAGGCCGGCACGGCCCGGATCAGGCGGCGCGCGCAAATGAGAAACACGGCACCGAGCAGGATTGCCGCTGGCAGAACTCGAAACACCGTGGCAACCAGCCGCCCCGGCCTCGTCCAGAGTGTCATTTCCGAAATGGTGATGAAAATCTGCTCCGACTGGCCAGGAAGCAGCAGCACGAGGTAAGCAATCACGGCCACCACGATCGGTGCCCTGAGAACGGCCAACGCCCCGAGAAGGCTGTGCATAGCCCCACCCTGAGAAAACAAACGATTCGAAAAGTCCCCGAGCCAGCCCTGTCGGCTCGAACAATCGAGCGAGCGTACTCCTGGGCAATGGCGGCGTAAAGGACAGCCTGTTCCAGGATAGTGTGTTCCGGTGCGACGGCCGCGCCCTGGAGCGTGGGACGGAACCTGTGGCATGGTCGGTCCGGGTGAACCAAACCGACCGAGGGCCGGCTCCGGCTCCACATCCAGAGATGATCGCATGAAAATTCAAGGCGCCGTCCTCTATGAGCAGGGCCTGTCACGGCCTTACGCCACGTCGAAGCCGCTCCGGATCGAGACGCTCGATCTCGAGGGGCCGCGGGCGGGCGAGGTGCTCGTCAAGGTGAAGGCGGCCGGGCTCTGCCACTCGGATCTCTCGACGATCGAGGGTGCGCGCACGCGGCCGCTGCCGACGCTCATCGGTCACGAGGGCGCTGGCGTGGTCGCCGCGCTCGGTGCCGGTGTCAGCGATCTCGCGGTCGGCGATCACGTCGTCTTCATCTTCGCCCCGAGCTGCGGGGCGTGCCGGCAGTGCGTGTCCGGCCGGCCAAACCTCTGCACGACCTTCAATGCAGCCAAGCAGAAGGGCGACCTCGCGACCGGCGGCCGGCGGCTTTCGCTCAACGGGACGCCCGTCGCCCACTACGCGGGGCTCTCGTGCTTTGCCGATCACGCGGTCGTGCCGCGCAACTCCGTGCAGAAGATCGACAAGGCCGTGCCGATGCACGATGCCGCCATGTTCGGCTGCGCGGTGGTGACGGGCGTCGGCGCCGCGGTGAATACGGCCGGAACGAAGCCCGGCGACGTCGTCGCCGTGGTCGGTCTCGGCGGCGTCGGCCTCTCCTGCCTGCTCGGCGCCATCGTTGCGGGGGCCGAGCGCATCATCGCGGTCGACCTCTCGGACGACAAACTGGCGCTTGCCCGCCAGCTCGGTGCGACCGAGACATTCAACGCGCGCGACCCCGGCGTCGTCGAGGCAATCGTGAAGGCGACGGATGGCGGCGTCGACACGGCATTCGAGATGGCGGGCTCGGTGAAGGCCATGGAGCTCGCCTACAAGATCACCGTGCGCGGCGGTCAGACGATCAGCGCGGGCCTGCCGCCGGTCACGGGGCTATTCTCGCTCCAGCACTATGGCATGGTGCAGGATGCGCGTGTCGTCAAAGGCAGCTACATGGGCGGCTGCGTCATCGCGCGCGACATGCCCCGCTACATCGAGCTCTACAAGCGCCAGAAGCTGCCCGTCGATCGGTTGAGGAGCGCCTTCATCCGGCTCGACGAGGTCAATGAAGGCTTCGACAGGCTGGCGGACGCCCAGGTGGTGCGCCAGATTATCGTATTCGACTGAAGTCTGAGACGTCTGTGTCAGCTGCGCCGACTTCGCGCAGCTGCCATGCGGGACATTCGCGCGGCGTTCGACTATACGATCGTCATGAGATTGATTGAGACGACCACAGAGCTCGCTGCCATCTGCGACCGCCTCGCCAATGAGCGCTTCGTCGCTGTCGATACCGAGTTCATGCGAGAGCAGACGTTCTGGCCGCAGCTTTGCCTCGTGCAGCTGGCCGGACCATCGCCCAATCAGGAATTCCTGATCGATCCGCTGGCGGGCGGCATCGACCTCGCGCCGCTCGTCAGCCTGATGACCGATCGTCCGCCGGTGAAGGTTTTCCACGCCGCGCGGCAGGACATCGAGATCGTCCACATTATGTCGGGACGGGTGCCGGCGCCGCTGTTCGACACGCAGGTCGCGGCCATGGTGTGCGGCTTCGGCGAATCGATTTCGTATGTGAACCTCGTGAAGCGAGTGCTCGGCCAGGATCTCGACAAGTCGTCCCGCTTCACGGATTGGTCGCGCCGGCCGCTCTCGCAGAAGCAACTCGTCTATGCGTTGGGCGACGTCACGCACCTGCGCGATGTCTACGTCCAGCTCGACGAGAAACTCAAGTCGACCGGCCGCCACGCCTGGCTCGCCGAGGAGATGGCGGCGCTCGGCGATCCTGAGACCTATGTGCTGCGGCCCGAGGACGCCTGGAAGCGGCTGAAGCTCAAAGTGCGCAACCGGCGGAGCCTCGCCGTCCTGATCGAGCTTGCTGCCTGGCGCGACGGCCTCGCCCAATCGCTGAACGTGCCGCGCAACCGGGTGCTGCGCGACGAGGCGCTCTATGACGTCGCCAACCAGGCGCCGACGGACGTTGCCGCCCTCTCGGGGCTGCGGACGCTGTCGGACGGGTTCGCCCGCTCGCAGCGCGCCAAGGAGATCATCGAGGTGGTGAAGCGTGGCCTCGCCCGCGACCTGAAGACGGTCCCGCCCATTCCCGGCGGCCCGGCACTCTCTGCGGATGCCAATGCGCTGGTCGATCTCCTCCGCGTGCTCCTGAAGGCGGCAGCCGCCCGGCACAGCGTCGCGCCGCGGCTCATAGCCGATGCCGACGAGCTCGAGCGGCTCGCGACCGAGGACGAGCCCGATATCGCGGTGCTCAAGGGCTGGCGGCGCGAGCTCTTCGGCGCCGACGCCTTGCGCCTCAAACGCGGCGAGGTGGCGATCGTCGTTCGCAAGGGCGAAGTGGTGACGGTCGACGCGCCGAAAGCGTGAGCCGACAGGTCTTCTCCTCTGTTTCAGACCTGTGACGGGCCGCTTGTCGGACCGCCTCTGGCAATTTTGCATGGCCGCGGGCGCCCGTAGACCGATCGTCCGTCTCCGGGGAGCGGAGGGGCGTATGTCGGAAGGTGCCGCGAAAAGCCAGATAACAATCGGCTGGCTTGCGGCCATGGCCGCCACCTTCTGGTGGGGAGCCACCTTCGGCAGCATGGCGCCATTGAACGCCCGGGCGGCGGGCGCTCGGGCGAGGAGCGGCGCGCGATCGGGACACGCGAGGTCCGATCGCGCGGCTGCTGGGGCCGTCACGGCAACGCGCGCAATCCACTGTCGATGACGCGATACCAGAGGCGCTCGTCGTCGCGCAGCTTCCGTGATTTGTCCTGGCGATCATAAACCGCCATGGATTCGACGAGGCGCTGGCGGGCAACCACCGGATTGACGACGAGCCTGAAAAGTTCGCTCGCCAAATACGACCGCTTTTGCGCCGACTGCTCGGTCTTCAGGTCGAGGAGGTTGCGGAATTCCGTATAAAGTTTCGCAATCTCGGCGTTCTTGTCGCTGCCCGACAATCCTTCGGCGAGCGCAAGTGTGAACAGCATAATGACGCTGTTGAACTCGATTACCGTGCTCTTGGTGCTGCCACCCTGCGCCATCTGGATGAGTTCATAGGCGGTCCGGTAGAATTCGATCGCTGCTTTTGGATTGCCGGAAAACATCATCATGTCGCCGAGGCGATCGTTGACAACGCCGAGGCTGTTGAGCGCATAGGCGTCCTTTGGAGCCGCGTCGGCCACCCGGCGTATGACCGGGAGTGCGGCTTCGTAGCTGGACTTGGCCGAGAGGTATTCGCCGGAGACGCGATAGGCTTCGCCGAGTTCGAGGAGCGCACTGTAGAGGTCTTCGTCGACCCCGGGCTCCTTCGGCCAATCCGCTGCGACGGCCTTGGCGATGTTGGCGGCAGCCTTGAGGTTGTCGATGGCCTGCTTGTTGATGCGCTGCTTGCGATACACGGCGCCGAGCTTGGTGTGCGAGATCGAGTGCCCGCGATGCCAGCGGATGTCCTTGCTATCGCTTTCGGATAGAGCCTTCAGCAAGTCATGGAAATTGTTGAACCGGCTCAGGGCCTCGCTGTCGTTGCCCCGGTCGAACTCGGCGGTTCCGAGGCGCTCGTGAGCGAAGCCGACACCGGCCATCATGAGGGAACTCTTCGGGAACGTCTTCGCGAGCTTACCGCGCTCGACCAGCACGGCGGAGTAGATTGCAATCGCAGCCTCGTGCTTGCCTGCCACGAGGTGGACGTCGCCGATGCGCTCGTTGGCGTACGTCATATTGTAGAGCGGCTCCTCCTTCTTGGAGGATTTCTCGGACGCCTTCTTGAAGGCGTCATGCGCCGATTTGAAAGCCTTGATCGCAGCCTCGTAGTTGCCGCGCTTGGCTTCATCGTTGCCGCTGGTGAGGAGTGTCTCAGCGGATTCGATCGAACTCGAGTTCGCGCTCTTTGTGTCGGTTCGCGATTTTTGTTGAGTGAATCCAGACGACACACTCGACGCGATGACGAACAGTAGGGTCAATGTCGTAAGCGTTCCAGACACGGCACTCAACGGCATTGACCGTCGTCCATTTCCAATTGCCATAACCGTTCTCCAAGTCCTGAAAAGTGACTTGTCTATCACGGTACGGCGCAATTGAAAACTGCCTCCCCTAGTCGCTGTCGTCGAGCGCCGATCGCCACTCGCGGGCCAGGCGGCGCGGGCTCGCCAACCGGCGCACGAGCCGCTCGAGCCACTCGAGCGCGCGATCGAGGCTGATGTCGTCGCGGCTGTCTTCGATGAGCGCGCAGGCGTGCGCTACCGTCGTGCGATCCCGCTCGAAAAGCCGCCCGACCTCGGTGAAGGTCCAGCCGCAGGCGATATGGGCGAGATACATGGCGATCTGTCGGGCGAACGCCGCCTCCGCGGGTCCGCGTGACGGCCGGCGCAAGTCGTCGAGCGTCACGGCGAAGGCGACGGCGACATAATGCTCGATCTGGGCTTTGATCTGCTGTGGCGGCAGCAGCGAGGCCGCGTCGGGATCGGAGAGCTCTATCGTCGGTGGGCGAGGCCGCGGGGCCACGCCCGCCATGAGGGAAATCGGCATCGCGGCCAAATTGGCGGGGCCGGCCGGCGGTAGGATCGCTGGGCCATTGTGAGGGGCGTCGGTTCTCATGACGGTCAGTTGCAGGTCGAGCATACCAGAGCGCATCGGACTCCTCGGGGGCGGAGACGGGGGAACAGTCGGCTGGCAGCTGACGGTCAGAGTACCGCCGGATGGGTGCGTTCGCCCGGATATCCTATGAACGGTGTGAACGGCGGGGATAAGCTTAGAGCAGCAATCTCAGTCGGGCATTCTCAAGAGATCGCGGAGCCGGGCAATGTCGACCGGCAGCGCGCTGTCGAGCGAAATGGATTTCCCGGAAATGGGGTGCTCGAACCCGAGGTGCGTTGCATGCAGCGCTTGTCGGCCGAGTGCTTCGAGCGCGGCCCTGGCGGCCTGTGTCAGGCGACCGGCACTCGCCTTGTAGCCCGCACCGTAGACGGGATCGCCCATGACGGGATGGCTGATGTGGGCGAGATGGACACGGATCTGGTGCGTGCGCCCGGTCTCGAGCTCGAGGCGGAGGAGGCTCGCGAGCGGCTTGCCCTTGGCATCGACATACCGCTCGATCACCTTGAAATGCGTGACGGCATGGCGGGCCTCCTCGCTGGTAGTGACGGCGATGCGGGTGCGATCGGCGCGGCTGCGCTGGAGGCTTGCATCGATGACGCCGCTCGGCCTCAGCGGCTGCCCCCAGACCAGCGCGAGGTATGCGCGGGTTAGAAGCCCGTCGGCGCCGTGGCTTGCGAACTGCTCCTGCAACCCACGGTGCGACGCATCGCTCTTGGCGACCACCATGAGGCCGCTCGTATCCTTGTCGAGGCGGTGCACGATGCCCGGCCGCTTGACGCCGCCGATCCCTGAGAGGCTCGTGCCGCAGTGCGCGATCAGCGCGTTGACGAGGGTCCCGCTCGCATGACCGGCACCGGGATGCACGACGAGGCCCGCGGGCTTGTCGATGACGATGAGGTGGTCATCCTCGTAGCGGATGTCGAGGGCGATGCTCTCCGCCTCGGGTGTCGCTGCCTCGGGCTCCGGTACGTCGATCGTATAGACGTCGCCAGGTTTGACCCTCGCCGAGGGGTCATCTATCGTCCGCCCCGCTCGTCGTACAGCGCCCGCACGCATGAGCGCCTGCAGGCGTTGCCGGCTGAGGTCCGGCAAGGCTGCGGCGAGCGCGCGATCGAGCCTGAGCCCCGCCTGCTCGTCGGCAATCATCACCGTGTGGGAGACGGCACCTTGAGACATCGTCCTGGAGCGTCGCTTATGGTGGGAGCTATGGCAATCGAGGCTGCTCGGCTCGGCCGGGGCGCCGACGGACACCCGCAGCGATGAGCGAGACCGCGTCGCCAGAGGCCGCGCCAGCGATGAGTCCCGCCGACCGCGAGCGGCAGGAGCGCCTCATCCGCCGCATGCGCCTCGTCGTGATCGTTCTCGGCATTCTGCTGGTCATCGGCTTCTTCAGCCTTGTCGGCCGCATCCTCTATCTCGCCTTTCGCGGCCCGCCGCAAGCCGTCTCGCCGCGACCGGCCTTGGCGATGCCGACTGCGCCCGCGCCGCCGGAGCTGACCTTGCCGCTACCGGCGGGGGCCGCCGTCACGTCGA
>DAORNH010000015.1:18112-21059 GCA_035440865.1 Hyphomicrobiaceae bacterium | reverse complement strand
GGAGGCCCTGGTTCGCGACCTGGATCAGCACCGGCGGGACGCCACAGGTGGGGGGCCTGATAAGCTCAAGCAGCGCCACGTCGCGCGCGGCAAGCTGCTGCCCCGCGACCGCGTCCTCGGCCTCATCGATCCGGGTTCCCCTTTCCTCGAGCTCTCGCAGCTTGCGGCCCATGGCATGTACACGGGTGACATCCACGGCGCGGGCGTGATCACTGGTGTCGGGCGGGTGGCCGGGCGGGAATGCGTGATCGTTTGCAACGACGCGACGATCAAGGGCGGCACCTACTACCCGATGACGGTGAAGAAGCATCTCCGTGCCCAGGAGATCGCCATCGAGAACCGCCTTCCGTGCCTCTATCTCGTCGATTCGGGTGGTGCGAACCTGCCGCACTGGACAGAGGTCTTTCCGGACCGGGAGCACTTCGGGCGCATCTTCTACAACCAGGCGCGGATGTCGGCGTCGGGGCTGCCGCAGATCGCCGTGGTGATGGGGAGCTGCACCGCGGGCGGCGCTTATGTGCCGGCAATGTCCGACGAAACCATCATCGTGCGCCGGCAGGGCACGATCTTTCTCGGCGGCCCACCGCTCGTGAAGGCCGCGACGGGCGAAACGGTGTCGGCGGAGGACCTCGGCGGCGCCGAAGTGCACACGCGCTCCTCGGGCGTTGCCGACCATTACGCGCTCAACGATGACCATGCGCTGGCCCTCGCGCGGACCATCGTCAAGAGCCTGCCGCCGCCGCGGCGCCCGGACGTCAACCTGATCGAGCCGCGGCCTCCCGCCTACGATCCCGCCGAGCTCGACGGCATTGTCCCGGCCGCGCTCACGACCCAGTACGACACCCGCGAGATCATCGCCCGCCTCGTCGACGGCTCCGAGCTCGACGAGTGGAAGCGCAATTTCGCGACGACGCTCGTCACGGGTTTCGCCTGGATCGAGGGCATGCCGGTCGGCATCCTCGCCAACAACGGCATTCTCTACTCGGAGACGGCGCAGAAGGCCGCGCATTTCATCGAGATCTGCTGCCAGCGGCGCATCCCGCTGCTCTTCCTCCAGAACATCACCGGCTTCATGGTCGGGCGCGAGGCGGAGACGGGCGGCATCGCCCGCCATGGCGCGAAGATGGTGATGGCCGTTGCCTGCGCCAACGTGCCAAAACTCACCGTCGTCATCGGCGGCTCGTACGGCGCCGGCAACTACGCCATGTGCGGGCGCGCCTACGGGCCGCGCTTCATGTTCACGTGGCCCAACGCGCGCGTCTCGGTGATGGGCGGCGAGCAGGCCGCGAGCGTGCTCGCGACCGTCCGCCGCGACAATATCGAGGCCGAAGGCAAGAGCTGGTCCAAGTCCGAGGAGCAGGCCTTCAAGAAGCCGGTGCTCGAGGCTTATGAGCGCGATGGCCACCCCTACCACGGCACGGCGCGCATGTGGGACGACGGCGTCATTGCGCCGTCTGAAACGCGGCGCGTCCTCGCACTGTCGCTCGCCGCGAGCCTCAATGCGCCGATCGAGCCGACGAAGTTCGGCGTATTCCGGATGTAGGCCCGAGTGGATCGCCGCCGACGCCATGCGGCGTTGGGCGCTTCGGATGGATGGCATTGCGGTACGACCGGCGTTCAGACGAATGTCGAACGAACGCGGAGAACGTGACATGCGCTCGAACGGACCAGACGACGCACCCGCCCGGATCACGCGACGCGCGGCGCTCGGGCTTGGATTGTCTGCCGCGGGGGCCGCAGGCTTGCCGGTCCCGTCCTCCGAAGCGGCCCGCTACACGGCCGGACGCAAGATGGCTCCCGGCGAATTTGCCTGGACGCCCGAGCGCTCGCCCTCCGGACCGGTTGTAATGATCGTGTCGCTGCCCGAGCAACTCGTCCACATCTACCGCAACGGCATCGAGATCGGCGTCTCGACCTGCTCGACGGGGCGTCCCGGACACAAGACGCCCACGGGCGTCTTCACCATTCTCGAGAAGCAGCGCAAGCACGTCTCCTCGATCTACAAGGGCGCGCAGATGCCCAACATGGAGCGGTTGACATGGGGCGGCATCGCGCTGCATGCCGGCAACCTCCCGGGCTATCCGGCCTCGCACGGTTGTGTCAGGCTGCCCCTCAAGTTTTCGGCCCTCCTCTTCGACGTGACGCATCTCGGCGTCGTTGTGATCATCGCGGACGAGCGGACACAGCCCGCCAGTGTCGTGCATCCCGCGGCGCTGCTGCCCGATGCGGCCGCCGTCGAGGCGACGAGCGTCGCCGAGCACGTCGCCAAGCGGCGTGCGCACGGTGCCTGGGACGCAACCGTCACCTATCCGACCACCCATGTCGTGATCTCGCGCCGCGACGGCAAGGCGATCATCGTCACCGACGGCAAGGTCGAGGGGAGCTACCCCGTCACGTTCAAGTCGCCGGCGCGCCCGCTCGGCACCCATACCTATTCGCTGGTCGGCCCCACTGCGGACGGCAAGGCGCTCTCCTGGCTCGCCTTCGGCATAGGCAAGTCGAGCCGTGAGGCGCACATCGTCACCAATCTCAGCGATACGGCGATGAGGCGCGTCGTCTTTAGCGATCCGGAGCGCGCGCTGCGCATCGCCCGCATGTTCCATCCGGGGACGACGCTGCTGCTCACTGATGCCTCGGCGCCGGGCTCGAGCCGGCACACGGGCGACGACTTTGCCATCATTGCCAGCGAGCCCGTGTGATGAAGAGCGATGGTCACGGGTCAAGCGAGCCAGGATGTCCCGCACCTCAAGGGAAAGGCGGCGATGCAGGCAGTGCTGCGTCTGCCGGTGCCGGCGAAGCACGCGCCGGCTTCGTGTCGTGGCTTCTCTCACCGTTCCGCTGGACGGGACAGAAGGTGATGGGCCTCACCTCGCAAACGGCGGTGCTCGCCCGGGAGGGCGGGCGGAAGGCGGCCGATGCCGTGAGCAGCGCGACCGGCGCGGTGGCC
>DAORNH010000015.1:14206-18075 GCA_035440865.1 Hyphomicrobiaceae bacterium | reverse complement strand
TACATCCGGCGCCGCACGATCGAGCCTGTCGCCGAGCGCATGGAGCGGCTCTGGGAGGGGATCACGCGGCGCGTATTCGGCCTCCTCGCGCGCCTCGCACTCGTCATCTCGTTCGCGACGACGAGTAGCATCTTCCTGCTCGGCGGAACCTTCGCCGCTATCGGGATCGACCTCTTCGAGGCGATCGATCATGCCAGCATCTTTCAGACCGTGGCCCTGCATGCGGTGGCCATCGCCTCGATCGTCGTCCTGGTTCGCGCGCTCGGCTTCCTCGCGCAGGACCAGATGCCCGAGCTCGAGGTCTGGAAGCATGCCACCAACGTGATGCCGATGGCGCTTGCATTCGCCGCGGTGGCTGTCTGGTATCTGCCTCTGGCGATTGCGGGACCGCTCATTGCGGTGACCTGCGTCGGTTGCTGGCTGACGGCGCGCATCTCGATCACGGCCATGGTGATCTTCGGCACGCTCGCGTTCTTCCCCGTCGGCATCGCACGTGCCGTCTCACTGCATCAGGGTGAGGCCCCGACGCTGCTCACCCGCGCCGGCCGCGCCGAGCCGTTCACGATTATTGTCTCCGCCAATCGCGGGCTCCTCGGTTTCGCGGGCACCGACAAGACGGTCGAGTTCGTACCCTGGGAGCAGGTGCAGAGCCTCAGGTCGACGCGCTCGCGCGGCTGGCTCGGCTGGTCGCCAGCCGCCGGCCCCATCGGCACCGGTCGCGGCAAATAAAGTGATATATGAAAATCAGATAACATCCGGCTCAATCGTCATTTGATCGGCGTGATACGGAATCGTCTGAATGGCGGCTGCGCGATCAGTGGGTGGTCGCCGCACCTTGAGATTGGCCATGTCACAGCGTCGCCTTGCGATAAGTTGCCTCTCGAGCCTGCTCGGGCTTCTCGGTGCTGCGGGGGGGACCGCTGCGCAGACGCGTGCGTGGCCCGTCTACCAGAACGACCGCTACGGGTTTACGATCAGCTATCCGGGCGAGATCTTCAAGGCGGCCGGACCGGGACGGCCCGACGGCCAGCTCTTCGTATCAGTTGACGGCAAGGCCAAGCTGCTGGTTTCGGCGAGCGTCAACTCCACCAACGAAACGGTCGAGAGCTATCGGGCGTTCGTCCTCAGGACGGCCTATCCAGAGGCCCGCCTCAGCTATGGCCGCCGCGACAACCGTCTCTTCATCGTCTCGGGCTTCAAGGGCGACCAGATTTTCTACGAGCGCGTCGAGTTCGGCTGCCGCGGCCGCATCATTTCCGGCTGGCAGATCCTCTACCCCGCCGCCGAGCGCGCGACCTACGACAGTGTCGTCGAGCGCATGAGTCGGAGCTGGAAGCCAGTCAGCGAGCGCCGCTGCCAGTAGGAGGTCAAGGCGAATTCATATGGCGCTCGGCGAGCCGTTCGTGTTGTGATGCCCTGCTATTGGATGCATGTTCGATATCCATTGAGCCGAGGTCACAATGCCAATCCGTCGTTGTGCTCCGTGGTCGATTATACCCGCGCTCCTCGCCGCAATCGTGGCGACTTGGAGCGCGCTTGAAGCCCGCGGACAATCCCCTGCACTGAAGTCCGATTCTGCCGGACCGACCGCGCTGCGCGAGCCGAAGACCTTCTCGCTCCACGGCACGAGCTGGGTCGACGAGTACCATTGGCTCGCTGCCAGGAACTGGAACGAGGTGCGTTCCGATCCGACGAAGCTCGAGAAGCGCATCCGCGATCATCTCGAGGCCGAGAACCGCCATACGGCCGCGACCTTGGCCGAGACCAGGGCGCTCCAGGCAAAACTCTATGCTGAGATGAGGGGGCGCATCGTCGAGGCCGATACCTCCGTACCGCTGACCTATGGCGCCTGGAGCTACTACCGCCGCACCGTCAAGGGCGGCCAGCGCTTCAAGATGGTGCGCCGGCCGCTCGCCGGCGGCGCAGAAGAGGTGCTCGTCGATGGCGACCGGCTGGCGGCCGGCTCCAAGGAGTTCAGCCTCTTCGATAAGTGGCTGCCGAGCCCCGATCACACGCGTATCGTCTATGCCGTCGATCCCGTCGGCTCGGAAAGCTACACGATCCGCGTGCGCGACCTCAGATCACGTCGCGACCTTCCCGACAGCATCCCGAACACGAACGGCCGGGCGGTCTGGTCGCTCGACGGCCAGTGGCTCTACTACGTGCGTCTCGACGACGACTCGCGGCCCTTGAGCGTCTACCGCCACCGTCTCGGCACCAGCCCCAGCGCGGACATCCTGGTGTACAAGGAGACGGATCTCGGCTTTTACGTCGATGTGTCGCGGCTGGCCTCCGGGCGCTATATCGCGATCGAGTCGGGGACACACCAGACCAGCGAGATTCGGCTCGTCGATGCGCGAGCACCCGAGGCGCCCCCGCGAATGGTCGCCGCGCGCCGCGACAATATCCGCTACAGCGTCGAGATCGTCGGCGAGCGCCTGATCACGCTCACCAATGCGGATGGCGCTCTCGACAACAAGATCATCGAGGCGCCTCTCGCGAGCTTCGAGACCTCGCCTCCGCGGGAACTCGTGCCGCATGTGCCGGGCCGCGTCATCACCTGGCTCGAGACGCTCGACGACCAGCTCATCTGGCTCGAGGAGACCGACGGGCTGCCGCGCATCATGGTGCGCCGCCTGAGCGACGGCCGCGAGCATGCCGTCTCGTTCGGCGATGGGCCGCACGTGCTCGGTATCCATTCGGGCTACGAGCAGTCGTCGACCGAGCTCATCGTCTCGTTCGAGGCGCCGACGACGCCGGTCCGCTACTGGAAGCACGATGTGACCACCGAGAAGCGGGTCGTCATCAAGGAGACCCGCATTCCGAGCGGTCACCGGCCGGACGACTATGTCACCCGCCGTCTCATGGCCAAGGCCGCCGACGGCGAGCTGGTGCCGATCACCTTCTTCCACCGGGCCGACCGTGCCGGCGATCCCGACGCGCCGCTCTACCTCACGGGTTATGGGGCCTATGGCGTGGCGTCCAAACCCCGCTTCGAGCGCGACATCCTCTCCCTCGTCGACCGCGGCTTCACGATGGCGATCGCGCACGTGCGCGGCGGCAACGACCGCGGCGAGCGCTGGTATGTCGAGGGGCGGGGCGAGAAGAAGCCGAACACGTTCTCGGATTTCATCGCTGCTGCCGAGCATCTCATTGCCGAAGGCCATGTGAAGCGCGGCAACATCGTGATCGCGGGCGCATCGGCCGGCGGCATGCTCGTCGGGGCGGTCGCCAATGCCAGGCCGGAGCTCTTCCTCGGCGTGATTGCCGACGTGCCGTTCGTCGATGTGCTGGCGACGATGCTCGATGCGAGCCAGCCGCTCACGCAACTCGAGTACCCCGAGTGGGGCAATCCGGAGGCGAGCAAGTCGGCCTTCGATCTGATCCGATCGTACTCGCCGTACGACAACGTCCGCGCACAGCCCTACCCGCACATTCTGGCAACCGGCGCCATCTCGGACCGGCGTGTCGCCTACTGGGAGCCGGCCAAGTGGGTCGCGCGGCTCCGGGCCATGCGCACCAATCGGAACCTGTTGCTGCTCCACACGAATTTCGGCGGGCATGGTGGACCGCCCGGGCGCTTCGAGCGGCTCCGCGACGAGGCGATGCGCTACGCCTTCGCATTGAAGATCACCGGGCGCACGCGCGCCGAACTGCCGCGGCGCGCTCGGACTAAAGCCCCTTGATCAGGCCGGCATCGATCAGGAGGCGGTTGAAGCGGCGCGCCTCCGCGCCGCCGTTGCAGCGGTGAAATATGCCGCGGCAACGCTCGAGGATGAGCTTCTGCTCAGTGAACGAGGGATCGAGCGGAACGCCCGCGGCCTCGAGCACGACGAGCGCCAGATAGGGGACGTCGAGCGTGTCGAGGG
>DAORNH010000015.1:10892-14095 GCA_035440865.1 Hyphomicrobiaceae bacterium | reverse complement strand
GAAATACGGCTGGTGATCGCCGAAGCGCACGATCAGGAAGGGCTCTCCAGGAAACTCGCGCTTCAGGCGCGCGAGAAATGCCTGGTAATCGACCGCGGTCAGGTGCTGGCGGCGGAGGTACTCGTCGACGTCGGCGCGATTGCCTGGCGCCGTCCAGTCGGGAGCGAGGTCCGGGCGGAAGCGAAATGTCCAGGGAAAGTGGTTCTGAGCCGTATAGACAAGGACGAACAGGGGCCCCTCGGCCCGGTGCTTCGCCAGGGTCGCGGCGGCGGCGTCGAAATAGAAGCTGTCGGCATCCTGGAACTTGGCGCCGAGCGATTGGGCGTCGATGAAAGATTGAATTCCGGCCGTCGTCTGGAAGGCGCGGGCGCTGAGGAACGTTCCATACATTGGGTAGAGCGTGAATGTCTTATAGCCGCAGCGGGCAAGCGCGCGGGGGAGGCCCCGCTCGATCCGACCGACGGCGATGCGCGTTGTGAAATCGACGAAGCGGCCGAACGAGCGTGCGGATAGCCCGGTGAGGATCGAGTATTCAGTGTACCAGCTTGGCCCGCCCGGGCCCTCGACGAGCAGTGTCCGGCGCTTTCCGTCGCCCGAGACGAAGTGATCGCCATAGCCCTTCGGCACCTTGAGGCCGGGAATGGCGCGCGCATCGAAGCTCGATTCGTCATGCACCATGATGATGTGCGGCGGCTTATCGAGCCTGCACGGCGTGCTTGGGCTCGCGGCCAGCCGCTCGGTTGCGGTCTTGTCGCTGTCGAGCACGCCCCTCGTGATGAGATCGCTGATCGCGGTCACGGCCGAGCGGGCGTATTTCGAGAAGTAGTTCTCGGCGTAGAACTCCTCCCAGGGATCGTTCGGGACGAGCACCGAAAGGCAGACCAGCCCGCCGAGCGAGGCAGCAGCACCGCCCGCCGCGAGCGAGCGCCGGACGCGGGCCCTGTCGAGGCGCCACACCATCGCCAAGGCCGCAGCCACCACGATCGCTCCGGCCGCCGCCTTGAGATCGAGGCGCGGGAAGACCTGCAGCAGGAATGCAATCGTATCGGCGTCGATCAGCATCACATCGACGAAGTTCACGGTCATCAGCAGGATCTCGTGCTTGAACCTCGAGAGCAGCACGAGGAGCACGAGGAAGCCGAGCGCCAGCATACCCGCGACGGCCGGTCGCCGCAGCACGGCCATCCAGCCAAGGGTGAAGAATGCCCAGGCGAGCACGAAGGCAAAGCGGCCGACGAGGCTCGTCTCGGTGGCGAGCAGGATGAGAAGCGCACCCAGATGGGGAAACGCAATGAGGAACCACGAGCCGAGCCGGCGGTGCGCGGGGGCCGCTTCGACGCTGAGGGACATTGCTGGCTGGTCTTCCGGTGTGCGGGCAAGCTGCACACGTGGCCATATTGGATGCCACTGCGTGAGCGTCGCCGTCTGTCCGGCAACTGTCACACCAATGTCATGAAGTTCGGCGTTCGTAAGGCGGAGCCGCGTCAGGACGCGTGGCGGTAGCTCTTCACGGCGTCGCCGAACGCCTTGAAAAGTGCCCGGTTGACGGGGTTGCGCTGCGGGTCGTACTCGGCATGCCACTGCACGCCGAGGGCGAATCCGGCGGCGCCCTCGATGCAGATCGCCTCGGCCGTGCCGTCCTCGGCGACACCCTCGATGACGACCCGCTGACCAGGCTCCAGGATGCCCTGGCCGTGCAGCGAGTTCACGCGGATGCAATCCGTGCCGAGGATCGTCGCGAAATGGCCGCCAGGTTTCAGGCGGACGTCGTGGCGGTCGGCGAACACGACTGTCTGGTCGGGGTGGATCTCGCCCGTCGGCAGCCGTGGCATGCGATGGTTCATGCGGCCCGGAATCTCTCGGATCTCGGGATGCAGCGAGCCGCCGAAGGCGACGTTCATCTCCTGGAAGCCGCGGCAGATGCCGAACACGGGGATCGACCGCGCGACGCAGGCGTTGATGACGGCGAGCGCCATGGCATCGCGGCGCTCATCATAGGGCTCGTGCTTGGGATTGGGCTCCGTCCTGAAGCGCGTCGGATGGACGTTGGCGCGCGCGCCGGTCAAGAGGATGCCGTCGACCGTCTCGAGCAGCGAGCCGATGTCGGTGATTTCGGGGCAGCCGGCGAAGACGAGCGGCAGGGCCTCGCAGACTTCGGCGATGGCGCGGAGGTTGCGCTCGCCGGCGAGTTGCGCCGGAAAGCGGTTCTCGATGACGTGCGTGTTGCCGATGACCCCGATCACAGGCCGCATGACAACTCTCCGCTCAGGCGCCGGTCCGGATATCGCGGAACGCCTCCTCGAGGCGCGCAAGTGCCTCGTTGAGGATCGGTCGCGGGGTTGCAAAGTTGAAGCGCAGCGAGTTCGCTCCGCCCGGGCCGAACTGCTCGCCGGGGCTCGCATAGATGCGCGCGCGCTTGGCGACGCGCTCGGCGACGTCGGCGGGCGCGAGCCCGGTCTTCGCAAAATCGACCCAGGCGAGATACGTCGAGTCGAGCCGCATGGAGCGCGCGCCGGGAGCGGCCTTCTCGATGCGCCGGTCGAACTCGTCGCGATTGGCCTTGAGATAAGGGATGAGCGCGTCGAGCCAAGCTTCGCCGCTCCGCCATCCGGCTTCCGTGGCGAGCATGCCGAAGCTGTTGTAGGAGGCGAGGCCGCTCGCCGCGATACGCGCGTCGAGCCGCTTCTTCAAGGTGCGGTTGGACGTGAAGCAGGCGCCGACGTGTGCGCCGGCGAGATTGAACGTCTTCGTCGCCGCGACGCAAGTGATGATGTTCTCGGCGAGCTCGGGGGCGGCGGCGATGGTCGGCGTATGGCGCGCGCCTGGGAAGACGAGGTCACAATGGATTTCGTCCGAGACCAGCACGACGCCGCGCTCCGCGCAGACCTTGGCGAGATCGCGGAGCTCGTTTGGTGACCAGACCGTGCCGCCCGGATTGTGCGGGCTGCACAGGAACACGGCCTTGGTGCGCGGCGTGAGGCGCGAGCGCAGGAGATCGAGGTCCATCGCGTAGCGGCCGTTGCGTTCGACGAGGCCGACATCGAGGATGCGCCGCTCGTTGGCGAGGATGATCTTGCGGAAGGCGTGGTAGGCGGGCGGGAAGACGACGATGTCGTCGCCGGGCTCGCTCAGCGCCTGGATGATGAGGCCGAGCCCCGAGACGATGCCGGGCGTGGCGCTCACCCACGACGGATCGACCTTGA